>DAHWKF010000068.1 GCA_027343785.1 Leptospirillum sp. | reverse complement strand
CAAATTGCGCCCCCACTTGTTAGGATACGGTCGTTTCCGCATCTGATCTTGGCTGGACGGTTGTGCCCGGAAGGGCGTCTTTCGACCGTCTCCGGAATCCATCCCCGGGAACCCGATGACACCAGAAGAAATTGTGGCTCTAGAGGAACGTCTGGAGGGCAATCCTAAAAGCCGCTCCTTCCTTCAACTTGCGGAAGCCTACCTTGAGTCCGGGGCTGTCGAAAAAGCCCTTCCTCTCCTGAACCAGGGCGTCGAATATTACCCTTACTATCTGGCGGCCCGGATTACGCTCGGACAGCTCCAGAAGAATCAGGGCATGCTTGATGACGCCATCAAGAATTTCGAATTTGTCACCCGAACCATTCCGGACAATCTGGTCGCGCAAAAGAATCTGGCCGACCTTTATTTCAGGAAGGAAGAAAAGGAAAAAGCCCTTGAATCCCTGAAGATGGCGCTTTCTCTCTCTCCAGGTGATCCCGAGCTCGTTGAACTCGAAAAAAGGATTAACGGAAAGTCGGAACCTCCATCTTCGCCAGAGAGGTCAAAATCACCTCTACCTCCCCCCTCTCCGGATGTTCCCGTGTCAACAGACCCTTCTGAAAATTCTTCGGAAACCTTGGCTTTTTCCAGGGAGGAGCCTCCGGCCATGGAAATCCCCCCATCTGCTGCGGCCCAGGCTTTGGAGGAAACGTTGACGGTTCCTGATTCGACCGAAAATGAACCCCTCCCCGAACAGGAGAAAAGGGAAGAATCCATGATCGATGAATCCCCGATGGACAGTCTGGAAAACGAACCCCCTCCGGATGACGACGACCTTCTCCGACTGATCCCCCAGACCGAAACGATGGGCGACCTGTTCATGTCCCAGAAGCGTTATCCGCAGGCGGAAAAAATCTATGAAGGACTTCTCTCCGGAGATCCGGGGAACGACCGCCTTGTCCAGAAACTGGAGCTGGCCAGAAAACGTCTTCCGCTCGATTCGGAAACGCTCCCGCCCCCTCAAAAATCAGAGGCGCCGGAGGAAGTGAGAGGCCCCGAACCGTCCGACTTTTCAGTGCCCCCCACTTCCGTTCAGACGCAAGAACCTGCTGCCACCCTCGTCTCCCGGCAGGAGACGAATAATGCAGCGGCTTCTTCGGCCGGAGCCATTCGCGATTCTGACGTCTCAACTGAAGATGACAAGTTGATTGTCCGCCTGAAAGACAAGCTCTTCCGGGATCTGATCGGAGTGATCGTTGCCTCGGAGAATGGCCTTGTACTGACAGAACCTTCCGGTGACGTAAACAGTGAAATCCTCGCTGCAGAAGGAATTGAGCTTTTGAGGCAACTGGATGAACTGGCGCTTGCGCTGGGGCAGGGATCACCTCTCGACGGATTTGTATGGCTTGAAAAAAGCATCCTTTATTTTGTCAACCGTCCGGCCAAGGGTGGCATATTTCTCTGGCTCAACCCCCAGGCGAATATCGGGCGTTGCCGCCTGATCATCCGGCAGGAACTGGGATTATCTCCGGGTGACGGAAAATTCCGATGAAACCCAGGATCCTCGTCATGAACGGCCCCAACCTGAACCGGTTGGGGAAACGGGAACCTTCTGTCTACGGAACAAAGACCCTTTCCGATATTGAAAAAACATTACGGAATCTGGCCATCGATCTGTCTGTCGACATTGATTTTTTTCAGAGCAATCATGAAGGCAGCCTGATTGACCGGATTCATGAAGCGTCGGATGCCGGAGTGGACGGATTTCTAGTGAACCCCGGTGCTTATACCCATACGAGTATTGCATTGCGGGACGCCCTGCTTGCATCCGGAAAACCTTTTGTCGAAATCCACATATCCAACATCTTTTCCAGGGAGCCTTTCCGCCATCAAAGTGTCTTGAGCGACGTGGCCTCCGGCATTCTTTCCGGTTTCGGCTTTTTTGGCTACGAGTTGGGTTTCAGGGGTCTGGCAGAAACCATACGTTCCAAACAGTAAAAACGACTTTTTCCGTCAGGCCAACCACCTGATTCGGTTCTGCAATCACCACTATCACAGGAGCAGGAATGGGAGTCATTGTCACAAACGAATTCAGAAACGGGGCCCGGCTTGAACTCGACGGCGAACCCTACATCATCGTGGAGTTTCAGCACGTCAAACCCGGCAAGGGGGGGGCCTTTGTCCGGACCCGCCTCAAAAGCCTCAAGGCCGGAAACGTCATCGACCGGACTTTCCGTTCGGGAGAAAAGTTCGACGAACCGGACATCGAGGAAAAAACCATGCAATTTCTTTATGCCGAGGGTTCGGACTATATATTCATGGATACCGAAAACTACGAACAGCTTTCCCTGTCCAAGAGCGAACTGGGTGACCGGGTTTTCTACCTCAAGGAGCAGATGATCGCCAACATCCTGTATTACCGGGGAAAGGCCATTACGGTTGAACTGCCACTCTTCGTCGAACTCAAGATAACCGAAACGGATCCGGCCCGAAAGGGAGACACCGCATCGGGGGGGTCGAAGCCCGCCAAACTGGAGACGGGAGCGGTCGTCAAGGTCCCTTTTCATCTGCAGGAAGGGGACATCATCAAGGTCGACACCCGGACGGGAGATTACATCGAACGCGTAAAGGCCGCTTCATGACAACTATTTTCCGGATCGGGCAGCCAGGGAGGGGTTCCTGTTGACCAACAAGGAGATCCAGGAGCTTCTCTCCCTCTTGCAGTCAACCAATGTGACAGTTTTTGAACTGGAACAAGACGGCGTCCGCATCAAAATCCAGAAATCCGCGCTTTCCTCCGGAGAAGTGCTCCGATTTCAGACCCCCCGTCCCGCATCCGGGGAAATCCAGGAGCCGGGGTCGGCTCCTCCTTCGGTGCACCCCCCGGCCCCATCTAAAGCGAATGTCCGGACAATCACTGCCCCTATCGTGGGCACTTTCTATCGCTCCCCCTCTCCCGAGGCGGGGCCATACATCGAGATTGGATCAACGGTCCAGAAAGGTCAGATTCTCTGCATCATCGAGGCAATGAAGCTCATGAACGAGATCGAGTCGGAGTTTGACGGTACAGTGAAAGCCATTTATATCGAAAACGGCCAGTCTGTCGAATATGGCATGCCATTGATCGAGATTGAAATCAGTTCGGAAGCCTGACAGCCAGTGGACAACTCTCCTCCATTCAAAAAGGTTCTGGTTGCCAACAGGGGTGAAATCGCCCTCCGTGTCATCCGGGCTTGCCGGGAACAGGGCATTCGGACGGTCGCCATCTACTCGACGGCTGACAGGGAATCCCTGCATGTCAAACTGGCGGACGAGGCCGTTTGTGTCGGCCCTCCCGAGACCAACCTGAGCTACCGCAATATCCCGAACATCATCAGCGCGGCGGAAATCACCCAGGCAGAAGCCATCCACCCCGGATATGGCTTTCTTTCCGAAAATGCGCATTTTGCCGAAATATGCCAGTCCGCCGGTGTCATTTTTATCGGTCCTTCTCCGGAAAGTATCTCCCTGATGGGGGACAAGGCAAGGGCCAAGGCTCTGATGCGGGAAACAGGCGTTCCGGTCGTTCCAGGCAGCCTGGGAGCGATCTCTTCAGAAGATGAGGCTATTTCCCTTTCACGGGAAATAGGCTACCCCCTGATCATCAAGGCATCAGCGGGCGGGGGGGGACGTGGCATGCGGATCGTCCATCAGGAAAGTGAATTCGAAAACGCCCTCCATGCAGCCCAGACGGAAGCTTTTCAGGCCTTCGGATCGAAAGAAGTTTACATTGAAAAATACTTCCAAAACCCCCGGCATGTGGAAATCCAGATCCTGGCGGATGCGGAAGGCCATGTTTATTCTCTTGGAGAAAGAGACTGCTCGATCCAGAGACGTCATCAAAAACTGGTCGAAGAATCCCCTTCCCCTGTCCTTTCTCCAAAGCTTCGTCAGGAAATGTCGTCTGCAGCCATCAAGGCAGCCAAGGCCGCGGGATACATCAACGCCGGTACGGTCGAATTCCTGGTCGATGATCATCGGAACTTCTTTTTCATCGAAATGAATACCCGCATCCAGGTTGAGCACCCGGTGACAGAAATGCTGTTCCAGTATGACCTCGTCAAGGCACAGATCCGGATCGCGGCAGGATTTTCCGTGGATCCTCCCGGAAAATCCTTTGGGCATGCGATCGAATGCCGGATCAACGCTGAAGACCCCTGGACTTTCGCTCCATCTCCGGGAACGCTCGATCGATTCCTGATCCCTGGCGGTCCCGGTATCCGGGTGGACACGGCCTTTTACGAAGGAGCGACCATTCCGCCCCACTATGACAGCCTGATCGCCAAACTGATCGCGACCGGCAGGACCCGCCAGGAAGCCCTGGACCGCATGGCCCGGGCCCTGCTGGAGTTCGAGATCGACGGGATCCGCACGACCATCCCCTTTCATCTCGCCCTGATGACCGATGAACAGTTCCGTAAAGGAACATATTCGACAGGATTTGTCGAACAGTTCCTCTTGCGCCGTCCATGGGAAAAGCGGCGAAAATCGGACATGGCGTGAAGGACACGATCCGGATCGTCAAAGGCGACCAGGCGTGAAACGCGTTTTTCCCCCGCTGATCTATCTGGCGGGTACGCAGGACTTTCCTTCCTCCGAGGTTTTTTTTGCACACGTCGAACGCTTGTGCAGGGGGGGGCTTCCCTGGTTTCAGTATCGGGAAAAAAACCTTCCGGATCGACTCCGGTTTGAGATGGCGGAACGGCTCCGGCAGCTGACCGAAAACACCGGAACACTGTTCACCATCAACGACCGGATCGACATTGCCCTTCTGACCGGAGCGGACGGTGTTCATCTCGGGCAGGAGGACCTTCCGTCCGTCCGGGGATTTACCAGGCTTTTTCCGTCCGAAAAGCTCCATCTGGGTATTTCGACCCACAATCCCTATGAGGTCAAGAGGGCCCTTCTCCTGGAACCTGACTATCTGGGAGTCGGCCCCATTTTTTCGAGCCAGACGAAAGGAACGGAAGTCCATCCTCGCGGGCCGGACGGAATCAGGCAATCCCGAGAACTGACATCATTGCCTCTCGTAGCCATTGGCGGCATTACTCCCGGGCATGCGAAGGAGCTTTACCAGGCGGGCTGCCATTCGCTCGCCGTCTCCCACGCCCTGACGCATGCCCCAGACCCCCTTTCCGTCCTGAAGGCCTTCCTTGATCCCCCCTGACATCATCCGGGAAGGAAGGACTCGCCCGAACCCAGAAAACGTTCGAATGCCTCTGCCGGCAAGGCCTGACTGACGAGAAACCCCTGGATCGCATCGCAACCCAGATTTTCGAGCGTGGTCAACTGTCCGTTTTTTTCGACACCCTCGGCGACAACCGTCAGGTTCAGGGAATGGGCCGGGGAGATGATGGCCGAAACGATCGAGAGGGATTCCGGCCTGTCGCCCAGATGGGCCACGAACGACTGGTCAATCTTGAGAGATGTGACCGGAAGGCTCGCCAGATAGCTCAAAGACGAATAACCCGTCCCGAAATCATCGATGGCCACGGAAATACCCCTGGACCGGATCTCCTCCAGATTCGCTATAGTCCCTTCGACGTCATCCAGGATCAGGCTTTCCGTGATCTCGATTTCCAGCAGGCCCGCACGCTCGTCTGGCCCCCACAAGCCGACGAGCATGTCCAGAAAATCCCGGTGGCGAAGCTGGATCGACGATACATTGACGCTGACCCGCGGTACGGGAAACCCCCGGGAGAGCCATCCGGATAGATCCCGAAGAGCCTGTCGGACAACCCACTCTCCGACAGCGAGAATGAGCCCTGTTTCCTCCAGGACCGGAATGAAGCCGGACGGCAGGACCATTCCCCGTTCGGGGTCCTGCCAACGGATCAGGGCTTCGACCCCTTCAAGCTTGCCGGTGGCGATCTGGACCTTGGGCTGGTAATAAAGAACAAACTCACCGTTCCGCAGCGCCCGAATCAGCCGGGATTCAAGCGAAAGCCGTTCCATGACCAGATCATTCATCCCCCGGGTATAGAACAGGAAGGACTCCCCTTCCCTTTGCGCGTTGGCCAATGCCGTTGTCGCAAAGCTCAACAACGTTTCCGCGTTACGGCTGTCGTCGGGACTCAGGGCGATACCGACGCGGGTCAGAACGCGAACCTCCTGCCCCGCGACATGGAAAGGGTTCGAGATTTCGGAGACAATCCGGTCCCTCAGAAAATGAACCACCTCCTCGACGGACGATAACACGTTCAGGATCATGGCAAAGGTATTTTCCCCGATCCGCCCGAGCCTGTTGGTGTTTGAAACAATGCCGGAGAGACGGGCAGCCAGCATTCCCAGAAGAGCTTCCCCGGCATTTCTCCCGAGAGTATCAAACAAGGACTGCATCCGCTCGATCGAAAGAACGACCACGGCGGTCAGGTGGGTCGCGGTGTCAGGCAAATCCAGGGACTGCTCGAGACGATCCAGAAACAGGGCCCTGTTGGCAAGCCCTGTCAGGCCATCATGGTAAGCCAGGTAATCGAGACGTTCCCGTTTTTCAATGGCTTCCAGGGCGAATGACAGGTTATCCGCAAGTTCCCTCAAGAGTTCAAGCTCTGTCTGGTCGAACGCATCGGATTCGGAGGCGTGAAAAACCAAAGCCCCCGTTTCCTCCTCTCCCAGGCGGACCGGAAACGCGGCAAAGCTTTGAAACGGTCGGCCGGATCGTTCCTCTTCCTCTCCCGTTATTCCACTGCGGATGATCTCCTCCCCCGAAAGAAGGGTCTTTCCTGTCGTCGTTTCGTTCCAAAGCAACTGGTCGGGCGCCTCCCGGAGATCGGGGGAAACCGAAGGGGCCGCCCGCCAGGCAACAATGCGCCTCTCCCCCGTCAGGGTGTTGCTGCCGGCGATCCAGACCACCGGAAAACCCCCGTCCTCGATGGATAACCGGCAGAACTCCTCAAACAGAACCTCCCGTTCCCGCCTGCGGACGATGACGGAGTTGATCCCGCTCAGCAGACGCAAACTCCGGTTGATCCGGATAATCCGGAGCTCCTGCGCGTGATGGAGGGTGACATCGACAGCGACGCCACCCACCCGGGGTGGCGCCCCCTCTTCTCCGGGGATCAGGAACCGGTTGGCCAGCCAGTATTGGGTGACGCCGTTCATCCGGGTCAATTCGATCGTCTGGATCGATTTTTTGGTGGACAGAACCATGGTGTCGTTGCCCAGAAGGCCCTTGAAGATGTCGTCCTCCCAGACACTGGAGAGATGCTGGCCCAGCACTTCTTCCGGCGCCTTGGGAAACGTCCGGAACCAATAATCGTTGACGTACTGATAGCGCCCTTCGCTGTCGCGGATGTAGGCCACCCCCGGAAAATGCTGCATGAAGGCCGAAAACCTGGCCTGACTCTCCCTGAGGGCATCTTCCGCTTTTTTCAGGAGCATTTTCTTCCGGGCGCCATCGATCGCCTGGATCACGGCCAGTCCCAGACGATCCTGATGTTCTTTCAGGATGTAGTCGGTCGCCCCGTCGCGCATGGCTTCGATCGCGCGTTCTTCACCGATCGTTCCGGACACGAAGATGAAAGGGGTGTCCGGCATCCTTTCCCGGGTGATGGCCAAGGCTTTGAGACCGTTGAAGTTTGTCGGAAGGGTGTAATCGGAGAGGATGATATCGGGAGAAAAGTCGCGCAGAGCTTCGATGAACGTCTTTTCATCGGCCACCACCCGGCTCTCGACCGACAGCCCCGCGTGGGAAAGCTCCCGAAGCTCGATTTCGACATCTTCGGGAACATCTTCCAGGAACAGGACCTTGACCCGACGGTCGGGAAAGCTATCCTGAATCACCCGTCACCTCTCATGGTATGAACAAGTCTGGGAAATGTCATTCTTCCCAATATGGACCCATATGCCGATGACACCTCAGCAATCCGGCACCTTGTTGGTCAGAACCCAGTAGAACCCGATATCGGAGACGGTCCGGACAAACGCCTCGAATTCCACGGGCTTCACGATATAGCTGTTGACGCCCAGACGGTAGGCTTCCATGAGATCTCTCTCCTCGCGGGACGAGGTCAGCATGACAACCGGCACGTGCTTCAGATGTTCGTCGGACTTGATGGCTTTCAATACACCGATACCATCGACCTTCGGGAGCTTGAAATCAAGCAGGATCAGCCGGGGCGCGACTCCCGCACGGTCCTGGAAAGAACCTCTGCCATAGAGAAAATCCAGGGCTTCCGCGCCATCTTTCACCCAGAACACATGGTTGATGAAATGATGTTTTTTCAGTGCCCTCCGGGTCAGTTCCGCGTCATCGGGTTTGTCCTCCACCAGGAGAATTTCCACTTTTTCGATGCACTCGTCTGTCATGGCCCCCACCTTATCCGTTTACCGAAGATCTTACCTTTCAAAACCATCGAATGATGAAATTTTTCAGGATTCCCCGCTTCGTCCCCGGACAGGTAGCGAAAAGTGAAATGACGCCCCCTCTCCGGGACGGCTCTCGCCCCAGACCCGCCCCCCATGGCGGGATACGACCCGTTGTACAATGGCCAGACCAACGCCTGTCCCCGGAAAATCGGACTGGGCATGCAGTCGCTGGAACACCTTGAACAACTTGTCGTAGTATTGCATGTCGAACCCTACCCCGTTATCCTGAACCGTATAGACAATTTCTTCCGAACCTGCCACTCCTTCCACCCGAACAACCGGTTTTTCATTTTTTTCCGAAAATTTC
>DAHWKF010000055.1 GCA_027343785.1 Leptospirillum sp. | reverse complement strand
AGGAATCGGGCTCATGATGATCAGGGGCGTGACGAAACTTTCGAACTCGGCAACGACCAGAAGATAGATCAGGATAATCGCCGCGCCGAACGCCAGCCCCATATCCCGAAACGTCACATAGGTCACATGCCACTCCCCGCTCCAGCGGATGGACAGGTTTTTCTGGGAAAAAGGGTATCCCGCAAAATAGGAGACAACCGTCCGGCCCTCCTTCCGGCTCTGTTCTGAAATCTGTCTGGAGAGGTCTACCGCTTCGTAGACCGGGCTCCTGTCCGATCCGATCGTGTTCCCCACCACGTACACAACCGACCGCAGATTTTTGCGGTAAAGGGTTTCTCCAGCCCGTGTCTGCTCGACATGAACCAGGCTGCTGACCGGAACCAGAACCCCATCCTTTCCGCGCACCAGGATCGTGTTCAGGTTATGAATACTGGATCGGAGGGCGCGGGGATACTCGACTAGGATCGGCACATACCCCTTACCGGTGGAGGTGTGCAGCACCCCCGTCATCTCGTGCAGGCCGATCGACAGGGCCCGGGCTATTTCGGACGTCGAGACACCCGACAGCGCGGCCTTTTCCTGATCCACGCGGATCTGGTACAGGGTTTGGGGATCTTCGAGCGAACTGTCCACATCCACGACTCCGGGCATGTTCCGGAAAACGGCTTCAACCTTCCGGGCTTCGGCATCGATCTGCTCCCGGTTTTCTCCATAAATCTCGGCGGTAATCGGCGAGAACACCGGGGGTCCCGGAGGGACCTCAACGACTTTGATCCGGGCTGAAAGCCGGCGGGCGACAGGCTGCAGCGACCGGTCGATCTGTTCCGCGATCCGGTGGCTTTCCACCGACCGGCGAGACTTGGGAAGGAGATTGACATGCACTTCCGCCACCTTTTTCCCTTCCCGCAAATAGTAGTGCCGGACAAGACCGTTGAAATCGAACGGAGCGGCCGTTCCGACATATACCTGATCCATCCGGACCCAGGGGTTTTTCCGGACCACCTGTTCAATCTCCCGCGCCGCGCTGGCGGTTCCTTCCAGCGTCGTCCCGGAAGGCATGTCGATCACCACGTCGATCTCGCTCTTGTTGTCGAACGGCAACATTTTGAGAAGCAGCGTCCGTTCGTAGAATAATCGCATGACACCCACCGACAGAAGAACGACCGTCCCCAGAAAAACATTCTGCCGAAGACGGGATTGCAGCAGCGGCTTCATCAGAACATGGTAAAAATGGCGGGACCACGCGTCCATGCGGGCGCTGACGGGATTATGATGTCCTCCCGGACGGATCAGGCGGATGGCGAGGTAGGGGGTGACGATCAGCGCCACCAGGAGGGATCCCATCATGGCCATGGAGGCGTTCACCGGAATCGGGCGCATGTAGGGACCCATCAATCCGCTGACAAACGCCATGGGCAAAAGGGCCGCGATCACCGTGAACGTGGCCAGGATCGTCGGATTGCCGACTTCGTTGACGGCCACAATCGCCCTGTCGGTCAGGGTCTCCCTGTCGTTTTTTCCGAAGGTCAGATGAAAATGCCGATAGATGTTTTCCACCACCACGATCCCGTCATCGACCAGGATTCCGATGGAAAAGATCAGGGCGAAGAGCGTGACCCGGTTGACCGTATAACCGATCATCATGGAAAAGAAAAGGGTGAGCGCCAGCGTGACCGGGATGGCCACCGCCACAACGCCCGTTTCCCTGACGCCCAGCGCCACACCGATCAGAAAGATGACCGACAGGGTCGCGACCAGAAGGTGTTTCAGGAGGTCGTTGGCCTTTTCGTTGGCCGTATGCCCGTAGTTGCGGGTCACCGACCACCGGACGTCCTTCGGCAAGAGGGTCTTTCCGAGTTCATCCATTTTCCGGATCATGCGGCGGGAGATCGTCACCGCATTCACGCCCTTCTTTTTGGCGACAGCGATGGTCACGGCGGTATATCGGCCCGGATCCGGTTCAGAACGTCCGCGGCTCATCCAGACGTAGTTTGTTACCGGCCCCGGCCCGTCGGTCACACGTGCCACCTCGGACAGGTGGATATCCTTTCTTCCGGCAACACCGACGACCAGATTCTTCACCTGCCCCACCCTCTCAAGCCCTCCCCTGAGAGTGACACGGAACGACTCATTGCTCCTGTCGAAGCTGCCGAGAGACAGGCTGGCGTTGGATGAGCGCAGCGCATGCTCGACGTCCAGGACCGTCAGGCGATGCGCCCGAAGCGCGGAGGGGTCCAGCAGAATCCTGACCGTCCGTTCCCTCCCGCCGATCACCAGCACATCGCTGGTTCCCGGAAGACGCTTGAAACTGGAGGCGATGCGCCGGGCCAGGCGGCGGAGGTGATAATCCGACTGGGTGGCGGAATAAATCGTCACCGCCAGAACCGGAACATTGTTGATATCCTTCGACCGGACGATGACGGGCCCGACCCCGGCCGGAAGATAGGCCCGGCTTTTCATCACCTCCGCGTAGACCTTGACGAGGCTCGGTTCCATGGACTCACCCACATGAAAACGGACCGTCACAATTGCAGAACCCCTCCGGGAGGCGGAGTAAACGCTCTTGACCCCCTTGATCCGGCTCAGGTGGCGCTCGAGCGGGGCAGTGGCGGTGCGTTCCATTTCTTTGGGCGAAGCCCCGGGATAACGGAGGAACAGGTCGATCACCGGGACCTTGATCTGGGGATCCTCTTCCCGTGGCGTTCCCATAATGGCCAGCGCACCGGCAAGAAGAGAAACGATCACAAAGATGGGGGTCAGCCTCGAATGGATGAAACGCTTCGCAATCTTGCCCGAAAGCCCCAGCCGGAAAGCTTCGGGGCCATTGCCGTTTCCGGCGGTCTCCGGCGTCGTTCTCATGATGCGATTTCCGGGGTGACGACCGCTCCGTTTTCCAGACGGGATCCCGGATGGACCACGACAGTTTCCCCTTCCGAAAGTCCGGACAGGATTTCAACTTTCCCGTCCCGGACTTCTCCCGTCCGGACATACTGGAGGTAAGCCCGGTTGTTTTCCACCACAAAGACCTCCTTCAGGCCGTCCTTGTCCAGGACGGCCGTCGGTGGAAGCAGGAATCGGGTTTCTTTCCCCACCGGGACAAACAGCGTACCGAACTCTCCCGGGCGCAATTTCCGGGCGTCGGACGGCGCAACATCCGCCCGGATGCGCACCGTATGCGTCACAGGATCTGTCCCGGCGGCGATCTCACGGATGATGACCGGAAAAAACACCGGAGGGTTCCCGGCTTTGAAGCTGACCTTCTCCCCCTGCCGGATCTCCCGGGTCCAGAGGGATGGCACATGGGCTTCCACACGCAATCTGCCAGGTTCAATCACCTCGACCAGGGGAGTTCCCGGAGCCACCGTGTCCCCTTCCCGGACGAATTTTCCGGAAATCATTCCGGAAAACGGCGAACGGATGGCACTCCAGCCCAGCACGGAATGCGCCCGCTGATCCTCGGCCCGGGCGACGTCCAGATTTTTCCGGGCCCGATCCCATTCGGCGCGGGTGGCGCTCGCGCTTCTGAACAGCGCGTCAATCCGGGAATAGTTTTTTTCGGCTTCCAGGAGTGTGGCGTCCGCCGCGCGGACAGCGGCGCCCTGGGACTCCCCGGAAAGACGGATCAGGAGGTCCCCCTTCCGGACACGTTGACCCAGACGAACCGGAATCGAAACGATCCGGCCCGACACCCGGCTTCTCATCAACGCGTCATGACGGGCTTCGACGACGGCGGATACGTGTCCGTCCCGGGATCCGCCCGTTGGGCGGACAACCACAACCTCCACCGGCAGAGTGGACGGACGGCGCGATTCCGCTTTTGATCCGGACTTTCCGGAGCCGTGACAGGCGGAGATCCCCCCCGCTATCAGGCATGCCGCCACCATTCCGACCGTTGACCATCCGATTCTGCGTAACATCTCTTGAATTCCCCTGTCATGAACGGAACGGACCTTCGGAGGCCCTCCGACGGTTTAGTCAAAAATGGGCAAATTCCGGTGAAGACCCCCGGTGACCCACAAAAGATTGGCCATGGATTCTTCCAGACGGTAGTTGTCGGAAAGCTCCTGGAGACGGATGTCGTGATAACGGGCTTCCGCGCGAAGGAGACGGACAACCCCGGCCAGTCCGGCCCGGTAACGGGCCCGGACGATATGGAGGGCTTCCCGCGCCTGCAGCACCGCCTGGTGATCCGCCCGGATGGACTCCCGCGCCACCATCGCCGTCGTCAGGCTTCTGGAAACCTCATAGCGGAGGCTTCGGGTCAAATCCTCTTTCTTGTACAGGGCCATGCGGAGGCGAAGCCGGGCCTGCTGGCGGCCTTCGAGGTCGGACAACCCGTTGAGGAGGTTCCAGCTGACCTGCCCGATGGCGGTATAGGACTGCTTGCCCCACGCGCTCAAACCCTGATTGTATTCGTTATAGATTCCCTGGGCGGTCACCTGCGGAAGGAATCCCGACAAGGCCTGGTGAACCTGCCGATCCCGGATCTCCACCTCCTGGGCGACGGCCCGGTAGTCCGGGCGCTCCCGTAGAGCCTGATCCACAAGGGCCGGCTCGCCCTTTGCGGCCAGCTCTTTCAAAAGGGCGGGAGCGGTATCGGAAAAACGGACAGGAATCTCCAGCCGTTCCTCCGGCAAGACCTTCCTTCCCAGAAGCCGTGACAGGGAGAGGCGGGACAGGGTGGCATCCCTCCGGGCCTTGAGCAGGAGGACCCCCAGCCGGGTCGCATGCACCTTTGCGCGCAGATAGTCCGAGCGCAACATAGTTCCCCGGGCCCACTGGTCATGGGCGGTTTTGGCGTCGACCTCCGACGCCCGGAGATCGGCTTCCACCACATCCACCCGCCTGTCTGCCAGGAGGACCCCCAGATAAGCCCGCGTCACATCGAAAATCAGTGTCTGGCGCTTCCAGTTCGACAGCTCCTTCGCCCGGGCCTCTCGATGGGCTGCCGCCTGGGAACCGTAAAATCGGTTTCCCCCGTTGTAAATCGTTTCGGAGAGGGTGGTGGCAAAGCCGAATGTCTGGGTATAGGAAGGGTTGTCCAGGTTATTGATGTTCGACAACGTCGACTGGCTGACGATCCCTTCGTTCAGCAGGATGCCGAACGCCGTCAGGGGGTTGTTCGTATTGATGTAGGTTTCGCTGACGGCCAGCGAGGGGAGATAAGACCCCCATGCGGCGATTTTCTGGCTGCGGGTCAGTTTTTCCCGAAGACGATCCGCCTTCCACGACGGGTTGTTGCCCAGTGCGAGATCGATCGATTGTCCCAGCGTCAGGGCAAGGGCGTTCGTCGTCAGCCAGGGCAGAAAAACCATCAGCCCCCCCCAGACGTAACGGGAGATCCCCTTCGCCTTCCGTTTCCCCCGACAACCGCCCCTTTTCTCATGCAGGAGCTTCATGGATTTTCCTCCCCGCCGGGATACACATCCCGGCAGAACAGCACTTCCATCAGTTCGAGAAAATCATGGACCCGACGATCCGCTATACCGTAAAAAACCTGGTGTCCTTCCCGGCGGGAAACGATAATGTCCCTGTCTTTCAACAAGGTCAGATGCTGGGAGAGGTTCGACTGGCTGATTCCGAGTTCCCGGGCGAGTTCGTTGACGCTCCACTCATCCCTGGACAACATCTTCAGAAGACGCAACCGGACCGGATGCCCCAGAATCTTGAGGCACCGGGCACCGGAGTCGAATTTCGCCGAGGATGTCCGGAAAACATTTTTATTATAATCCATGAATATTATAGTTTCATAATGTTAAAACCGGGTCAAGCCCCCACCGCCAAAAACAATTTGATTTCGGGAATCCGTTGGCGAAAAAAGATTGTTGGTGTGATACCGATCAAACGGAATTTGATTTCGGGACCGGCTCCCGGTAGATTAAGGACCGGCTCCGGAAGGCGTGCCTGTCCGGAAAGACAATCATCCTGGAAAGGAAGGCGGAGTGGCGCAAACCAAAAAAGGCATGGTCCTTCTGTTTCTGTTTGTTTTTCTGGGAGCGGCCCTGGGGTCCATCCTGACCGCCATTTTCAACGTCTTCGTTCCTTCGGGCCCCCTGGCGCACATCTTTCTGTCCCAGGTCACGGTCGGCTCCGTCCACCCGGTCACCCTCGGCCTCATCCTGATGGACCTGACCTTCGGGCTCGAATTCCACATCAATCTTCTGAATATCCTGGGAATGGTCATGGGGTATTACGTCTACCAGAACTCCTGAGGGGGATTTACCCCGACCGCCCCTTGCGCCGCCGGATCTTTCCGACCTTGACGTTCTTTCCGTCCGGATCCCGCCCCCGTCCCCGCAAGATATCCCGATAATACGCGGCCTTTTCGAAGTCGAGCGCCGAAGCGGCTTTTTCCATCAGCGCCCTTATCTCTCCGTCAGACAGGGCCTCACCGCCGCTTGTCGCGGTCCGTTCGCGGAACACCTCCGTCAGGGCGACATCGACATAATCGCCCTCCGATACGGCGTACAGGCTGTCGGGGATGTCCTTCATTATCCCCTTCGGAACGATTCCCCGCTCCCTGTTGAAGGCCAGCTGGATCTCGCGGCGTCTCCCGGTTTCCGCGATCGCTTCCGCCATGGAATCCGTCATCTGATCCGCATAAAAAATGACTCTTCCCCGAATATTCCGGGCGGCCCGTCCCGCCGTCTGGATCAGGGATCGGCGTGAACGGAGAAAACCCTCCCGGTCCGCATCCAGGATCGCCACCAGCGAAACTTCCGGAAGATCCAGACCCTCCCGGAGAAGATTGATCCCCACAAGGACATCGAATTCGCCTTTTCGGAGATCGCGGAGTATTTCCATCCGTTCCAGCGTGTCGATCTCCGAATGAAGGTACCGGACCCGCACATGGCGTTCTTCCAGGTATTCCGTCAGATTTTCCGCCATTTTCTTGGTCAGCGTCGTGACCAGGACACGATCGCCCAGCTTGACCGTCCTGCGAATTTCTTCCAGGAGATGATCCACCTGATGGGTGGCCGGATAAACCTCGATCTCGGGATCGCACAACCCCGTCGGCCGGATGACCTGTTCCACCGTCACGCCCCCCGACATCCTGAGCTCGTAGGGCCCCGGCGTCGCCGAAACATAAATCGCCCGGGGGATGATCTGTTCGAATTCGAAAAATTTGAGGGGACGGTTGTCAAAAGCGGACGGAAGGCGGAAACCATACTCCACCAGGCTTTTCTTCCGCGAATAATCACCGTGGTACATCCCCCCGACCTGGGGGATGGCGACATGGCTCTCGTCGACCAGAACCAGAAAGTCTTTCGGAAAATAGTCCAGGAGGGTGGGAGGAGGCTCTCCCGGACGTCGGCCGGACAGATGGCGGGAATAGTTCTCGATACCATGGCAATACCCGATTTCCCGGATCATTTCGAGGTCGAAAAGGGTCCGCTGTTCGATTCTCTGGGCTTCCAGGAGCTTTCCGGATTTCCGGAACTCCCGGATGCGGAGCAAAAGTTCCTCTTCGATGCCTGCCAGGGCCCTGTCGAGTTCTTCCGGCGGAAGGACATAATGGGTGCCCGGATAGATGATGATCGACGGAATGACCGCCAGTTCATGTCCGGTCAGCGGATCCATCTCGCGGATCCGCTCGATTTCGTCCCCGAAGAGCTCCACCCGGATCGCCCTGTCTTCGTACGAAGCCGGAATGATGTCGACAACATCCCCGCGGACCCGGAAGGTTCCGCGGGACAGTTCGATGTCGTTCCTCTGGTACTGGATCGTGACCAGACGTTCGATCAGTTTTTCCCGTGACAGGATCTGGCCCCGTTCCAGGTAGAGGTGCATTTTCTGGTAGGACTCCGGGGAACCCAGGCCATAGATGCAGGATACCGATGCCACCACAACCGTGTCCCGGCGGTCCAGAAGAGAGGACGTGGCGGCGTGGCGCATGCGGTCGATCAGGTCGTTGACCGCCGAATCCTTTTCGATATAGGTGTCGGTGGAAGGGATATAGGCCTCGGGCTGGTAGTAATCGTAGTAGCTGACAAAGTACTCGACCCGGTTGTCGGGAAAAAAAGCCTTGAACTCCCGGTAAAGCTGCGCGGCGAGCGTCTTGTTGGGCGCGAGGACCAGCGTCGGTTTCTGGACCCGGGCGATGATATTCGCCATGGTGAATGTCTTGCCGGAACCGGTGACCCCCAGGAGCGTCTGGTGAGCCTTGCCTTCCTGTATGCCTTCCGAAAGGACTTCGATGGCCCTTTCCTGATCCCCGGCGGGGGAAAAAACCGAAGAAAGACGGAAGGTCCCCTCCCGGACCATGGAGGCCGTCCCTCCCCCGCTGGGGGAAGGTCGATCCGCATCTCCATTTTCTGTCATTTGCGTCCCCAGACCATGAACACGATACCGAACAGGATCAGGGCCACGCCGGACCAGTCGCGACCATCAGGACGAAAATGGTCGAACGCCATCCCCCACAGGATGGAGAGGACGACAAAAACGCCTCCGTATGCCGCGTAAGCCCGCCCGAACTCCAGAGGGGAGAGGGCGGCCGCCACGCCATAAAGCGCCAGGAGGATCATTCCCGCCAGACCCCAGACGACGGGTTGCCCTTCCCGAAACCATTTCCAGACAAAAAACCCCCCGCCCACCTCGCACGCCCCGGCAAGGAGAAAAACGGCGAATGCCCGCAAGGCTGTCATCATGTCATCCGGCTTGAAAGGGGACACGTTTTCCTCCATTATGGGGACCCTGGAAAGCGAACACCCGGTAACCCAGGAGGCTCCCATGACCACCGACCCCGTCTGTAACGCCCCCATTCCCCAGCTGAAAAACGCCGCGGCCATCCGGATCCATGAGGGGCATCTGTATTATTTCCATGCACATGAATGCGTCCGGACTTTTGATCAGGACCCGGACAAATGGGCCAGGGACGGAGCCCGCAAATTCACCGTCGGTGTCATGGGATCCGCCTCGGGCGACCTTCCCGAAGCCCAGCGGCTGTCCGCCTACCGCCTTGGCCAGGCACTGGCCGAACGGAAGCTGGGGCTGATCACCGGAGCCTGTCCGGGTTATCCCTACGAGGCGTCCCGGGGATTCAAGTCCGTCGGAGGACTTTCCATCGGCATCTCCCCGGCGCTGTCGGAGCAGGAACACCTCGACCGGTACCACTCTCCCAACGATCTGTTTGACATGATCATCTTCACCGGTTCCGGCCTCATGGGCCGGGAGGTCATCAACATCCGGTCAAGCGACGTGATCGTCATCATCGGAGGGCATTCCGGAACGCTGGGAGAGTTTTCCATCGCCTACGACGAGGGGAAACTGATCGGAGTGCTGGAAGGGAGCGGCGGAATCACGGAGATCCTCCCCGCGGTCGTCCGCCAGATCCAAAAGTCGACGGGTTCCCGGGTGATCACCTCTCCGGAGCCCGTCAAGCTTGTCGACCTTTTGCTGGATACCTACATCCACGCGCATTTCCAGAAACCTTCGGTCTTCGTGGGTTAACCTCTTCCCCCACCCTCCCGGGACAGGACCATCTCGAGACCCTTCCGGAGAGATTCCCCTTGCGCTTCAAGAACTTGCAGCCGGAGGTCGATCGTCTCCAGTACCTGTTCGACGCTCCTTCGGGCCCCTTCGAGCGGATGTCGGGTGAAAAACGCCTCGACTTCCTGTTTTCTCGCCCGGGTCCGGAACCCCTCCGTGACCCCCTTGACCAGGCGCTGCAGCGCGAAACCGCCCGATTCATACCGTTTTTTGAAAAGGTCGAACCGATCCCGGAAGAAATCCCACGCGAGATCTTCCCCGTATGGGTTGCCGCCCACCTGGGAGACGACGCTGACCGTATCCTGGATCCGGACGGCGGGTGAGACGGCCAGTTCCAGGGTTTTCCCGAGCAAATCCGGCTGGCGGAACGCGGCCAGTGCGGAGAGGATGCGATTTTTCTCCTCCTGGCTGGTCGCCTTTTCGAGAAGTTCCACAAACGTCCGGTGGGTTTCCCCGTCTCCGGCAGACGCCACCGTCCGGAAAACGGCGAGCCGCAAATCCGGATGCAGGACGGCCGGATTTTCCCGATGCCGCGCGAACAGTTCCTGGCATCGTTGGACCGTTTCGGGATCCCGGTGTCTCCCTATCCCCGACAGCAGGAGGGATCTCATCAGCCTTTTCTGATGGGAGTCCGATGCCTCCACCTCCCAGCCGGCATTCCGGAATGCCTCCCGCATCAGGAAAACGGCGAAAGGGTCCATCCGCTCCCAGCCGGCGGAAAACGCCAGAAGCCCGTCCAGCCACCCCAGGTGGGCGGAAATGTCCGCCCACACAATATACTCTCCCTCCCCGCGATAGACCGGAAGGGTGTCGAGAAATTCCGACAACGGAAGAAGTCCCGCGCGCGCCAGGGCAAACAGGTCGTTGGCGAAGCCCAGACGATCGGCCGTGCCGAGTTCTCCCCTCCGGATCATCTCCCGACGGAGGCTGCGGGTTTTTTCGTCCTCCAGAACACGAAAAAAACCCGTGTGGCCGGCGTTGAGGTTTTCCCATACCTTTCCCGGTGGGGGCGGGGG
>DAHWKF010000050.1 GCA_027343785.1 Leptospirillum sp. | reverse complement strand
GTACAAAATCATCAAATGGTGGAGGCGGCGGGAATTGAACCCGCGTCCGGAAACAGTCCGCCAAGAACCGCTACATGCTTAGCCCCTGTTCAAGTCTGACCAATGAAGGGAAAGAGGGGCATACCCTTCACCAGCGAGCCTGTAAGGGTTTAGCGAAAGTCAACCCAGGCGAGTTGATTCCGCGATCCTGCCTTCTCCACGCCTACGGACCCGGACAGGCGCAAAATCCGTCAGGCGCGCTACCTTAATTTTTTAGATTAAGCAGCGAGAGCCAGCTCTTCGTTGGCAGTTGTCTTTTTCCCAAAGGTTTTACGAGGACCTGGGACCTCGGCATGCTGTCCTTGCTTTCTCATCCCCGTCGAACCCGATCGCCCCCTTGAAAATCGAACGTCGGTGAATGGAGATCTCTGCTGGCCGCCCTTAACGGCCAACTTTCTGACGGGACCGGAAGACCCGCTGAATTTCACGGTTGGCCTCCCGCTCCCGAATGGCGTCCCTTTTATCTCCCTGGGTCTTTCCACGGACCAGGGCGATTTCAACCTTGAACATTCCCCGATGGCCCGAGTAAATCCTCAGCGGCACGACCGTCAGCCCTTTTTGCCGGACCAGACCCATGATCCGGAGAATCTCCTTCTTGTGCAACAGGAGTTTTCTTTTCCGCATGGGCTCGTGATTGTCCCTGAACGCCGCCATGTAAGGCCCGATATGGAGTTGCCACAGCCAGGCCTCTTCGTTTTCCACCCGGACAAAGGAATCCCCCAGATTGACCCTTCCGTCGCGAAGCGCTTTCACTTCGGTTCCGTAAAGGACAATACCGGCCTCGAACCTTTCCAGAACTTCATATTCGTGAAAGGCCTTGCGGTTTGTCGCGGTCGCCCTTTCGCGGGGTGCTGACTTTTCCGAACCGGACACCTTGTTGCCCTTTCATTATACCAGACAATCATTTTCGGATCTCAATACCCCGCAAAACGGGTTATTTTTTTCCGGATGGACGTTTTTCCGGTTTCCGGAGATCCTTGTCCTGGGCCAGCCGATCCAAGTAATGGGTCAGAAGGCGAATGCCGATTCCCACATTACCTTTCGGCTTGTATGGCTCGTCGGACTCGACCCATGCCGTTCCGGCAATATCCAGATGAACCCACGGCTTGTCGTCGACAAAATGGGAGAGGAACGCGGCGGCCGTGATCGTACCGCCTCCCCGTCCCCCAACGTTCTGCACATCGGCGATCGGGCTCTTGATCTGCTCAAAGTACTCTTCGAACATGGGCAGCTGCCATCCCCGTTCACCCACCTTTTCTCCCGTTTCCAGAACTTCTTTCATCCGTTTCTGGTCGTTACCGAGAACACCGATGGCGTGCGCTCCCAGAGCGACGGTCACGGCGCCCGTCAAGGTCGCGAGATCGATGACGAGAGCCGGATCAAAGTTCTTGACCCCCCAGGACAGGGCGTCCGCCAGGATCAGGCGTCCTTCCGCATCGGTGTTGATCACCTCGATCGTCTTTCCGTTGAAAGCCCGAAGGACATCTCCCGGTTTGTTGGCGGTACCGGAGGGCATATTTTCCGTCGCCGGCATCAAACCCACCACCCACAAGGGTATCTTGAGGTCGGCAATGGACATCATCGTCCCCAAAACCGCCGCCCCTCCCGACATATCCCCTTTCATCGTTTCCATTTTTTCGGCCGGCTTGAGGGAAATTCCGCCGGAGTCGAAGGTCAGGGTTTTTCCGACCAGAAGCACGGGTTTGGCGTTGACGGCTTTCGCAGGACGATATTCGAGCTGGATCAGTCTCGCCGGCTCCATCGACCCCTTGGCGACGCCGACCAGCGCGCCCAGACCCATTTCCTCGAGCTTTTCCCGGTCATAACTGACAAAACGGATTCCCCTTTTCTTGGCTTCGGAGGAAGCGTTCTGGGCGATCATCGTCGGTGTGGCGACATTGGCCGGATGATTGCCGAGATCCCGGGCGAGATATGTTCCCCGGACGATGGCCCGCGCCCATTCAATGCCATTTTTGGCCTTTTTTTCCGTCTCCCTGGATGCGTAAAGGGTCAGGCTCGAAAAATCCTTTGCAGCGGATGAAGATTTTTTTCCCTTTCCCTTCTTTTCCCCGTCATCGCTCTTGTAATGGTCAAAGCGGTACAGCGCCAGGAGCGCGCCTTCGACGATGGCTTCGGATACGTTTTCGGGGTCTCCGGCATCGTTCAACAAAAGTGTCGAGGCAAGAGACGCTAGGTTTCGGGAACGGGCCATCTTCGCGACCGTTCCGGTCAACTTCCGGATCGATTCGGGAGAGGTCTTGTTTTTCGCCCCCAGACCGGACAGGATCAGGTACCGGGTGGGCAGTTTTCCCATGGTCGGCAGGAAGAGGACGTCCCCCGAAGCCCCCTTGAACTCCCCGTTGTCGATGATCCGGGATACTTCTCCCGAAAGAACCGCATCCAGACGTTTCCGGAAATCCTGGGCCATCCGGCCGTCGTCCCATACGCCCACCACCAGGCCTTCCGCGGAAGATCCCAGGGGATCCGTGGTTTTTACCGATACTTCGACCTTTTCCATCTTTTCACGATCCATGCTGACCATATCCTTTCTGTAGCGCGTCAAACCCGAGAGCGAACGATGAATGGACAGAACAGTTGTCCAGTATCCTCCAACATGGCCTTTTCGGCAAGCCGGCCCTGCAAGGCTTTCTTATTCGTAGGGGAGAGGGTCCCGAAACCGGGCCCGGGCGAAACCGCGAAGGCGCAGCGCGCAACTGTCGCATCTCCCGCAGGCCCGGTCACCTTCGCGGTAACAGGACCAGGTGAGCTCGAACGGAACACCCATGCGAATCCCTTCCGCAACGATTTCGCCCTTGTCCAGATGAATGACCGGCGTCACGATCCGGATATTCGTTCCGGGACGGGTTCCCAGTCGAATCGCTTCCTCGAAGGCATCATAGAAAACGCGACGGCAATCCGGATAACCCGAACTGTCCTCTTCCACCGCTCCGATCCAGATCCGGTCGTACCTGAGTATTTCGCACCAGCTGGTCGCGATGGAAAGAAAATGGGCGTTCCTGAAGGGGACATAGGTCGCCGGGATGCCGGGCGCGTCCGGATTGGCGGGAGGAATGTCGATCGACCGGTCGGTCAACGCGGATCCGCCCAGGACGGATAGCGGAGCCAGATCGACGATCCGGATCCTCTCCACCCCCCAATGGCCGGCGAGTTCCCGGAATGACTTTTCTTCCCTTTCCTGCGCCCTGGCGCCATACCGGACATGCAGGAAAGCCACTCTCGGACTGTCCCGCACCGCCATCGCCGCCGTGACGGCGCTGTCCATCCCGCCGCTGACCAGAACCACCGATCCCTTGCCTCCGGGAGATCTGTTTTCAGGTTCGTCCAGGTCCCTTCCCGACATGGTCAGACGCCCCTCATCATGGGATCAAAAAGAATCTTGTGAAGCTGTACCTGCACCCGAATGGGCAACCCGGAATCCAGCACCCACCGGGCCAGCAAACGGGGATCGCATTCCCCGAAAACGGGGGACACCGTTACCGGAACACGGTCCCACAGACCCCATTGTCCCAGCTTTTCAGTCACCCAGTCAAAATCATCGCGGCCTGCGACAACGGCCTTGATTTCATCCCGCTGGCCCAAATCCGCGAAATGTTCGTGTTTCATCCACTGCTCCATTCCCGAACCCGGCGGTTTCAGGTCGACAATGAGGTGGCATTCCCGGTTCAGGCCGGAAGGGATAGAAAATCCCCCGGATGTTTCGATCAGGACGGTCTTCCCGTTTGCGATCAATTTTTGCGCGAGTTCCGGGAGTTCGGGCTGGACAAACGGTTCCCCCCCCGTTATCTCGACAAGCGGGGTTCCGGATTCGACGGCTTGCTCCACCAGGGAGTCGACCGGTTGCTCCTCTCCCCCATAGAAAGCATAGGCCGTGTCGCACCAGCGGCACCGGAGGGGACAACCCGTCGTCCGGATAAAAAAACAGGGCCACCCGGCGAAACGGGATTCACCCTGGATGGAACGGAACGTTTCGGTGATTCTCACGGGCGGATTCCTTGTCGGAAGCCGGACGGACGGTTCAGGCCGTCATGAACCCTTGTTGTCCGGCTGTTTCGATTGTTCCCGGATTTCATGGCGTATTTCCGCCATGCGCTGGAGAACGACATCATGGTTGGGATAATTATCCTTGATCGACTCAAGAATTGACAGCGCTTTCTGGTGGTCTCCCAGGCGATCCAGCGTCAGGGCCAGATTGAAGCGCGCGATGGGAGCAAAAGGGCTGCCGGGGTAACGTTCGACGAAATGTTGCAGATCCGCCGCCGCGGAATGGGGGTCGGACGTCAGGTTCTCCAGAAGTCCGGCCTTGAACTGGGCTTTCTGTCCCCGGAAACTGTCCCCGTCCCGCGCCGACACTTTTTTATAATAGGCCAAGGCTTCGGTGTAGCGGCCTTCGTGCTCGAGTATCCGGGCCGACAAATCCCAGACGCGGGGTTCATAGGAAGACAACAAATCCGGGCCTTCGAGCCTTCTCAGGATGGCCAGCGCCTCGTCGGGCTTTCCCAGGTGGTCGAGATCGGTAGCCAGATCGATCGAAACCCTCTGGCGAAGCTTCCCGTCCTTCAGGTTCTCGAGGGATTTCATATAATGGGCGGACGCTTTTTCCGGATCGTTCCCGTACAGGTCGTCCATCCGTCCCAGTTCGTAGAAGGCCCGTCCAGCCAGATGGGAACTGGGGGACGCTTCGATGGCGGCGTGAAACTCTTTTCTCGCCAAAGCAAGATTCATATGGACCAGGGCGTCTTCCGCCTTGCTGAAATGGCTCTGCGCGCGATCCTTCTGGCATCCCCCCAGCAAAACAGCCGTCAGGAGGACCCCGGAAAGGATCCTACGCCCCGTCGGACTCACCTTCGGCCTCCCGGGGAGGACTGACGACAGCCGAGACAATCCAGTCCTCCTCTCCCAGCCGCATGACGATCACCCCCCGCGCTCCCCGCCCCATCGTCCTGAGCTCGCTGGCCTGAACCCTGTTTGTGACCCCCTTTGAGGTGATCACCGTCAGATCGTCCGCGTCACCGGCCTTCACCAGCGAGACCACCGATCCGATCTTTTCCCCGGCGCGGGAAATCTTGAGCCCCATTCCCCCCCTGTGCTGGTGGCGGAACTTCTGGACGTCCAGTCGCTTTCCATAGCCTTTTTCCGTCACGACCGCCACCGGATCGGTCTCGGTCACGATTTCCGCATCCGCGACACGATCTTCCGGTTTTAACCGGATCGCGCGGACGCCGGTGGCCGTCCGACCCTGTTCGGTGACCTCCGCAATCGGAAACAGAATGGCCATGCCATGCCGCGTCGCCACGAGCACATGACTGTCCGGATCGCCAATCAGGACCTGCGCCAGACGGTCCCCTTCCCGCAATGTCAGGGCAATGATGCCCGATTGCCGGATGGAGGAGTAATGGATCAGGGCCGTCCGTTTGATCGTGCCGTTGGCGGTGACAAAGATCAGACTCTTCTCCCCTTCGAAGGAGGACACGTTCAGCATTTTTGTCACTTTTTCGTCAGGCGCCAACGGAAGAAATCCCCGGATCGGCTTCCCGCGCGCCGTTCTCTGGACCTCCGGAATTTCATGGGCCTTGACCCGATAGACTTTTCCGATATCCGTGAAAAAAAGAATCGTTTCATGGGCGGTGGGCGTCAGGGTGATGGTGACGGCGTCGTCTTCCTTGAGCGAGACCCCGCTCCGGCCTTTGCCGCCCCTTCGCTGGGTCGGATAGGCGTCATGCGATACGCGCTTGATGTAACCCTGATATGTCAGCGTGATATAGCAGGGATCGTTGGGGATCATGGATTCGATCGAGATCTCTCCGTCGTCCGGAACGATTCGCGTCCGGCGGGCGTCCCCGTATTTTTCCCGGAGGGTCGTAAACTCTTCCCGGATAACCGACATCAGCTTCGCCCTGGAACCGAGGATCTCTTCAAGACCCTGGATCATGATCCGGACCTCTTCATGTTCGGCCTCGATCTTTTCCCTCTCCAGCGCGGTCAGTCGCTGCAACCGCATCTCGAGGATCGCCCGGGCCTGGATTTCGGAAAAGGCGAACTGTTCGATCAGTCCCGTCCGCGCCGCGTCCGGTGATGCGGACGCGCGGATCAGGGTAATGATCTGATCCATCAGGTCGATGGCCCTTCTGAGTCCTTCCAGGATATGAAAACGCTCCCGGGCTTTCCGGAGCCTGAACAAGGTCCTTCGCGTCACCACGTCCTGGCGGAACGACAGAAAATGCGTCAGGGCCTCCCGGATGGAGAGAACCATCGGACGCTGGTTGACCAGGGCGACAAAGTTGTAGCCAAAAGAGGTCTGGAGCGGTGTCTGGGAGTACAGGCGATTCAGCACGACATGCGGATTCGCATCCCGTTTCAGGTCGATGACCACCCGCATGCCGTCCCGGTCGGATTCGTCCCGGATGTCGGCGATGCCGTCCAGAGCGCCTTCACGGACCAGTTCCGCGATCCTTTCGATCAGACGGGCCTTATTGACCTGGTAGGGAATTTCCCGAATGACGATAGCCTCCCGGTCGGCCCGGGTGCTTTCTTCGATATCCGCCACACCACGCATGACGATGGAGCCCCGTCCCGTCCGGAGGGCCGATTCGATACCGGACCTTCCCATGATCAGGCCCCCCGTCGGAAAATCCGGACCATGGACGATGTTCAGAAGGTCGTCCACCGACAGGTCAGGATTGTCGATCAGGGCCAGGAGGGCGTCGATCACCTCCGTAATGTTGTGGGGAGGGATATTCGTCGCCATGCCGACGGCGATGCCCGCCGAACCGTTCAGGAGGAGGAGAGGAAGTCTCGCCGGAAGGACGCGGGGTTCCTGGAGGGATTCGTCATAGTTCGGAACGAACTCGACCGTTACCTCGTCCAGTTCGGCCATCATTTCTTCCGACAGCTGTTCGAGGCGGATCTCGGTGTAACGCATGGCGGCCGGAGCGTCGCCGTCGACGGACCCGAAATTGCCCTGGCCGTCGATCAGGGGATACCGGAGCGTAAACGGCTGCACCAGCCGGACCGCCGTGTCGTAGACGGCGACGTCTCCGTGCGGATGATATTTTCCGATCACGTCTCCGACGATGCGCGCCGATTTCCGGTAGGGCCCCCCGGGGCGAACCCCCATCTCCTGCATGGCAAACAGGACGCGCCTCTGGACCGGCTTCAGTCCGTCCCGGACGTCCGGAAGGGCGCGTCCGACAATCACGCTCATGGAATAATTGAGATACGCCGTCTTCATCTCGGTATCGATGGAAACAACAGTCTCAAACGGTATCAGCGACAAAACATCCTCCCTTTTTCATGGACCCGGCACCGGACGGACCGATCACGGCCAGACCCTTCAGATATCCAGGTTGGCCACATCGAGCGCGTGTTTTTCGATAAATTCCCGTCGGGGCGCGACATGCTCTCCCATCAGCGTCGTAAACACCCTGTCGGCTTCCACATAATCCGGAATCGAAACTTTCAAGAGCGTCCTTCGGGACGGATCCATCGTCGTTTCCCACAATTGTTCGGGGTTCATCTCACCCAGTCCCTTGTACCTCTGAATGGACAGTTTCTGGCGTACCGGCGCCTCCAGAAAGGACAAAAGCTCCCTGGGCGTGTTGAACCGGACCTCCTCGCCTTCGGATCCCCTTCTCAGACGGAATCCTCCCCGATCCAGAAGGGCCGACTGACGAAGGATTTTCAAGGACCGCCGGCCTCCCACGAGCTGGGCCAGGAGGTGATGATCCAGAACCAGTCGCGATTCATACCCCAGACTTTCGGTCAGGAAACGGATCCTGAACCATCTGTCTTCCGGGTTTTCCTGATAGGCCGGATCGGGCTCCACCACCCCCGAAAGACGTCCCCCCTCCACAAACTTCTGATACTCGGCCACCAGGAAAGAAACCAGATGAAGGGCGGATTCCTCGGTTTTCAAGAGATCGATCCCGGTTTCGGGATACAGTCCGATCATCCGGATGAGCATCTCGTTTCCGAAACGCTGGGAAAGCGCCTTGACCTCCTCTTCGAAGTGGGACAGGACAAGAAGTTTCGCCACGGCGTCCTGTCTGGAAATCCATTGGCCCGCGCCGGGGTCGAAAAACATCCAGTCGGCGCAGGCGAGTTCCAGGATATAAGCCTGGAGGGCCTCATCGTTCAGGAGATACCTCTCCTGCCGGCCATACGCGACCTTGTAGAGGGGGGGCTGGGCGATATAGACGAACTGGCCGTCGATCAGGGGATTCATGTGCCGGAAAAAGAAGGTCAGAAGCAGCGTGCGGATATGGGCACCGTCGACATCCGCGTCCGTCATGATGATGATCTTGTGGTATCGGAGTTTTTTCTCTGAAAACTCTTCGTCTCCCAGACCGCAGCCCACCGCCGTGATCAGTGCCCGGACCTCGTCGTTGGTGATGAATTTTTCAATTCCGCGGGATTTTTCGACGTTCAGGATTTTTCCCTTGAGGGGAAGAATGGCCTGGAACCGTCTGTCACGGCCCTGCTTCGCGGAACCTCCGGCCGAATCGCCCTCCACGATATACAGCTCCGATTTTGCCGGATCCGACTCCTGGCAATCGGCCAGCTTTCCCGGAAGGTTCGACCCCTCGAGTACGTTCTTCCGCTTCGCCAGGTCCTTGGCCTTGCGGGCCGCCTCTCGCGCCTGGGCGGTCAAAACGGCTTTCTCGGCGATCTTCTTGGCGATCAGGGGATCTTCGTCAAACTTGTCCTGCAGGGCCTCGGAGAGAAACGACTCCATCGCGCCCGCCACCCAGCTCGAACCGAGCTTGGCCTTGGTCTGCCCCTCGAACTGGGGGTTGGAAATCCGGACGCTGATCACGGCCGTCAGGCCTTCCCGGACGTCCTCCCCGCGAACCTCCTCCCCCTTGTTCAGCTGCTTTTCGCGGATGAACTTGTTGATGGTCTTGGTCAGGGCGGTGCGAAAACCCCGCACATGGGTACCGCCTTCACGGGTATGGATATTGTTGGCGAAACCGAGAACCGTTTCGTTCTCGGTCGACTCCTGGTACTGGAAAGCCACCTCGAACTGAGCCCCGTCCTCCATCTGTTTGCGGAAAAACAGGACGTCGTGCAGGATTTTCTTGTTTTCGTTCAGAAAGGCGACAAAAGACTGTATCCCACCTTCAAAGTGGAACACTTCCTCCCGGAGGGTTTCCTCTTCCTTCAGATGGATGGTCATGACCGGATTGAGGAAGGCCAGCTCCCGGAAGCGGTGGGCGAGCGTTTCAAAGGAAAACTGGTCGGTCTCCATAATGGTCATGTCGGGCCAGAACCGTATGGTGGTCCCCCGTGCCTGCGTTTCACCGACGACGGCCAAGGGGGCTTCGGGATTCCCCTTGTGATAGGTTTGCCGGTGGACAAGGCCATTCTGGTGAATCTCCAGCTGAAGGGTTTCGGACAGGGCGTTCACGACAGAAACACCCACCCCGTGGAGTCCGCCGGAAACCTTGTACAAGCTGTT
>DAHWKF010000049.1 GCA_027343785.1 Leptospirillum sp. | reverse complement strand
CGGTGTTCGAAAAACTGGAGGGGACGAGCATTCCCGCGGGGAGATTCAGTGATCCAGCCGGAACGGTGCCAGAAAAGCCGGGATTCGAAGCGGCATACGCGTTCACCGCTTCCCGGTAGATTTCGAAAAGATGGGCAATTCTCGCCGCATCCACCGGCACGATGCGGGAATTCGACAGCTCCGGAACGGAGAAGTGCGCATCTTCATAAGTGATGGCACCAGCAAAGAGAGCCAGCAATGACATGACGAGGATCCACATTCAGCCTAGTCCGACGTCCATGAGATGCTGTCGGTTCCACCGGAGCAGACCCCCTGGGCCATCTGGATCGTGACGGGCTGGGTTACGGTTGAACCGTTTACGGATACGGCCACCCACGAATTTCCGGAGGTGGTCTGCTGGAGGATCTTCATGCATTCCGAATCCGACAGCCCCGTGAGGGAAATGGAAAACGTGCTGAAATTTCCGGTTACCGAATAAAAACTGGTTCCGGTCGGTCCCTGGAGTTCGGAGGTGTTTCCTGGAACGACAATGTTCGATGGAACGGCTTTGGCCATCACCAGTGCCGACGTGAGATCGCCGGTCCCGTAGTTCCCGATCGTGGTGACCTGATGGACCCCTGATGCGATTTCCATGACGATTTCGGACCCGGCAGAACCCGTGAGGGCCGACCAGGCCATTTTTCCGGCACCGGCCAGAAGGGCAAGACCGATGATCCCCAGGCCGTATACGATAATGGACTCAATGAGTCCGCCTCCACCGACCGCTCCTTTGTCGTTCCGGACAAACACGCGGAACTTCCGGTAAAAAATCAAAAACATATCGTCCTCCATATATATGGTACATAATTATAACATATATATTAGGGTTAGATTCCGAATCGTCCCATCGACTGCTGGACGATCTCCCATACACCGAACATGAGAAAGCCGATACTCCCTCCGACAAGAATCATGGCACCGTAGTGAAGGATGCGGGCCTGGTTTTCGATGGTCGGGAGACCCTCTTCTTTCCAGTCGTTCGAAAACTCCGCAAGTGCCACTCCGAGATCACCATATTTCTCGCGAATGGAAAGCCGCACGATGACCTCTTGCGAGGGAAAACCGTTTCCGACCCTTTCCATGGCTTCGCCCAGCTTTCCGGTGCGCTTGTAGATCCGCATGACCGGTTCGATCCGGGCTCGTAGATAGGGCGGCGCCCGGCGCCGGATCTGGTCGAACGCACGAATTACTGGAATGCCGGCAGTGAGCATGGCAGAAAGACCCGTCAGGAACTCCGTTCCCACGAGCATCCGGTAAATGGACCAGGGAGGGAGGCGGTCGAGGAGCTTCCTCCCGGGAAAATCGGCCCGGAGGCTGACAAAGACCAGAAGGAGGATTCCCGCAGGCAGGAACATGATGAGAGGCCAGAATCCGGCGATGAACTGGAACGCTTCATAGGAGAAACGGGCTGTTCCGAACAACTTTTCTTCGGAGGTTCCAAAGCTGCTGAAGAGCTTGGGGACGACCGAGTCGGACAGATACACGACCAGTCCTCCCGTATTGAACATCAGAACAGCCGGATACTGGACTGCTGAGATAAAGGATTTCCGGATCTTTCGGACTTCTTCCATGTTTTTGGCGAGGGTCTTCAAAAGATGGACAAGGACCCTGGGGTCTCCCGTTTCTTCCGCCGCGGTCAGAATCATGACTTCGGTCTCCGGAGCCAGATTCCGGAGCGCCTGGGAAAAGTCGAGACCGCGCCCCAGACCTGCCGATATCTCGCGAAGAGCGACTTTCGGGGCGGAGGGGAGCCTCCGGAACTCGTCGATGGCCAGTCTGATCTGGCCCGGACTCATCGAGGAGTCTGTCCGGAGGATCGATGCCAGGTCGGAGTAGAACTTCCGCCGGACGTCCGGGCCGAACGAGAAACGGTTTTTCCAGGAGAAGAAAATCCCCGGCAGGGAGAATCCTCTCATGAAAAGCCTCCCACGATATCCCGGACAGTCCGGTGGTCCAAAAGCCCCTTGTGGATCCATCCGAGCTTCGCCTCCACATCCCGGGGGTCCACGAGGCCGGAACGGATTTTGTCGAGCGCGTGGTCCATCATTGTTTTTCCTTCGAGCTTCTCCCGGAAATGCCGCCATGCATCGGTCATCCGGCCTGCCGATATCAGGTCCAGAATCTCCTGGTCCGGAATGAGGATCTCCGCAACGATCGTTCTTCCGACGATTCCCTGTCCGTCGCAGATTTCGCATCCGCCAGCATGGTGAAAAAATAACGTCTTCGGCAGATTCCCGGAGATGTCTGCAAGGCGCTTTGCAAGGTCCGGTCTCAAAATCCCGGCTCTATCCGCCTCTTCCCATGAGATCTTGCAAGCCGGGCAGAGAAGCGGGATGAGGCGCTGGCAGACCATCCCCCGGAAGATCGTTGGATCGCACAGCAGATCGCGGCGAACCTTGAGCCCTTCCAGCCTCCGGGGAATGGAAAGCACATCGTTCGCGTGGACGGTCGAATAGACCACGTGGCCGCTCATCGCGCCCTCGATGGCTTTTTCGGCAGTTGCTTCATCCCGGATTTCGCCGATCATGAGGATGTTTGCGTCAAATCGCATGATCCGGCCCAGAACTTCGGAAAACAGTCCCCCGGGAACGGCGATCTGGCTGGCTGTGGGGATCACGTACTCGGGAGGGTCTTCCAGGGTCGCCAGATGCAGTCCACGACCCTCCTCCAGGGGGTGCATCGCCAGCACGATTGAAAGGACCGCGGCCATGGATGTGGATTTTCCGGATCCCATGGGGCCGGAAAATAGCACGATTCCGTGCGACAGCCCCATCAAGTATCTGAGGAGTGCCAGATGGGAAGGATCGTAGCCCAGGGTGTCGATGTCCTGGGCACTGGCTTCCGCATTTCCGGAACCGTACTGGAGGCGCAGGACCATTGTGATGGTTCCGAGACCCGTTCCACCCGTCGGGGCGTGGAACTCCCGGATATTGAAGACGTCTCTGGGAAGGTAGTCCTGCCGGAACTGGCCGTCCTGAGGTTTCTTGTCCGAAAACATGTTGTCCCGTCCGGCGGAGTCGAGCATCGTGTTGTAGACGATGCGCGCCAGACGTTCTCCCTCGTCATGCGTCAGGGTCTGAACGGGTTTGAGCCATCCATGAATCCGGTACAGGACTCTTGTCCGGTCTTTTTCGACCCGAAGATGGATGTCCGAAGCCCGTTTGGCAATGGCATCCCGGATAATCTCCATGATTTTTCGGGCCTCATCCCCTTCCGCCTTGTATCCGGCGGTGACCGCCTCCTCCGGCAAACTTTCCAGACGCATTTTCCGCAGATGTTCGTAAGGCACAAACTGGGGGTTCGGAACCGGCCTGTTGCCAAAAATCTTGGGCCACAGTTCCGGGACGAAATGCCGGCAATAATAGTTGACGTGCTGGTTCGTCTTGTGTTCGCGGGATACATAGAAGCGTCCGTCCAGAAAGAGAAGAACCATGGATGCGATATCGTCCGATGCCCGGAAGTCGGGAATCACGCCCCCGGATGGGCTTGAAAGGCATTCGGAGGATTGCCCCGGTGCTTCCGGGGAAGGGGCCGGAACATCGGGAGGCTTTTTCCGAAGGACCCGGCTGGCCTCTTCTTCCGACAGATTCCCGGTCCCTGGGTTCTCCCCGGCATGCAGGTGTGCGGGGATTTCCGAAAGATCGTCAGGTCTGCAATCATCCTTTCCGGGTTCGGCCATATGATCCGGATCAGGCCCCAGGGAGAATTGCCGATCGGCCTCGTCCCCACTTCGAAGGGATTCTTCCGGAAGAGATTCCGGATCCGGGACACCTATCGGATCCTCCTTAAGATCGGCCTCGTCCTCCCATAGATCCGTTTCCTGCCCTCCGGATCTGAGATCCTGCAAGCTCCTGTCGTTGAGCCAGATGATCCGGAATTGCCCGATATCCCCGCGGGATTCGAGGTCCAGGGAGTACTGTCGGACGAACCGGTCAAAGGCCGGATCTCCCCTAAGCGCTTCCGCCGCAACAATCCGCCCGTCTGATAAAAGGACGACTTTTTCCAGAAGGGCTTCGGGAAGGGAGACTTCCCTGCCATCTGGCAGACCGTCTTCCGACAACGAATCTGTCCCGTCCGGATGGGCGTTGGGGAGAGGGGAAGGCTCCAGAGTCGATGTTTTTGGAAGTCCGGTTTCCGCCTGGAGCGTCAAACGGAGTTTCCGGAAGTCTTCGTCTTTCATCCATGTGATACGGATCGCCCCCAGATGCTGGTGAAACTGGTCCGTGTAGGATGTGATTTCGGGATTTTCCAGAAGATCTTCCCGGATGAAAAGACGTCCGTCTTTCAGTCCCACCAGAAACGCTGAAATCTCTTCCGGAGCCGGAACCTCTCCGTCCGGGGCCGAGACGACCTTCATCGGTCCTTCCGGGAGAAGCAGATAGGTCATGGACGTTCTCCGGCAGTCGGCGGCGGGGGAGGCATGAAACCGGTCAGGGGAGGATATCCTCTTCCGCCATGATTTGACGGACCCTCTCCGTACGGGTAGGTCCTGATTCCATCGGGTGTTCTGACGGAAACGCCGGAGCCGTCGATCCGGACCACGCGTGACCCGTCGGGCAGTGTCTCTCCCTGGCGAACCCGGATTCTTCTTCCGTCGTTCCATTCGAGGATGGCGTAGCGGTGATTTTCGAAGCCCGCCGCAAGAAGGGTCATCGGTGCTCCTTTGTCTCCCGAATCGATGACTCTTTTCTGTCGGGGTCCTTTCAGTTGATCCTTGAGTTTCCTGATCGCTATTTCCCTTCTCAAAAGAGCTTCCTGCCGTTTGAGTTCGAACAGATTTCCCAACGAACGAAGAGGCGGAGCTGACTCCCCTTCAGGGGTTTCCCTGATGCGGGAGTTCAGGGGAGGATGGGGCATGGACGGCTGGAATGAGGGCTTCCGCTTGTCCTTTTCTCCAGCCGTTCCCGACATTTTGGGTGTTGGCAAGGCCGGATCCACCAGGGATGGTCCGGGAAATGGAGCCTGGTTGACGGATCCCGACAACACCCCTGAAGCCGGGTTTGCCGACTGGGCCGGAAGGACCTGTAGTGCCAGGAAGACGAGCCCCAGGGCGATTCTTGTTGAGCCTTTCCCCCTTGAAGTCGATCGGCGCATGTTTCAGTTCTCCTTTTAGAATCCACTGTGATTTTCCCGCCCATTCGAGCAAAGTTACTGAAAGTCCGGAAATGTTCGAGAGATCGGCCAACAGTCTTTCATCCGGAATATCGGGGAGATCGACAGAAAAATGGTCCCCTGCCGAAACAATTTTGGACGAGCCTGGCAAGACCGACTGGTTGTCCATTGCGTAATGGAGATCGTATCGCTCCAGTAAGGAGATGAAGTCCTTTTTTTCCTCGGTCAGATCCGGAAGTCGGTCGACGGGAATCCGGTATTGTGGGACGGATAACCGAAAATCGGACCGGACTGCGCCTCCTTCTTCCAGTTCGACCTTGCGTCCCAGATCTTTTTCGAGATCGCGAACTGTTCCCCCCCAGGAGGAAGAGCGTCCCCAGTCAACTCGTATCCGGTCGGGACGGCAGGATACACGGTGGACGTTCCACCCGGCCGGATCCGCCGGAATCCGTTCCATGGCATTTCGGCAGGCTTTGATGAATGCTCTGGCCGGGATGATTCTGGCAGGGGGGATGACCTCATTTTCGACATGACGGGAAAGCATTTCCATGTGATCCAGCATTTCCCGGCGGTTCTGGATCATCTTCGAAACAACCAGAAAAGCGGCCAGACCGGCGATGGCGAATGCCCCCGCCTTGATGGCCATTCCCCGGCTCTCATTGACAGAACGGAGTTTCGGGATTTTGAGCCTGCGGTCTTCGAGAGAATCCAGAAGAACCGTTTTCTGATGATCGCCGATACCCCATGGATTCGAGGCGTGGTCCCATTTGTGATCTCCGACGAGACTGTTGAACCAATCCCGGATTTCCTCGGGAGATCCGCAGACGTCGTCGAAGATAATTCCGTTTAAAATCTGGAAACCGACCGTCGTTTTTTCGTCGAGAGAGACGGCAAGAAGGGTGTTTGCCGGCCAGATCTCCGCCACCAGAGGGGCCAGTGCCGCCATTTTTGCCTTGACGCCGTTTGCGGCGTCGCAATGCCCGACATGGGGTTCGACTTCTCCGTAAATCACATAGAGCCCGTTCAGGCTTTGCCGGGCCTTTTCAATCGCCTGGGCCCTGAGAGGCCGGTCGGGAGACAGGGGGCCCCAGGAAAGGCCGACGGCATAGGTTTTCCTCCCGATCCGGACCGACTGGGCCAAGGACTATCCTCCCACAACCGGTGTTACGAGAATGACGATGGCGTCCCGGACAATCTGGGAGTTCTGTCCGCCTCCCAGGTAGAAATTGGACGGCGTTCCGGTCCCGTTCTGCTGAAAAACCCGCCGGGTCTGCTCGTATCCCCCGATCACCGCCATCTGGCCGGATGTCAGTTTGACCCATTGCATGAAAGATCGCTGGGAAGTGTTCGGAAGCTGGATTGATCCTCCGCCGGATGTCAGGGTCTGCATCTGGTTCAGGTTTGTGTCGTCGATCGATACCCCCAGGAGCATTTCCTTGTTGTCCAGGAGATGGGGAACCAGGGTCATCGTGAACCCGACGGTGACGGTTCCCGGAATGTTTTGCGTGAATGTGGATTGCCCGATTCCCGCGATTCCGGCCAGGTTTTCCATCAAGTATCCGATGTTCTGGACATTCTGGACCGGTACAGCCTGGTCGTTGAGAGTCGTGACGAAGGAGCGTGTCGCCACCGACACTTTTCCCTGACTGGACAGTGCGTGGATGACGCCGTTTGTCGAGGAAGACGGAAGCGTCAGTGTCGTTGTCGTGACTGGAGATGCTCCCGCAAGGGAGAAGACGCCCGGTTGCCCTGTTACGGCAAGGGCTCCGCTATTCATGAGTCCGTGAAGCGCTGCCGTCAGGTTGAAGCTGTTCGCATTCTGAAGCGAGAGCGACACGTCGAGAACCTCGACCTTGAGCCAGACATGCCGGGACAGGTCCGCATTCAGCTCCCGCACATAGCGGGCGACCTCGCCCATGATTCGGGGAGTCGTTGTCACGGTCACCGTTCCGGCCGACTGGGCGATTGAAAAATTTCCCTGGCCGCCCAGGATCGATTTGAGCGACTGGGATATCTCGCTCCAGACCGTAGAAATCGAAAACGAAGAGACGTTTTGGCCGCTGCCCCCCATGCCGCCCCCGAGGCCGCCCATCATTCCCAGTCCACCCATCATGCCGCTGCCCAAACCGCCCATCATGCCGCCATATCCGCCCGATATTCCGCTTCCAATCCCCCCCGTCAGGCCGCTGCCGAGGCCGCCCATCATGCCGCCCCCGAGACCTCCGGAAGCTCCTTCGTTCATAAGGAGACTGGAAAGTCCGGTCATTCCGCTATCGGATATGGAGTTCGACACCATGTTCATGACGGGAGCGGCATTGATCCGGAAAACCTTCGTCGTGGTCCGGCCAAAGGAAATCGCATGGTTCCGGTATGTCCAGAACAGGCCGAAGCGGCTGGCGGCGTAATCGAGAAGCCCCAAAAGCGGTCCATCCCAGTCGACCGCGATCTTCTTTTTCAGGAAGTCTTCTCCTGAAGAATTTGAGGTCGGAGGAGAGGGCGGGGAAGGTATCCCCGGAGACTGTGAAGGGGAAGGGGCCATGCCGGGAATCCCCATCATTCCCAAACCGCCCATCATGCCGGCTTCGGTTTGGGATCCGGAAATTCCCATTTTTCGGGGATGGCTGATTGTTACAAGGATGCCGGTGGAAGTTGTGACCTGGGAGGCGATATCCTGGATGCCGACCGGTTTCTCCGACACCAGAAGGATGCGTTTTTTGAAAACCGGTGGCAGGTGTTTGGGCCGGAGATGCAACTGGATAGGTTCGTTTCTGCGAAGATGAATCCGGTCCCCGGCATCCGCAAACCACGCGTCGTCCGACACCTGAAAATCCGCCGGAGATTGGGGTTGGGCCTTTTTGAATGTCCGGAACCCATGGTTGAGATCCTTCGTCGTGGCAACGTCCACGTGTCTGTCGAAGGCGCAGCCTCCCCATAAAGGGGAGAGCATCATTCCAAGGGCAAGAATTGCCGTTCCTTTTTTATTCCCGAGACTAGCGTCTGCCATCGGATATCTCCCAGGTGATCTCAAGGTTGGTGGTGCCGGATTTGACGATCGCCCGGTCGGGATTGAAAACGATGTCGTTACCCGGGAAATCGGGGGTTGCCGTCCGGCAGGATCTGAATCCGGGTGCAAGACGGACCAGGTCCAGGACCGGAGAAACCGTCTGTCCGGCTTTGACGAAAAAGGCGGACAGGGCTCTTGTTTCCCGACCATCGGTCCAGGTTGCGGCCACGAACGGCTGGTTCGTCCGAACCGGAAATGCGCGGACAAGATAAGGTGTTTTTTTGTTCACCCTTCTCAGACTGACCTCAACGTTGACAGTTTTTTCCCGGGACAGACTTTCCAGATAGGCGCCAATTGCAGCAATCCGCCTTTTGCTGCTCCAGATGCCGAATGCCACACCGGTCGGAATGGGAACCTGTCTGACGGTGCCTTCGGGCCCGGCCAGGGACCAGACCGTTCGGGAAACGAAACCCAGGGATGGGCGTGGAACGGGAGTCCGGCAGACAATCTCCGGGCCGGGCGAATACGGGAACGAAACGAATGTCCGGGGCGTCGTTTCCGGCAGTTCCAGGCCATTTGTGAAAGCGCATCCGGATAGAACAAGCCCGGCCACGGAGAGCCCAGCGAGCCGTTTCATCTCCCGTCCTCCACCAGAAGAACATGGTTTGACATGAAAGCGTGAACCTTCAGCCATCCTCCGGAAGATTGATTGAAAATCCGGACGGCTCTCCGGATCGCCCCCAGAAACGTCCGGCCGGCGATGTATCGGGCCTTGACCGGAAACGTATATTCCGACCGCCAGACGACTTTCCAGCCGGACGACTTTCCCCAGGACTCGAAATTCTCTTTCAGCGAAAGATCCGGTACCAGGACGAAGGTCGGGAGAGGATGATTCTCCAGCCGGACAGATCCGCCTGATGAATGCGCGGTCGGCTTTGGGGAGTTCGGAATAGAACAGTTGTCCGAAAGGGGATCCCCGCAGAACCACGCATGGGCCTGAGATACTTGAAACAATAGGCAAAAGCTGGTGATCAGCAGGAAGATGGAAAATTCCGGTTTTTTCATGAAAACAGCCTCCCCAGCGGGTCATCTTTTTTGGGTTCCGGCCCACGAATGTTTTCCTCGTCGCCTGGAAACGGGTCTTTTTTCAGGACCTTTTCCGGACAGGATCCGGAGAGGATCTCATGTCCGAAAATGAGTGTCTTCAGAACCCACCGGGTATTTCTGTCCCAGGATTCCATGGAATCGTATTTTTTGAGAAATCCTCCGAGGAAGGGATGGTCTCCCGAAAGATCGACCCGGATTCTCCGGATCTTTCCATCGGGGTCCGGTTCGGACCAACCTGGCTCTTCCTGTTGTCCGAAGCGGAATCCCATCATCAGACAGGTTCTCAGATACTCTTGCCGATGGGATCTCCTGATCCCGGACAGAAAGTCCAGAAAATTCCGGAGAGCCGGGATGCCGGTGTGGCATACCATCCAGATCCGGATGCGCCGCGGTCTTCCGGTCGGGATGGATGGCCGAAGCATCAGTTTTTTTCCGACAGGCCGAGGGCCTTCAAAAATCCGCGGGCGTTGGCAAATTCCGGTTGATCCGGAACAACGGCATTGGGAAAAACTCCAAGTTGTTTGCGGAAGAGATGGCTCCCTCCCCCGACGAACAGGATGTTTTCGAGCCCCGATATCTTTCTTTCGAATACAGACCGGATGCGTCTTTCGAGTTGGGACCAGACCTCCTGGATGGCGGACTGGCATTCGATTTCTGCCGGGTGGTCTTTTCCCCAGATTCGGATCGTCCCGGTGGTCATAGCCATTTCCATGCTGTTGGCGGAGACATCATCCACTTTGTGCCTGCTCATGATCAGACGTTTGGCAATGGCGTGAACGGAGAGGACGCCAATATCGAACGTTTCAATCCTCTCCCTTAAAAGTCCGGGGAATACGACGGAAATATCGGTCGTTTGTCCGCCAATATCGACGATTCCGATCTCGCCTTCCTGTTTTCTGTTTCCCCCGACTAACCAGTCGAGAGCCGCAGCGAGTCCCTGGGCGAACACCTGGTGATGAACGACCCGGGGCATCTCCCCTCCGTCCATCCGTTCGACCGGCCGCGCGAAATTCCGGATTTTTCTCTCGACCTCTTCGTCGTCTTTTCTTCCGTTTCTGAAATACCGGTCGAGGGGAAGCCCCGAGGCAATGCG
>DAHWKF010000024.1 GCA_027343785.1 Leptospirillum sp. | reverse complement strand
TGAACTCAAGGAACGGATCCTCAAAGGCGTCCAGGAAATCAACGAGAACCCCGTGATTCATCGCTGGAGGAATTTTGACGCTCTCGAATCTGAAGCTAAAGTGTAAATATTTTATTGGGTCTCTATACTAGGGCTTCTTTTCTGAAGGGTCTTTGTCGCTTGAAGACAGGGAATCATGCTTCATGGCCAACAGGGAAAGCGCTGATTCATGCCGTTCCTCTGGCCCTGATTGTGGGTCTGTTCTGCACCGAGCCGGTTTCCCGTCCCCGTCAGTTGTTACTTGGAAGCGTGTTCACTCTTTTCGCATGGATGGTGGCCAGAAGCTCTAGCCGATGGGCACGGGCAACGTTGGTCCTGCTGTCTCTGGTCATGGCGGGGCGATATTTCTGGTGGAGGATGACCGAGACCGTTTACGGGACACCGCTCGACTGGGCGGCCAGCGTCATGCTTTTACTGGTCGAAATGTATGCTGCCGTCATGACTTTTTTGGGTTATTTTGTCATGGTCAGTCCGCTGAGGCGCCCATCGGTCCCCCTTCCGACGGATGAAACGCACGTCCCTACGGTCGACGTTTTCATTCCCGTCTATAACGAATCTCTGGAGGTCATCCGGCCGACCATCGTGGGAGCGACCCTGATGGAGTATCCTCCTTCCCGATTCCGGGTCTGGGTCCTCGACGACGGCCGACGGGAAGAGGTGCGGCAGACAGCCGAAGATCTGGGTGTGGGGTATCTGACGCGCCCGGACAACACCGGCGCAAAGGCGGGCAATCTCAACAACGCTCTGGCCCGGACAAACGGAGAGCTGGTGGCGGTTTTTGATTGCGATCACATCCCCATGCCCGCTTTCCTGAAAAAAACCGCGGGGTTTTTTGTCGGTCGTCCGGATTTGGCCATCGTCCAGACGCCTCACCACTTTTATTCCCGTGACCCGTTCGAACGCAATCTGGGGCTGGGAGACGAGATCCCCAACGAATCCGACCTGTTCTACCACGTCATCCAGCCGGGGATGGATCTGTGGAACAGCTCCTACTTTTGCGGATCCGCCGGAATCCTTCGGAGATCGTCCCTGGAGAAGGCGGGAGGGTTCCGGACGGAGACCGTCACCGAAGATGCCCATACTTCTTTGGTTCTGCACGCTTTGGGGTACCAGAGTTTTTATCTCGCTGAGACGCTGGTGACGGGGCTGGCCCCGGAAACCATGCGTGACCTGATCAACCAGCGTGTCCGATGGTGCCGCGGGATGATCCAGATCTTCCGGATCGACAACCCCCTTTTCAAGAAAGGGCTCTCCTGGCCCCAGAAGCTCTGTTACATGAATGCCATCGTTTACTGGCTCTTTTCCGTCCCCCGCATCTTTTTTCTTTTTGCTCCCCTGCTGTATATTTATTTCCGGATTTACAGCGTCCACGCCGGTCTGGAGGACATGCTGCTCTATCTGATGCCCTATCTGCTGATCGCCCAGGGGACCAGCGCCCTCTTCTACCGCGCCAGGCGCTCTTCCCTATGGTCGATCGTATACGAGATCCCGTTGTCGTTTTATCTGGTCCTCCCCGCCCTGATGGCGTTCCTGTTTCCCCGACGGGGCCGTTTCAACGTGACGCCGAAAGGGACCAGAAACAAGCTCGAACGGCTGGATTTTCCGGTGGCGCGTCCGGCCATTGTCCTGTTTGCCGTCAATGTCGGCGGTCTGGTCATGGGCGTACACCAGTTCCTGACGCGGCCCGGTGGACACAGCATGCTTCTGATGAATCTCTTCTGGACAATCTTCAATATCCTCTTGATCGGGCTTTCATTGGGCGCCATGATAGAGCGTCGCCAGGTTCGCCGGTTTCCAAGGATTGCTGCCGGGTACAAAGTGGTTCTCGGATGGGGCGGGCCGGCTCTTGAGCGCCATATAGTTGGCCGTGCGCGCGACTTATCGATCGGGGGCATCCGGATCGGCTCGCCGCTATCGGAAACGTCGGGGATCCGCGTTCCGGACGGTCAGACCGGATCGCTGACCGTTTTCGCCAAATGGTCTGTGGTCAAGCTCCCGGTCGTTATCGTCCGCCAGAAGAAGGAAAAGGACGAATGGGTCCTGTCGGCGAAGTTTGCTTCCTTGACGAAGACGGAGGAATCCCGGCTTGTCGGCCTTGTTTTTGCCGGAGCCATCCGTCCGGAGAAGGCGGAGGAAAAAGCATTATCGCTTCCCGTCATTCGCCAGCGAGGCATTTTCGCCCAATCGGTGCTGCAGATCGAACGATTTCTGGACTCCATCTGAACAGGAACCGGAGGATTCCGTATCTTCCCCGGAGCGTTCGATGGGTCCTTGCAGGCATCTTTCTGTGCCTGGCCTTTCCGGGTCCGGTCCGGTCCGAAAATCTCCCTCTCCTGTTCGATATCGCCTCCGGATCCGCGCCGCCTTTTCTGGTTCTGGATGCCCTGCACTCATTTTATGAAAGGGATTTTCCCGTCTCTCCCCTGCGGGTGCCGATTTCGGGACAGTTGTCCTTCGACTACCGGGTCGAAGGACAACATGTCCGGCCGTTGGGAATCATGGTCACGCTAAACGGCCAGACGGCGGCGAAAAAAAGGCTGGTGATCGACAGAAAGCGCCACCGGTTCGACATTTCCATTCCTGCCGTCTATTTTCTTGAAGACAACCACCTCGGAATCGGTCTCTATTACCCGGGCTCGAATCATTGCATCATGGCTTCCGAAGACGACATCCACGTCAGGATTGAAGCCCCGGCCTTTTTGCGACTGTCTTATGCCATCCTTCCGCCCCGGCTGACGATTTCCCGATTGCCTTTTCCGATTCTGGACAAGCGGGCGGGCAGCGCCCGTCCGATCGCTTTCCGTTTTTCCACCCCTCCCGATCCGGAGACCCTGAAGGCAGCCGGAATCCTTGCGGCGTGGCTGGGACAGTCCGACCGTTTTCGGGATCTCCGCTTTGACGCAGCGATCGGGGGTTCCAGCCGGGACGAAAACGCGGTCATCTTTGATCACGTCGTCCGCGGAAATCCGCCGCAAGCCCGTCTTGTCGCGTTGGCCGACCATCACTTCGGTCTTGTCCTCTCGGGCGGCGGGGGACGGGATTATCTGTCGCTGGTCCGAACGCTGATTCACAACAATGCGATGTTCCCCGGAGATGTGATGGTCCTGGCGTCCGGAACCGGGACAGTGTCGCCCGTTTTGGATGAGCCTTTTTCAGCTCCCTACTGGCTGAAGGCGGGACAAAGAAAAAGGGTGGAAAGCCTTGGCGCCACTTCCACCCTTCAGGTAAAAGGTTTTCCGCCTCCGCCGCTGAACGTCGGCTTCATGCTCCCTCCCGCGCTCTTTACATGGAGAACCCCGGGAATGAAGTTCCATTACCGGCTCGTTTACGACCAGCCATGGCAGGGAGCGCGCACATTTCTCCGGGTGATGGTCAACGGCCGCCAGGTGTTTTTCCACAATCTCCCCTCCGACTTCGGAGGCAAAGAGAGAAATCTCTTGGACAGGGGAGACATCACCATTCCTTTTTATGATCTGGGCCGTCAAAACCAGATCCAGATGCAGATCGGGTCGAGTCAGCCCGTCAACCAGATCTGCGCGACCCCGTTTTTCGGCCAGGTCCGTTACCGCCTTTCCGGAACCTCCTCCCTGGATCTGGGCGGGACCACAAACTGGACCCGGCTTCCCGACCTTTCGCTCTTCCTCCACTGGGGCTATCCTTTTACACGGCGGCCGGACCTTTCGCGCACGACTGTCCGCCTGGGAAGCTTTTCTTCGGATAAGGCCTTGTCGCGTTATTTGAACCTGATGTCCCGTTGGGGGCAGATGACCGGAAGCCTACCCGAAAAGATGGATGTTCAGGACGCCCGGGCCTCCCCCGGGGACAATGGGCGGCATCTTCTTTTCATCGGCACTTTTGAACAAGCCTGGCGTTACCGGGGGGAATTTCCGTCGCCTCCCGTCGTCTGGAAGCCCGGCGGTCCGGTTCCGTTGGAGGATACTCTGTCCCTGGCGCTGGCGAGGATTCTGGAAGGAAAATGGCGTTCGAAAAATCCGGAAATGTCCCTGTCAGAAAATCCTGACCTGGTTGTTGCCGATTACCGGATCCGCCGGCAAGACCGGACGGTTGTTCTTGTCCTTTTCCGGGGTGATTCGGGTGTTCCGAAGCCTTTTTTGTCTTTTTTGGAAAAGAACCGTCCGGAAAAACTGGATGCCGGAACATCCTGGCTGTGGGCGGTCCGGCAAGGCGAAGCGGTTGAAGCCGAAAGCCGGACCGTTTTCCTCCCTTTACCGGATGGACATATCGGTTTTCTGACCTTCGTCCGGTATTTCGCCCACAAATTTGATGTCGGCCTTCTCCTGCTGACCGTTTTTTCCATGATCATCCTGTCTTTTTACATCAATCGCCTTTTGTCCGCTGCGACGGCCCGGCGTATGCGAAGCGAAGGGGGGAGGGATTCTTGAAAGGATGCCGTTGGATTGTTACGGGCGTTTTGTTGGCCCTTTCAGTCCTGGTCGTCCCTGGACCGGTTTCGGGCGGACCGTCCCGGTGGGTCCTTTGGGATCAATACAGGAACTGCTGCATTCAGCCGGACGGACGCGTCGTCGATCACGGGCGCGGCGACGTGACGACCAGTGAAGGGCAGGCGTACGCCCTTTTTTTCGCCCTCGTCGATAACGACCCGGCCCTTTTCGCGCGCCTTCTCCGTTGGACCCGGGACAACCTCTCCCGGGGAGACCTGTCCCGCCATCTGCCGGCATGGCTCTGGGGACGGGAAAAAGACGGAAGATGGGGGGTGATCGACAAAAACCCGGCGACGGATGCGGATTTGTGGCTCAGCTATACCCTGATGGAGGCGGGAAATCTTTGGAACAGCGGCGTGTATACCCGTCTGGGGACTCAGGTGGCCTCGATGATAGCCCGCCGGGAAATCGTCACCCTCCCGGGTGCGGGACCGTTCCCTCTCGGGGGGCCGAAGGGGTTCCATCCGGAAAAGGGCGTCTGGCGAACAAACCCGAGTTACCTTCCGCCGTTTTTGTTGCGATTCATGGAAAACAGGTTCGGGACCGCTCCGTGGTCCGGTATGCCCCGGCGGTTTTCCGCCATGCTTTCATCCGTCAGCAAGTGCGGATTCGCTCCCGACTGGGTGCAGTATCTCCGGGGAAAGGGCTGGAGGGAGGATCCGGTGACGGGCCCGCTGGGTTCCTATGACGCCATCCGCGTCTATCTCTGGGACGGTTTGACCTCTCCCCGGGATCCGGACGCCAGGGTCGTCCGCTCCCGTCTTCGCGGGTGGATCCGAAAGGGGTATTCCGTCCCCACGCTGTATGTCAACACAAAAACCTGCGCCGCATATGGTCCACCCCCCGCAGGGTTTGTCGCGGCATATCTCCCCTTTGCCGAACGGGTGCGGTCCGGTGTCACCCGGAGGTTCGTTTCAGGGGTCCTCAAAAAGTGGGATACGAAAAAAACGGCAGGCTATTACGATACCAACCTCGCTCTTTTCGGGACGGGTTTTCGGGAGGGGCGGTTTTCTTTTGACGGGCGGGGTCGTCTCCACGTTTTGTGGATGGCGCGCTGACGGGCCATTATGGAGAACACCCGAGAAAGAATGATAACCATCGGAAAAGCTACGGGGGAAGGGTTTTCCACCGTCTGTGCATCCAGATCCACTGTTCGGGATGGGCGCGGATCGCCTCTTCGAGAAAATTTGTATACCGCTCTGTCATCATGTGAATCGCTTCGTTTTTGGGAAGGTCGGTGATCGGCGGGATGGGGGGGGCGAACACGGCCGAATGATGGAGCCCGTCTGAAAGCCGGTAGCTCAGGGCCGGAATGACCGGAGTTCCAAGAAAGAGCGAAAGTTTCGCAAGACTGGAATGTGTGCAGGCCAGCCGGCCGAAGAAAGGGACAAACTCTCCTTCAGCGGCCATCGCGTTCTGGTCGATCACGATATTGAGTACCTCCCCCCGGGATAGGGCGCGGATGAGAGGTCTGACCCCCACGGTCGAGAGAAGGGACCTCCCTCCGCCATATGCTTCCCGGTGATGGACAACAAAGTCGTGGACCGCCGGGTTTTTGATAGGACGGATCACGGTGTTCGGAGAGGTCACAAGGTCCAGCGCCATTCTTCTGATGACCAACTCCCAGTTTCCGAGATGTCCCGAAAAAACGATCGCCCCATTTCCCCGTTCGAGCTCCTTGTACACGTGTTCGATGCCATTCCACCCGCCCCGGGAAAATTTTTCACGCACCATCTCGTCGGAGAGGACCTTCATCCGGAGAAACTCGACGCCCAGCATCCCGAAATGACGAAAAACCTTCCGTTCGAAATCCCTTGGGCGCTCCCTTCGATCCCCCATCAGATTGCATTTTGAAAGGTTATCCCGAAGAATAAAAACCTTTTTCGGGATCAGGATTCGCAGGAGGTCTCCGATACGGCTCCCCAGCAAAAGCGCGGTTTTCTCCGGCAGCGTGCAGATGGTCCAGCGCAGGATGACAAGGAGCCGCTGCTGCACGAAAAAGGGAACTCCGGAAGCCATGCGAATACCTTTCACGGGCGGGCTCTGGAAGGCGTGTCAAACTCTCTGTTCGGAGTCCCCGACGGGTTTTCAAAACGCGTTCTGGAGGGAAAGGTCCGGTCGGATGTATGGTTATAAAACCAGGATACGCCCATCGCCATTTTCCCCCTGGAAGAATTGTCCGCCCGTGTGGCGTAAAAGAGGCCGTTTGTATCTCCAAAGGCCGCTTTTCCCCAGGGGCCCTGACTTCTTGGAAGATCCCGAAAACCGCTCGTTGAAATATTGTCTGAAAGACAATCGGAAGCCGCCGTAAGAATAAGGAAGGGTATACGGAAGACGGGTGTGATTCATCATGGGGCTTTACAGTGATTTATTCAAGATCAATCTGCGGGGAATGCCAAAGAGACAACAGACACGATGATCACAGAAGAAGGGATGGCTGGGGGACAGGGACTCGAACCCCGATAGACAGATCCAGAGACTGTCGTCCTGCCATTAGACGATCCCCCAGTTTTTTTGGTATTTTCCCCGAAACAGGGCACAAAATCAAGGGGCTAGAAGAGATTCCCGAAGAAATGGCCTATTTTTTCAAAGATGGTGGAAGAATCCGACGGAATACATGTTTCCGGCGGGGGGGCCGATCCGGCGATGAAAGGAATCTGCCTCAGGTTGGGTGAGCAAGAGGACAGGGCCAGCAGGCCTGAACGGGCGTCGACGTTTTCTTCCTGGATCCCCGGAGGGGGCGGGGGAGGGTTCGGGGGAAGGGGAAGCTCCTTCAGAATGCTTCCGGCTAGCGGAACGGCGAGCTGGGAGCCGGTTCTGCGGGTGGGACGATTGTCGTCAAAGCCGACCCAGACGATAACGACATTTTTTGGAGAGACGGCGGCGAACCATGCGTCGCGCCCGCCGTTGGATGTTCCGGTTTTTCCGCCCCAGGCCGTTTCCGGTCCCGTCCAGTTCAGAAGAGGCTGGCCAGTGCCTTCACGGACGGTTTGCCGGAAGAGATGGTTCAACAGGTAATCCACGTCCGGGTCCAGAAGACGCCGGGGGGGAAGCGCGTCTTTTTCCGCTATTCCGCCGGGGGTGACGTCCCATCCTCCGTTGGCAATGATAGAAAAAGCCCGGGCCATCGCCATCGGGGTCTGGGGGAGCCCCCCCAGTGGCCAGGACAAGGGAAGCCGCGTCGGCCCCGGAACGTCCAGGCCCAGTTCCCGGGCGGTATCGACGACCTCCTGCGGAGGGAGCGACTCCGCCAGGTGCAAAAAAGGGATGTTCAGCGAATGGACGAATGCGTCTTCGAACAGGACTTGCTTGTCGAGGACTGTTTCAGCGTTTTTGGGTTTCCAGATCCTTCCTCCCGCCCGGAGACGGATCGGTTCGTTGGACAGGGGACTCGCCAGCGTAAAGCGCGGGAGGGAGCCATCTTCCGATCTCAGGGCGATGATCGCCGGGACGATCTTGAACAGGGATGCGACCTGTCGTTTCGCGAAGATGGCCCGATTGTAAGGGGAAGGACCATACTCCGAACCTCCGATCAGCGTTTTGACGGATCCGGAATGCGGATCCATGATGATGATGGCTGTCTGGAGCCCTTCGCCATCTTTGGGTCGGAAACGCAATCTCCACATCCGCGCCAGCCGCCCAAGTTCTCGGGTGACGTCCAGTTCCGTGCGGTGTGAGAGGTAGGGGTCGAGGGTTGTGAAAACGATGGCGGATCCGTTTTTGTTGTCCAGGCCCCTTTCCCGGATTTCATGGGCCACCCAGTCGGCAAAATAGGGCCCTGGCCGGGATGTCCGGTACGAAATCGAGGACAGGCCCAGAGGTGAACGAATATCCCTCCGGTACGCTCGGAGGGGGAGTTTTCCGTCCTGGTAGAGACTGGTGAGGATCCGGTTTCTGACCGTCCGCGCCCGATCGGGATCCCGGAAGGGATTGTTGCGGGTGGGCGCCCGGAGGACGGCCGCCAGCAGGGCGGCCTCCCGGTAATCGAGCGTTCGGGCGGGGTGGCCGAAGAACCGTTCGGACGCGGCTTCGATGCCGATAATCCGGGAGTGGGCGCCGGATCCGAAGTCAATATGGTTCAGGTAAAGCGACAGGATTGCGTCCGGGGTTCTTTGCTGCGTCAAGCGCCAGGCGTAGAGGGCTTCCATGATTTTCCGGGACAGGGTCTTCCGGGGGGATAAAAACAGATTTTTGACGACCTGCTGGCTGATGGTGCTTCCTCCTTCCCGGAATGATTTCGACCGGAGATCTTCCCATGCCGCCCGGAGAATCCCTTCGAAGTCGATGGCGGGATGGTCATAAAAACGGCGGTCTTCGGAGATCAGGATGGTGGTCCGGAGTTTTTCCGAGGTTTCCCTGAGCGCGACCGGACGGAAATCTCCGACCTCCGTCCGGACAAGATTCCCCAGGAAAACCGGCGGGAGCCAAAGACCTTTCAGGGAGGGAGGAGGGCCCGTTTCTTCCTCTCCTGTGGGATAGATCCCCATGACGGTCCGGTTGTGGGGTCCGAAGACGACACGGAAATACTGCCGTGATTCAAAAACGCCGGATGCCGGTGGGGCGGGAATGGGACCGGGAACTCCCCGAAGGACGAGGGTGTGTTTTTTCCAGGGAAACTTCGGGTCATCTCCCAGGGAATTCTGATACCAGGTCTTCAGCAGCCAGAGGGGAATCTGCTCTCCGGGGACAATCAGAAAGGTGTCCGAGTAGAGGGGGGTTCCGGGAGACTCCAGAAGGGAAAGACGGCTTTGGATGTGCCGGTCGAGATGCCAGACGGACAAAAAAATGGCCAGTGTCACCAGGCCGGCGGTAAGAATGCCCATGGCAGCCCTGATTTTTGATCTTTTCCCGGGGGCTGATAGAATAGTTCCGATCCGTTTCCCCCATTTGAGGATGTCCCTGAACTTTTCTCCGAAAGGAACTTTCATGACCCCCGCTCGTCTTTGCCTTCCCGTGGGATTCTGGAAAACCCCCCTCGCCCGGACCTTTCCCCTGATGCTGGTTCTGGCCATTCTTCTCGGGGTGTCTTCCGGATGTACCCGCCAGGAGGGCACCGCCGTCAGTCCGGCGGCGCTATCCCGAATCCACGAAGGAGTCAGCACGATGGCCGATGTCCGGCATATTCTGGGAAAGCCGGATCAGATCAAGACCCTGCTCGGAAACCAGACATGGATCTACCGCCACAGCCTCCGCCGCGGCTGGTTTACCATGCGAACGAAAACAAAGAAGGTCGAGATCTATTTTTCTTTCAAGGGAATCGTCCGCCAGATACGGGTCACGCGCAGCCGGGATTCCCAGATGCTCTAGTGATGAAGGAAACAGGTTTTTCATGGTAAATCACCCGGACGCTCTTTTCAAAGGATGATTGTCACAACGAGATGAAAGTTTATCGTCTTCCCCGCCGATGAGAAGGAAGTGAAGGTCGCATGCATGTAGGCGGATCTTGCCGCTCTGTCCATGTGCGCCGGCAGTCGGCTGTCTTACAGGGGAAACGGGGCATTGGGCAAAATAGGGATTTCGGGAAAACTTTACTTTCTTCTGGGGATGATTTCGGGGATCACGGCTGTTCCGGCCTGGGCCGTCGAACACCCTTTGGGATTTCCGGGGCCGCTTCCGCCCTCGTTTCAGCAAGAGGGAAAGACGGCTTCCTCCGGTGTCGTCCATCCGCTTCCTCCCGATACCTGGCCCGAGGAAGGGGGAGGTCCGTCCCGTAACCCCGTTTTCATGACGATAAAGGGAAAGAAAGAGGAAGGTCCCGGCTGGACCCGGACCTTTCGTGTGGACCGGCTGCCGGGTGAGACGGACGCCCCTCCGGAAAATTTTTTCGCGGGTGTGGTGGAATCCGACGGTATTTTATGGATGGCGGGTCTTCAGGGAGACATCCTGGCCATCAGCGCGAAAGACGGAAGCCTGATCTGGCGAAGACACCTCCACGCCCCTCTTCCCTCCCCACCCGTTGTGGGTCCCTCTTCCGTCTATCTTGCGGCATCCGAGCCGGGCGTCACCCTTCCCCACCTGGTCTTGTATTCCCGTACGCGGAAGCTTGTCAGGGGACAGGGCCTTGGTCTCGTCGAGGCATTGGCAAAAAAGTCGGGCGTGGTCCGGTGGAGTGTCCAGGTTCCGGGGGGATGTTACGGAAGTCCGGTTCTGTTGCCTCACACCATCATGGTCCAGACCGGATCGGGCCATCTCCTTTTTCTGGACCGGAGGGATGGGCATACCGTTTATGACATGCTCCTCGACGGCCGCTCGTTGGGTCTTGCCTCTCCTGTCAGGGACGATATGCGGGTAGTTGTTGCTCAGGAGAATCCGCCGTTATACCAGGAGGTCAGCCTTTCCGGTCCCCGGCGGCTCTGGAGGTTTGGCTGGTCGAAAACCCGCGATTGGGAACATTTTTTTATCGGAACACCGCTATTGGCGGGCAGAACCCTTGTGGGCATCCTGAGAAGACCGGATCTTCCGGAGGACCAGGTTGTGGCCATCAATCCGGATCAGGGGCGGGTTCTCTGGTCCCTGGCTTTTCCTCCGGGAGATCTTCCGCGTGCGGGAGACCAGGCGCTTCCCGTTGTTTCCGGTGATGTTGTGTATGTTCCGTCGGGGGTGTCCCGTTCACTGATGGCGGTTGGACTGAAGAACGGAAAGACCCTGTGGACCTTGCGACTTTCCGAAAGGCCGTCGACGGGAGGCGCCGTCACAGGGAACCTTCTTCTTTTGCCCCTTCCCTCCGGCAGGCTTTTGGCGATCGACATCCGGACAGGGGCCGTAGAGGGGGAAAGACGGGTCGCCGGGCGTCTGGGTCCGCATCCGCCGGTTGTCGTCGGAAACCGGGTCTTTGTGGCAGGAGAGGACGGGACAGTTTCCCGTATTCTCCTGGATGAATGGGGGGAAAGGATCCGTGATCTGGTTTTGCCGCCGCCGCCCTCACCGGTCCAGGTGATTTCAAAAGCCGCCGCTCCTTCGCCATGAAGAGTACGGTTTTCCGTTCTGTCTGATACCTGCCTTCGCGCCAAACAGGAGACCGATGATGTCCACCTTGCCTGATTTTTCCGATCCCCGGCTGCCCACCCTCGTCGTGGGTCATCCCGGTATCATGAACTTCCGGGGGGAAGAAATTGCCCTGCCGGAAGAACTTCTTGAAAAGGCCATGGAAGAGCTTGAATGTCTGGAAGAAGAGGTCGAATCCACAGCGCCGTATCCGGATTTCGGACGGGACGCCCTGCGCCGGGTTTACGCCATTGTCGACCTGGTCGGTGACGCTGTGGGGGGTGGAATGTCATGCCGGCCGGGATGCTCCGCCTGTTGCCGGGTCATGGTGGCGACAACCGCCGGAGAAGCCGTCCTGATGGGGGATAAGATCGCCCGGACACCCTCCGGACAACAGTCGGTGTGGAAGAGGTCCATAGGAGAAAGAAACGCCCTTCTGGATGATCTGGCCTCAAAAAACACCCCGCCATCAGATTTGACCGTTTTCGGGGGACTTCTGGCAACCTGCGAGATGTACGAGAGGGAGAATCGGCCTTGCCCTTTTCTCGGCCCCGACAAATTGTGCGGAATCTATGAAGAAAGGCCCCTGCTCTGCCGGGTGTGCTGGGTTTTGACCGATCCGGTTGATTGTGAGCCCGGGCAAGGTCCTCCGGTCAAGTTCCGGACAAAGGTGTTCGAGAAAGCCCACGCCCTGTGTGGCAAGATCTCAGTCATCCATTTCGGGGACGCCCGGGTGAGTCCCATCCCCTACTGGTTCCGGACGGAAGATCAGACCGGTTCGAAAAGTTTGGAATCTTGAGCTGGCGGTCCTGGGCGAAAGCCGGTTTTTTTCTCCTTCTGTTCTGCTTTTTTTCCGCGGCTGTCAACGCCGGGTTTTTCAGGAGTTTCGACCATGCCGCAGGGCATTGGCTCAAGGAGACGGTTCCCGTCTTCGTGGCCTGGATATTCGGAATCGTCTGCCGGACGGGAAACGCCGAGTTCACGATTCCTGCCGGAATCCTGCTGGCCGTCTGGGCGGTCCGGAAAAAGAAACTGGGTTATCGCACCGCCCTCTTCTGGACCGTCTGGTTCGTCTTCGGGATGATCCTCGAACACCTCATGAAAATCCATCTGCTCCAGCCCCATCCTGGTTCGGATGTCGCGGATGATCCCCTCGACCGCTACCTGAAACCCGTCCTGTATATCAAGACACCGGGTTCCTACTTCAGCGGACATACCTTCCGGGTGTTCTGGCTCGCAATGCTCGCGGGACTGTCCTGCCGCAAATGCCTCGGGCCGGCCCTGTTGTGGGCGTCTGCCATCTGGGTCGGTGTGATCGTTCTGGGTTGGCATTGGTCGACGGACACGCTGGGAGCCCTTCTTCTGGTGGGTGTGGGCAGTGCCTTTTTGCCGGTAGACCGGTTCCGGACAACACCCGGTTCTTCCTGAGAAGGTCCCGGTTTTTGTTTCCCGATCACAGTTTCTTGCCTTTCTGATTTTCCCGCCTCCCCTCCGGACGACTGTCCAAGATCCGGAAGTTGTCCTAAACTTCCCCCTTTGACAGAAAGGCGGTCGTTGGCCAGGAAGGTACGGAGGGCAGGCGGGCATGGGAGAAAGGGATCATCATTACAGAGTGTCCGAGTGGACGGAGGGGGATCGGCCGCGGGAGCGCCTTCGTGACAGGGGCGCCGGAAACCTCCACGACGCCGAACTGTTGGCGATCCTTCTGCGCGTAGGGAGCCGGGGGGAGTCTTCCGTGGCTCTGGCCCAACGGTTACTGGCAAGGTATGGGGGTCTGGAGGGACTGGCGAACGTCCCGTTTTCGGAGTTGTCGGGACTCTCTGGAATGGGACTCGCCAAGACGGCCCAGGTTCTGGCGGGGCTGGAACTGGGCCGCCGGGTATCGGGAAAAGTGCGCCCTTTTCGTCCGGAGATCCGGTCGGCAAGGGACGTTTACGACATCCTGGGCTCCCGCCTGCGGGACGAGCGGCGCGAATCTTTCTGGGCGCTTCTCCTCGACCAGCGCCACCGTCTACAGAACGCCGTCCGGATTTCGGAGGGGTCCCTGTCGATGACGCTTGTCCACCCCCGGGAAGCGTTCAATCCGGCGGTCCGGGATTCCGCCGCGGCGGTCCTTTTTGTCCACAACCACCCTTCGGGAGACCCCGAACCCTCGTCAGACGACTGGGCCCTGACGCAAAGGCTCCGCGAGTGTGGTGAGCTCCTGGGGATCCGGGTTCTTGACCACGTCGTCCTGGGGGATCACGCCTGGGTCAGCCTGGAGGAGCGAGGGGCTTTTCGGTCGGGAAAGACCTAGAATCTCCGGGATCGGAGGATGGCGATGATGAGCGCGAATCCGAGAAACCCCGCGACGAAAAATCCCATGAGTCCGATGGTCGACAGTCCAAAAAACTTGGGGCCGTTGGGAGAGGCGAAAATCAGGGCCGACCCGATGACGAGCGAGCCCACCAGGATAGAGATGGACAAACGGTTACCGGTACGGTCCATTTCTCCGATCAGGTCTTCCAGGTGGCGCAGGTTGAAATCGACACGGATCCGTCCATCACGCACACGCGTGACGAGCTTTTCTATTTCCGCGGGCAGGTGTGTGATTGTGCGCAGGAAAACGAACGCGCCCGACCGGAGGTTCCGGAAAACCGTTTCCGGTTCAAACCGGCGGCGGATCAGTTTGCGGACAAAAGGACGGCTTTCTTCGATCATGTTGAACGAGGGATCAAGCGTGCGGCCGATACCTTCCATGATGACCAGAGCCCGAAACAGCAGGAACAGGTCGGGGGGCAAGGTCAGGTGGTGCGTCCGGACCAGTTCGAATAACTCGGCCGACATGTGATCCAGGTGAATTTCCCTCAAGGGACGGTTGGTGAATTCGTCCAGGAAGGCCGAGATGTCGCCGGCCAGGTCATCTTCCTGAAAATCCTCCGGAAGGGCCCGGAGCCTTTCGAGGGTCCGGATCATGAACGGGATATCCCGCTCGACGAGACTGACCAGGAGATCCCCCAGCAGATCCCGCCGGTCGGGAGAGATAGCTCCGAACATCCCGAAGTCCAGGATCCCGATCCGGTGCTCCGGAAGAACAAGGATGTTTCCCGGATGGGGATCTCCCTGGAAAAATCCGTGGACGAAGACCTGCGACAGGATGCTCCGGGCGCCCAGTCGCGCCACCTCCGGCGGCGTGGTTTCGAGCGACGGAAAGGATTCGGTATCCCGGATGCTCACTCCGTCAAGGTACTCCATGACCAGGAGAGTTTCCGAGCACCATTCGGAATAGAGTTTCGGAATCACGATGGACGGGTCGTTGATGAAATTTTTTCGCGCCCGTTCCATGTTCCGGGCTTCATGGTTGAAATCCAGCTCCTTCCGGAGGGTCCGGATATATTGCCGGGCCAGGGTGCGGGGACGGAAGGGCTTCATATCCTCGACGGTCCGTTCGACGAGGTCCGACAGGAAGGCCAGAATGCGGAGATCCGGTTCGACCACTTCGAGGATGCCCGGCCGGCGGATTTTCACCGCGACGCTTTCCCCCGTATGAAGGCGCGCCTTGTGGACCTGGGCGATGGACGCCTGGGCGACCGGTTCGGGGCTCAATTCGGAAAACACGTCTTCCGGGGGGGTATTGAGCGCTTGTCCCAAGCCTATTTTGATCTGGTCGGGAGGAACAGCCGGGAGA
>DAHWKF010000022.1 GCA_027343785.1 Leptospirillum sp. | reverse complement strand
TGGCAAGGATGCCCAGACTGCAGTTTCCCCCACTGCCGCAGGAATAGGTGTTGTTTGAAAAAGTCAGTGGGTTCGATGTGGCGGCACTCGTAAAACCACTCCCGGAATACGGATAACCGGTGATGCCGGTGACGGTCGATAACGAGCTGGTGTTTGATCCTGTCATGAAAAAAATCAGATGGTTCACGCGGTCGATAGAGCCTGAGTTGATCGTTTGTGCCGTTATCTGGAGGGAGGAACCGCTGGAGCCGAATGTGCCGGACGTGGAAAAGGGAAACGGCGTCACGGTATTGTTGTTCAGAAAGTTTTCACCAAAGAAAACGTCCTCTGTCAGGTCGGCTGAACTATTATAGTAATCGGGGTTGCTGATAACGTATTCGCACGTTCCGATAGGTTCGGATACCGGATTCGACGGATTCGAAAACACCCCGGTTGACTTATTGTAAGGGAGGATATGGGCGTTGATCCCTGTCGTCGAACAGTTGGATGGCACTTGGTCGGTATAGAAAAGGAGTCCGTCCGTCGAATCGTCTTCAAAGATGTTGTTCGGAATCGTGAAAGCCGATGAATAAGGGGTACAGGTCCCCAGTGTCACGGTTGTTCCTGAAATACTGAACGAGCAGGCCCCTTCATAGGTATTGGTCTGACTCCCGCTTCCCGAACTTCCCGACTGGCTTCCGTACCAGAGGATCTTGTTCGGAAAATCCGCGTTGAAAGGGGAATACGGGCTGGGAACCGTCCCGGTAAATGTCCCCTGGGTGAAGGCGCCGGATGTGGAATAGAAATAAATAAAAACACTGCCCGACGAACCGCCGATGATCATCCTGTCCGGAATGTCCAGACCGAATCCCTGTCCAGAAGTGGGGGAAGTCTGGGAATCGAGGGTGATCTGTCCGGTGGTCGGATTGGCGGTATAACTGCAGATCACGATAGAGGAGGTGCCGGATGAAAACGCGAGAAACAGCAGATGGTCGGTCTTGTCGTAATTCGTGTTGGTGATGGTTCCCGAGCAACCGTTGTTCCCGCTGGCAGGAATCGTCAAAATATTAGGGGAGGTGGGGTTGGTAATCGTCCCCGCGGCGTCATAGTTGAAGCTTGCCAGCTGGACCCCTCCCCCGGAGGGTGTGGTGGCGATAACGACAGAGCCGACAACTGTCGCTGAACCACCGCCCGACCCGCCACCGCCGGAAGATCCCGAAGAAGAAGGTGGAAGGGTATTGTTGAGGGCCGTCATCGATCCTCCCCCGGACATCGAGGTGGGGGAGTTGGCCAGACTCACCAGAGTGGCCTGATTTCCGGGTGAAATATGGCCCAGGTTGCTGACGATGTTGGCAAAACTCATCAGGGTGTTGGAAGGGTTGAAAGAAGACGTGGTCGAGGCGGCGATTAGCTCCGAACAGGTCGAAAGACTGCTTGTGCTGTCTTCCACGCAAGCGGCCATAATGTTCGACATCCATGTGAGCTGGTTTTTGGCCGATGAAGAGAGCGTCGACTGGAGGGACCCGGCTGGCAGGTTCACATAATTGGTCATGCTGGACTGGTTGGTCTGGAGACTGCTGTCCGTGCCGGTAATGGAAGGAAAATTGCTGGAGGTGAACTGCGGAGCGGAGGACAGAAAAAGATAAGATGACAAGGCTGTCGTATATTCGTTCACAAAGACTTTACCGGGGACGCTGTTTGCCGCCCCGATCGTCGACATCAGCATGATACTGGGGTTGTTGGTTCCCGCCGCGTTGCCCCCCGACGCGACCACATACAAAAATGCGGAGGGGGGAAGAGGCAACGATGATGTCAGGGAATAACTTCCGTCAGATCCGGTCGATACGGACGAACTGACCTGTTGTGCCTGGCTCCCGGGACTACCGGCCTCCCAGAGGGTGACAATCGAACCGGAAATGGGACCCAACCCTCCCTGGACCGTCCCGGAGACGTTGACCGTCGCCCCTGTCGCCCCGCTTCCCCCACTACCACCCCCACCGCCGCTGCAGGCGGCCATCAGGAGCATGACCAGGGCGAGGCCAGCCAGACCGGTGATCTTTCCAAATACGTTCGAATGATGATTCCTGAAACATAACTTTTGATCGAGGCGATTTTTTATGCCATAATAAATTTGGGGTTTCATAGCCGGAACTCCTTTTGGTTCATGATCGTCCCGGGCCGCTCTGCCAAGCGGCCCTTTTCTTAAGACTCATCCCCGTTTTCCGAAAAAACGGTGGGATCCCTGTTTTTCACCACACCCTTGAAGGTTTTATCCATCTTCGCCCTCTGTATTCCCCGAACCTGTCTCTCAGTTCTTGAGCGCCGTCTTTGTCTGAACAGCCTTTTTCAGATTATTGAAGAACCCTTCGTAAAATTCGGGGTTTTCGACGGTGCCCCTGTGCGTCACGACCGCCGTGTATTCGGACCCCACCGGAAACAGCGGAATCAGCCATAAAAGATGCCACCAGACATACTCCTTCCGGTGAAACTCTGTCGTCTGGTTGGCCGCGAGACTCACCTGGGTGATGTTTTGCCCGAGCGGAACCAGTGTGACGGTCGACGTGATCTGGTAGGACACGTTCTTGTCATGCTGGTCGGCCATCTCCCGGTCCGCCAGAATCACGGCGTTGTTCCTGTCGGCCGATCGAACCATGAACCCCTGTTGCGAAAGCACCTGCAAGGACGCCACCCAGGCCTTGTCCGGATTGGTGGCGATGGATTCAGAGTTGCCCTGAATCTGCTGGGAAGAGTCGAACGCCTGATGGTACGACGGCTCGGAAGCACATCCGGCCACCAGAAAAACGCCCACCAGAAAGAATAATCCCCGGAAAAAAGAGGATCCCAAACACGTGCCGGATGAAAAATACTTGCTCTTGAATCCACGGATCTTCATCTTCAGCCCCTTCTTTCATACAATTTCCAGGAGAAGCTCCTGATCTGTTCCTGTTATGGATAATCGCGGTGGGTGCAAGAAGATTAGTCCCCCACCGTGGGTCTGTCCATCCATCGAAAGTAGGGGATTGTGCTTTTGAATTTTTCGGGTACTTTTAAGTATCCAACGGGTTTTCATATCGAGACGTCACGGTGCCCGAAAGGGAGTGATCCGACTCGAACAGAGGAATGGCCACGGGATTCACCGAGGATTGCGTATGTCATGAAAAACCCGTTCGTCTTCACGAGCTAGTCCTCGATTTTGTCCAAACCAGTCAGAGGATGTCCCGTATCCGGAATGGAAGGGTCGGGATTTCCGCTGACTGTCCATCATCTTTCCTTTAAAGCAGGCTTTCCGGAACACGGATGTCAGGAGGGAAGAACACCCGCCCTTGTCCTGTCTGGAAAAACCCGCGCGGGAACAGGTCGTCCGTCAACAAACGGTTTTCCAAATGCCCCACCCGTCCCGGAAGGTCGTCAACGCCATCCGGAACGTGGATGGCGGGAGCCCCCTAGACAGGGGATATCGTCAGTCACAAACGCCTGGGAAGTCCGGGACGGAGAATCTACGTGAAATTCGGGGAAATTCAGGAAAGCCCATGCTGACCCAAAAGGAAATTTCCCGCATTGTCGACTTTATCGAAGTTCTCGGAGAGGGGGAGAAGGGGGGATCGGCGTTCTTCCGCCTGTGTCGCGAATTGCAGCCCTTATTGGGTTTTTCCTCCGCCGGGTTCATTCCGTTCGACAAAACAACCCGCACGATCCAGGCAACCGGCTACCAGGCCTTTAACTGCAATGAACAACTGTTTCTTCAGTATATTCTTCATTACTCTTCCGAAGATCCGTTCATCTCCACGGGCTGGTATCTCAACACCCAGTCGAATGTGGCCCTCCTTTCGGACTTTGTCAGGGAACCCCAGCTCATCGAATCTTCATTCGCGAAAGATTTTTTGTCACAGATCCCCTTGCTCTATTGCATGCGGATCAAGGTCTTCCATCAAGGAGATTTTCTCGGCCTCCTCTCACTCCACCGGACCCGTGAACTGGGCGATTACTCTTATCACGAGGTCACGATTGCCGAGGTGATTGCCACCTATCTCGGACGGTACATCGGAAACACCACATTGGCCGGGGAACCGGATCTTTTTTCCGGGTCGGATCATGGCGTTGTCATCGTCTCCGGGCAAGGCCAGATCCTTTTCACCAACGAGATCGGCAAGTTCGTTTTTCAGAAGGTGGAGCAAGAGATCCAGAACGAAATGCTCGCCAACCGGAACGCGACCTTCTTGCAGACGCCGAACGGCCCTTACCGGCTGAAATCCTTTCCTCTGACCCTCTTTGCTGTCGACCCTCTTCCGGAGGGGATCATGAACTGTCGGAGAAAGCGGTCCAGTGAGTCTATCCGGGTCCTCTTCCTGGAGCCGCTCTCACCCTCTCCGGTTTTTCGAAAGAAGGGAGCCCTGAAACTCCTGTCGCCGAAACAGCAGGAGGTGGCGCTGAAAGTCATGCAGGGACATTCGAACAGAAGAATCGCGGAAACCCTGGGGATCACCGAACAGACCGTCAAGGATCACCTCCATACGATTTTCGAAAAACTGAGACTCAAAAACCGGTGGGAACTGATTGTTTTCTTCGGAGGCAAAAGCGGATCAGAAAACATGCCCGGCAACGGCAGGAATCTCTGACATCCAATGGAATTTTTTCTTTCAGACAGAAGAGCGGATCGCCTCCAGAAGTTCGCAGAGCATTGCCTCAGTCAGCAATCCGGTCTGGGTGTTCCGCTGGCTGGGATGATAAGAAACAAACAGCAGGGGGTGGGGAGGAGGGAAGGCGAATCTCATGCCATGGGCAAATGAGGGTATTCTTCGGAATATGGCAGGCGCCTCCTCCCGCATGAGGGAAAACCATTCCCCGAGCGCCAGCTTCCCGAAAACCAGAACGGCCCGGAGATGGGCGAGTTGATGATATTCCCTCCATAAGAAAGGCCTGCAATTTCCAAACTCCTCCGGAGATGGCCTGTTTTCCGGGGGAGCGCACCGGACGGCGGAAGATATCCAGGCTCCGTCAAGCCTCTGGCCATCGTTGATCCCCCAGGAGGACGGATACCGCGCCCACCCCGTTTCATAAAGACACCGGAAGAGAAAGTCCCCCGAACGGTCCCCGGTGAATACCCTTCCTGTCCTGTTGCCACCATGCGCCGCCGGAGCAAGTCCGATGATCCACAGGACGGCTTCCGGGTCGCCAAATCCGGGAACGGGGCGCCCCCAGTACTCCTGGTCCCGGAACATGGCCCGCTTTTCACGAGCAACCTTCTCCCTCCAAGCGACAAGCCGGTCGCATCGCCGGCATGGAACAATCTCCCGGGAAATCCGGTCAAGGCTGTCCGGCTCGGGTTTTACTTTTTCCACCAGTCGAGATTTCCGGTCAGGATATATCTCCTGAACAGGTCATACAGGATGAATCCGAGGAACCCGAATTCGAGGATCGTGAAGATCCTGAAAAGGATTGTCATGACCCTCGAGCGTTTCGGGCTCATGTCCACCGGAAGATTTCCGGCGGGCTCCTTGTCCTGCTCTGTGTCCGTCATGCCGCGTCTCTCCCTGTCAGTTAAAGGGTTCCATGATACCGAAGATGTTCTGGTCGACAGAACCGATCCAGTAAGTCTTGTTGTCGGGATCCGGCAAGAGGATCAGCGTCATGGGACGGTGGTTGAATTCCATACCCATGTCCACCTCGCCCGGAAGTCCGAAGCGCGTCGCCGGACCCGTCTCATAACGTCCGAAATAGCGAAACGGATCCAGGATCGAACCCGCCTGGTTCATCTGCGCCTTGATGGAATACTCCCGTGTTTTACGGGAAAAATCGATGACGCCCTGCATGGCAACGGGTCCATCCACCAGAAGGCTACCGCCAATGACAAATCGGTACTTTTTTTCCGGATAATGATAAGGGGGGTGAACACGGGGAAGCAAAACGCCCAGACCCCTGACATTTTTGCTCCGGACAACAAAAATTCCGTTCTCCCCGTCCCCTTCGGCATGAAGATGGAAAGGCTTCCCGTGAATCCAGAGGTCCATGACAAGCCGATTTCTCAGATCAGGGGGGCTGACCCCCCTCAGGGCGCGGTTTTTCTGCATGACCCCGTTAAACATGATGGCGGGCTCCTCCGTCGTCCTTTCCCTGTTCATGAAGGGTACAGGACCCGCGATCGAGACAGATTCGTTCAGAAGAGTCCGGTATCCTGTAAACAGGATGGTCCGGGGGGCCCAGGGAGTTTGTCGCCCAAATCCCTTGACGTCGAGAATGAAGAGTTTGGGTTCAATCACGGAACTGTCCGAAGTCGCCGCAAAAACAGCACGTTCGAAATGGCATGTCGACAGATCATGAAACAGGACGAACCCTTTCAGGGGAACGCTATGTGTTCCCCCATCGCTTTCCGACTGGGTATAACGGGCAGAGAGAGGAACAAGGGTCCTTCCCCGGTTCTGGTCAAAACCCGGTGGCCAGGCGGTCTGGAGAGACAACTCCCGGGATTTTCGACCCTTCCATCTGAAATCGGCATCCATGTATCGGGGGGTACATCTCCGTATTTTGAGTTCCCCCTCACCGGAGCGGTCAGCACTCATCATGGAGACGTAGTAGACAATCGCCGGCTGGTCCGGAATGGACGGCGGGGGGGCAAGGGACTGGCATCCATCCAGCAGGAAAAAAACCATGATGAGGATGGGTGCCAGAACCCGGCGCCCACTGATCCGGACTGTTTTTCCGGGGAAAATAATAAAGGGTCGTTGCTGGTTGGTCACGAAATCTCTTGTTCGAATAAAGACATTATGGCAAAATGACCCCGGTGCTTCGGTCTCGGGTCACGGTTTAAATGGTGGTCTTTGTTCCCGAAAGGTTCCAGGAGAACCAAAAGCGGTCTCGCGTCCTTCAAGGAGGATCCAATGTCTTTGATCAAGGGAAAAAACATCTACAAATTCGTCCTTTTGGGGCTGGTCGGCATCGGAATGACAGGTTGTGCCGAAACCAATGCCATGATGGGCAACCATCTCAATGCCGCCCAAAGCTACAGGTCCTCGGCCAAGCAGACCGAAAAAGACGCGCACGAACAAGGTGTCATATTAAACCATCTTTCTGCGGCGAACAAATATGCGGAAGCAGGGTTGACCAGACTCAAGTCGGCCAAAGAATACGGAGAACTGGGGAACCCCTCCCAGGAGGCCTCGGAGTACAAGAAAGCCTCAGATGATTTCGCCCTGGCATCAAGCGAAAGCAACAAGGCGGGCGGCGGCGCCAAGTAATCCTCATCGCCCCTTTGACTGACCGGATTTGCGGGATCGATTTTTCCTTCCACGTCTTTTGTGTGGCCGTTTCTCCCCGGTGGCCGGGCCCGGCTCCCGGTCGAGGGAAAACTCGATCCGCAAACGTTCGGTATCCACCCTGACCACCAGTATTTCGACACTGTCCCCGATCCGGTAAATTTTCCGAGTCGATTCTCCCCGCAACAGATGATGTTTTTCGTCATACACATAATAATCGTCATGCAGGGCCGAGACGGGAACAAGGCCTTCCACCAGCACTTCCCCCAGTTCGACAAAAAATCCGAACCCTGTCACTCCCGTAATGGTGCCGGAAAACTTTTTTCCGATATGCTGGGACATGAACCGGATTTTTTTCAGGTCGACGGACATTCTCTCCGCGTCAACCGCGGCCCTTTCCTTTTCGGACGACTGGCTTGCCACCTGCTCCAGCGGGTACGCCACGCAATCGGAAGGCATCTTCCTCTCCGGCAGGTCAAGGAGACGATGGACGATCAGGTCAGGATACCGACGGATGGGAGAGGTGAAATGCGTATAATCGTCCATCGCCAGCCCAAAGTGTCCCAAGGGCCGGACATCATATCGTGCCTGCTTGAGGGATCTCAGAACCGAGTAATGAACCATCTTTTCCAGAGGTGTTCCGCGCGTCGTTTCCAGGACAGTCGAAAGATCCCTGGCTGACAGTTTGCCGTCTTTTCGTTTGGGGAGAGAGATCCCCAGGGCTCCCAGAAAAATCCCCAAAGACTCGATCTTTTCCGGGGTCGGCGTTTCATGGACCCGATAGATTCCCGAGGGGAATCGCTTGCTCAACTCCGCGGCGACGATCGCGTTGGCGAGAAGCATGAATTCCTCCACCAGCTGATGGGATAGGTAGCGTGGTGAACGGATAATGTCGACCGGTTCTCCGCGCAAATCCAGAATGATTTCGGGTTCTGGAAGGTCGAAGTCGAGGCTTCCGTTTTGAAACCGGTTTTCCCGGAGTCTTGCGGCGACCCGCCAGAGCGACCGGAGAAGCGGTGCGAATGCGGTTTCGGGATAATCCGGCAATTCTCCGGCGAGAATCGGATGAACCCGGGAATAAGTGGCTCTCAGGCGGCTCCGGATCAGTGATCGGAAAATCCGCTTCTCCAGGATCTGCCCATCAGCATTCATCCGTATCAGGACTGTCCGTGCGAGTCGGTCTTCTTCCGGATTCAACGAGAGCACACCATTCGACAGGACTTCAGGGAACATCGGAATGACCCGGTCAGGGAAATAGACACTCGTTCCCCGCCGGAAAGCCTCCTTGTCCAGGAGGGAACCCGGAAGGACGTAAGCGGCCACGTCGGCGATATGGACACCGATCGACATCGTTCCGTCCGGCATTGATTCGAGCGAAAGGGCGTCATCGAAATCGCGGGCCCTGTCCCCGTCGATCGTCAGGATATCCAGATGCCGAAGGTCCTCCCTGTCTGGACCCGGAGCGATCTTGACCTGACGCGCCATCCTGTGAGCCTCTTCCTCGACAGAGGAAGGAAATTCCGTTGAAAGATGATGTGTGGCAATGACAAGGTCGGAGTCGATGGAAGGGTCGGTCGGATCGCCCAGAGACCTGGAGATTTTTCCTTCCGGGATATGACCCGGCTCCGGATAGCGAAGGATGTCGAGAACAGCCAATCCTCCATCTTTCAAGTCCTCCGGAATCTCTCCGACAACAAGAAATTCCTGCGATATACGGGGATCCCGGGGGGAGAGCGAATATCCTCCGTCGAACTTTCGGAAGATTCCCACGACGGAAGACCTTGCGCGGTCTGTGATTTCGGCGACCTGACCTTCCTGCCGTCCTCTGTGATCCGTCCCCGTCATGATCGCCAGGACTTTGTCCTGGTGCATCGCCCCCGCCGTCGCCCCCGGAGGCACATACAAATCTTCCGGCTGACCTTCAGTCACGACAAATCCGTATCCGTCGGGATGCGACAAGAACGTTCCGTTCCGGAAATGGAGCCTTTCCGGTAACGCGAGGTAGCCACCCTTCAGCTGAATGACACGTTTTTCGGAAACCAGATGATCCAGTGCCCGTACGAAGTCGTTTCTTTCTTTCTTCCGCCTGACGACTGCTTCGACGAGGCGGTCGCTCCTGACAGGTTTCTGGGTTTCCTCGCGCAAGAAGACCAGAATTCTTTCTTCCGGAGAAAGATCCTGGTTTTCCGCCTTTTCCTTGCTCACCTCACCTCCCGGGTTCCGTAAAAAATCTGAATTAACTTCTGTGCGCCCGATCACAAAATGAACATCATCTTCTGCCCGGACATCGCTAAAAACAACTGTTTTTATTTCGCGGATTCCAGCGGATTCACTCCACCCGCCGGGAAAATCGATTCATGAACATCCTATCACGGATTGGGCCGGACACTATTCTTCTGGAGATTGCGCCGTCACATGAACGTCTTTCAACTCATTGACATTCCTGTTGCATTCATGGATCCCTTATCTTAGAATGCATTTGCCAAAATTGCATTTATTGAAATTTTGCAGTAGCATGCAAATGCTACTCGGGCGTGGTTATGGCTAATAACCCGGACACAAAAGGGGCTGACGCTAAAAAAGGCGGGGTTGTCAATATTCCCGTCACAAAAAAGAGAATGAAAGACTCCCCACTGTCTCCTTTTCCCGAAAAAGTGTTGCGGCAGGAACATATCTGTCACACACAATACAGGGTTGTGTACCGACGAGAAGCAACTCCATCCGGTGGGCCTCCCACAGGCTGTCCATCCGCCAGGACTTCCTTTTTCCGCCAGGAATCCCTCTTTTCATTTGTGTCTGCCGGGTTCACCTTATCCGGCTTCTGTCCTGGTCCAGGAAAACGCTCTCCAGAAAAATACGGTTTTTTGCAGGTCAATAGCCTAGGGAACCTGACAAAAGACGACCGTTTCGGAGGCAAGACCTTCCGATGCCTTCCGGCCGGCGTTTCTAAACACCACCAAAATCCCGGGCACTCACTTTCACCATCGGGCAATGCCCCCATCAGGAGGAACATTCATGTCCCTTAACCTTTCACGTCCCATTTCGCGCCTGGCATGGTCGGCATTGGCCATCGCAGGAACCGTTGCGCTTCTGGCCTCACCGAAGGTCGTGATAGCCGACAATGCCGCGCCGGCAACCGCCCCGGCTCCGGCCTCCAAGCCGGCTCCGGCCAAAAAAGCCATGGCCAAGAAGAAACCGGCCGTCAAGAAGCACATGAAGAAAGCTTCCTACACAGGCCCCTCCTTTGCCGGCAGGGTTGTGGCGACCGATCTGTCAGCTTCTCCGGCCACTATCGTCGTCTCCCGTGGCCTGGGCAAGAAAAAAGGGAATATCGTCTTTGGGGGAGATCTCACGTCCCGCACGGTCATCATGAAGGGACACAAGCACGTCAAGGCCTCCGCGATCAGAAGCGGGGATAAGGTTGTCGTCAACTACAAGCGGTCCATGGGCTCCCTGGTCGTCACCAGTGTCTGGATCCGCTAGGCCGGAGGCTGATTCTCCGGAAAACCCTCAAACAGGGTTGTTTTTCAGAAAAACAAACAAAAACCGGATGATATCTCCGGAACAAATCCGGAGAATCTGACAATTCAACTTTCCAAGGAGTTATCAATGCGCTTCAACAAAACACTCATGGGCTTCTCCATCCTCTTCGCAGGATTACTTGTGACCGGAGGCTGCGCTTCAACAAATGGTGCCGGAACCGGTACCCAGTCGACCACAACCGAAGCGGCACCGGCTCCGGCACCGGCTCCGGCTCCGGCAGAAACCAGCAACGCTTCTTCCACGCAGTCTGACGTCGAATCCACCCTTTCGAAAGATATCACCTACGGCTTCGACAAATCCGTCCTGACCAGCGAAGATCGTCGCATCCTCAAGAAAGACGCGGCTATCCTGAACGCCAATCCGACTGTTCATGTCGTGATTGCCGGCCATGCGGACGAACGCGGAACAGACACATACAATATCGTTCTCGGTCAGAAAAGAGCCAAGGCTGCCATGATGTATCTGGTCAACCTGGGCATCAAGAAGAATCGCATCAAGATTGTTTCCTACGGCAAGAGATCCGTTCCGGGTTATGACCTGTGTTCAGACCATAACGAACAGTGCTGGCAGAAAAACCGTATTGCCCACTTCATGAAAATCACCATGTAATCTGTTCTTATCTTTTTGTCCTAGAAGGGGGCTTCGGCCCCCTTTTTCACCTCCCTCTCCCGCGATCGCCTGGCAAGATCATTGTCCCGCAGAGTCGTCGACATCTGGAACGTTCCGTTTATTGACGCCCCCTCAGGCATTCATGCCCCCTTTTTTGATGATCATCAGCGTTTTCCTTGCAATCAATCCATCAAGATTTTAAGATAGGCCACCTTCAATCACCTCAAACACCAAAGGAAACCCTATGCCGAATACTGATTTCCTCCGGAAACTATTTTACCGGACCGCCTGTCCGGCCCTTTTTTTAACGGTGCTTTCGGCCTGCGCCCACCAGACGTCCCCGAAATCGTTGGCTCCGGGTCCCGACGACAACGATCTCCTTCCGGGAATCTCTGTGAGCGGGCATTCCCGAATGTTTCATGCTGAAAATAAAAAAACAGAACCCCTCCGGATCTATTCCACAACATCACCCCCATCCGCAGTCCGGCCAACCCCGGCTCCACCACCACCCCCTCCCCATCCTGTTCGTCAAAAGAAACATTTACCGCTCCAAAAAGATATTTTTTTCGCCTTTAATTCACACAGGGTCTCGTACGCCAACCGCTCGGTGCTCCTTGCCTACGCCCGTCTGCTCAGAAAAAATCCCGGCCTCACCATCATTCTTTATGGTCATACGGATCCGGTCGGCGGGAAGAAATACAACAGGGCGCTGGGGTTTAAAAGAGCGCTTGCGGCAAAAAAAATACTCGTGAGGGCGGGGATTCCGGCCCGGAGGATCCGGGTTTTTTCCGAAGGAAAAAGACCTTCGGCTGGTTTCCCCGAATGCAGGAAACCCCGTCCCCTCTGCTACGCCAGGGACAGGGCCGTCCGGATCAGAGTGGCAAGGGGGGGAAGCCTTTCCGGTATTTCAAAAATCCATAAACCAAAGCGAAAGAAATGACAAATACGGCGCATGACAAGACAACGCTTCCGACAATGAATGGCCAGAGAACCAGCTTGACCTGGGCGATGACGGACTTGTAGGGCATTTTGGAGAGCGCCCCCAGGGAAGGGATATTCAGTTTTTTATGAAGGAGATGGGCGCCCAGGTTGATTTCCAGGACATAGGACGGGAGAAAGACCGGAACAAACGTCCAGGGGTTGTTGATCCAAGTCCCCAGAACCGCCAGCGGAACCGAAACCTGCAACAGGTAACCGAGCCCCATCACAAGAATTGTGTGAAATCCGAATGGGGGCAGGAAAGCGGCGGAAAATCCGATGGCGATTGCAGCGGAGACCTTCCGGGGATCGGGGTCCTTCATGACCAGTTCCCGGAATTTCTCTTTCCAGGCATTGAAACGTTGATCAAGTATGGTCAAATCCGGTCCTTTCCAACGTTCTCCCTCTCCCGTCTTTTCCGATGATTGTGACAGCCGCCCCACCGTCAGGGGATTTTTGGTCGACCACCTTTCCCAGGCGGATCAACCGGTCCCGGCCTTCCCGGATTTTTTCCTCTATTTTTCCCGTTACCGTTTCATCCGGAGAAGAGCGGATCCCCAAGAGAACATCGTAGTCCTCCCCCCCCTCCCAGGCCATCCGGAATGGGTCGGTGCCCAAGATTTCGGAGGGGACCCGAAGATGTTCCAGCCATCCGTCTGGCGGGTCCAGACAGACGGAAACGCCTGACTGGTCGGCCAGGGCAAAGACAGCCTGCCCCAGCCCGTCGGAAGTATCCATGGTGGCAATGATGGCCGTTTCGGAAGAGATCAGATCGGCAAGCCAGGGGAAGGGTCCGGGCCTTTTGAAAACGGAAACGCATTCCTGCAGGTCACTTTTGTCTGCTTGTCCTGACTTGAGGGCCATATAACCCGCCCTCGCCATCCCCGGATGGCCAAGAAGATAAAGCGTGTCTCCGGGCTCAAGCTGGTCTCTCCCCGGAAACCGGCCCGACACCGAAGTGGCCAAAAGGGACATGACGGCATCAAAACCGCCAGCAGAACGGGAGATGTCTCCCCCGACCACCGGGCAGAAAAAATGGCGGCTGGCTTCTCCCATCCCATCATAAAAAGCAAAGAGTGACTCTTCCGGAAAATGTGGCGGAACACCCAGGGCCACGAGCGCAGCAAAGGGGGTTCCCCCCTTTGCGAAAACGTCGCTCAGGTTGACCGCCAGAAGCCGATAACCCACCTCTTCCGGCGTCATCCATTCCCAGCGGAAATGGATGCCTTCCCGTTGGCTGTCTGTCGTCCAGAGCAGATTGAGCGGCCCCGGGGACGACAGGCAGGCGACATCGTCTCCGATCCCCCGGAGAACATGGGGAGGAACGGGACCCAGTCGGGCCGCAAACGCCCGGACCCAGTCAGACTCCATCTTCTGTGGAAACCCTGTCGATGAAAACCCGGTCGAAAACTTGTTCCATCTTTTTGACGGGGGTGATCAGGAGAGCGTTTTTGACCTCTGCCGGAATGTCGGACAGATCCCGTTCGTTATCTTCCGGAATCAATACCTCTTTCAGGGAGAACCTCCGCGCCGCCAGCAGCTTTTCTTTCAGCCCGCCGATCGGCAGTATCCTTCCACGAAGGGTAATTTCTCCCGTCATGGCGATATCCCCCCGAACAGGACGATTCGTCGCGGCGGATGCCATCGCAACGGCCATGGTGATTCCGGCGGAAGGTCCGTCCTTCGGAATCGCCCCTTCAGGAACATGGAGGTGGATGTCCTTGCGCGACCAGAAATCCACCGGAATGCCGGTCGACTCTCCGTGGGACCGGACGTATGTCAGCGCGGCCTGGGCCGATTCCTGCATCACCTCCCCCAGCTTGCCCGTGATCGTGAGATTTCCCCGACCTTTCAGCAAAGTGGCTTCGACAAACAGGAGATCTCCCCCCGTCGGGGTCCACGCCAGCCCCCGGACAACCCCGACCAGGGGTTTGCCTTCTTCGGGAGTTTCCCGGAAGGGAGGCTGCCCCAACCACCCTTCCAGGTGTTCCGGACGAATCCGGAACACCTTCTTCCCGCCATCCAGAATCCCCACCGCGACCTTGCGGCAAAGGCTCCCCAGCTGCCGTTCGAGGGAACGGACTCCGGATTCCCGGGTGTACTCCCGGATCAGGCGCTCCAGCGCGGCGTCGGTTAATTCGGCCTGGCGGGACGAAATCCCATTTTCCTTCCTTTGACGGGGCCAAAGGTGCTCCCGTGCAATCCCTTTCTTCTCTTCCTCGGTATACCCGGGAATGTCGATGACCTCGAGACGGTCCAGGAGCGGAGGGGGAAGAGTGTCCAGCACATTCGCCGTCGCCAGAAAAAGAACATGGGAAAGGTCGTAAGGAAGATTCAGATAATGGTCGCTGAAGTTTTTGTTCTGTCGGGGATCCAGCACTTCCAGGAGGGCGCTGTACGGATCTCCCCGGAAGTCTGTCCCCATCTTGTCCAGTTCGTCCAGCATGAAAACCGGATCGGTCACACCGGCCTGGCGCATTCCCTGGAGAACCCGTCCCGGAAGAGAACCGACATACGTCCTGCGATGACCCCGAATTTCAGCCTCATCCCGGATTCCCCCAAGAGAAAGGCGGACAAATGGGCGCCCCAGGGCTTTCGCCACCGACTCTCCCAGCGATGTCTTTCCAACGCCGGGAGGCCCCACAAAACAGAGGATCGGCGGCTTCCCCTCAGGATTCAGAATGCGCACCGCAAGATATTCCAGGAGCCGCTCCTTGACCTTCCGAAGGCCGAGATGTTCCTTGTCCAGGATTTTTTTCGCCCGGGCAATATCGATTTTTCGGGGTTGCGGCTTTTTCCAGGGCAGTTCCGTGATCCATTCGAGATAGGACCGGACTACCCCCGATTCGGAAGACTCGGGATGCAACCGCGACAACTTTCCCAGTTGCCTCCTGGCTTCTTCCAGCGCAGCCATGGAAAGCTCCGATGTTTCGATTTTTTCGGACAAAAGGACCATTTCATCATTTTCTTCAGGAGATTCTCCCAGCTCTTTCTGGATCGCCTTGAGCTGCTCACGCAGAAAATACTCCCTTTGGGATCGGTCGATTTCCCCCTTGGCATCCATCTGGATTTTGCGCTTGGCATCCAGAAGGGAGATTTCCCGGTTCAGAAAATACAGAACCCGGGAGAGCCGCCGTGCGGGAAAACGGTTTTCATAGATTTTCTGGAGGTCAGATGTCTTGAGGCCCAGATTCGCCACAACGAGATAGGCCAGGGTACCGGGATCCTCGATCGAACGGATCACGGACAACAAATCCGGAGAAAGAAGGGGATTCAGTCGGAACAGGTGTTCTGTCTGTTCCATGACCTGCCGGACAAGGGCTTCAACCCGGATGGTCCGGGACGGAGGATTGTCCGGCCAGGGGATATAGCGTACAAGGTCGTAAGGATCCCGGGAAACCCAGCGACTGATCTTCCCACGGAACAGGCCATGCAAAAGGACCCGCGCCCGACCGTCTATTCCCCGAAAGTTCTTGGCGATCGCGCAAACCGTTCCGACCGGATTAACCGGCTCGGCTTTTCCGTCATCCTCTTCCGGATTTCTCGCGGACGAGACAAAAAGAAGGCGGCTCTCCTCGATGGTGGCCTCCAGAGCCAAAATCGACCGGGGTTTTGCCACAACAATCGGGACCACCATATTGGGGAATACCACCATATCCCGGGAACTGATGCATGGCAATGTCTCCGGAAGGGTTTCAGGCGGTCCGCCCGAATCTTTCTGGGGAGGTTCATCCAGCGCCCAGAAAATGCGTTCGGGATCCGGATTCCTTTCCTCCTCCTCGTCGAGCTGCCCAAAAAAGGAACGCCTCATTCTTTCCCCGCCTCCATCGCATCACCTTTTTGGAAGATGTTTTCGAGATAATGCCGGAACAGCTTGCCCATATCAGGACTCTTCAGACCAAACTGGACGGTCGCCTTCAAGAATCCCAGCTTGTCTCCTGTGTCGTAACGGTTTCCCTGAGTTTCGCAGGCATATACAGGCCTTCGCGACGCCAGGATCCTGAGGGCGTCCGTCAGCTGGATCTCGCCACCGACACCTGGATCCTGGACTTCGAGAATATCAAATATATCCGGGGTCAGGATATAACGTCCAATGATCGCAAGGTTGGAGGGAGCTTCGGCGGGCGACGGCTTTTCCACAAGCGAATCAATCCTGATGAGACCCTCTCCGATCACATTCCCCGCAACGATACCGTAGGAGGAGACATCCGTCTTCGGAACTTTCTGGACCCCTATCACAGGTCCCTTGACTTTTCTGAACACCTCTACCAGCTGGAGCAGGGCCGGGGCGGGTCCGTCGACAACCTCGTCCCCCAGGGCAACGGCAAATGGCTCGTCTCCGATCAGAAGTCGGCCGCACAGAACGGCATGTCCCAACCCCTTTGACTCTTTTTGCCGCATGTAAACGATTTCGGCCAGGGAAGAAATCTTTCGGATTTCCTCCAGAAGGGCCAGCTTTCCCTTCTGGCGAAGGACATCCTCCAGTTCGTAAGAAATGTCAAAATGATCTTCGATGGCCCTTTTTCCCCGGCCGGTAATCATGACAATTTCATTGATGCCGGAGGACACGGCTTCTTCCACCACATACTGGACAACCGGCTTGTCCACCAAGGGCAACATCTCTTTCGGAGACGCCTTCGTCATGGGCAGGAATCGGGTTCCGTGACCTGCCAGAGGGAAAAGGGCCTTGCGGACGTCTGCACTCATGCATCTCTCCTTTCCTTGGTTTGATTGTTGTCACTTCAAAAAACCGGGATCCTCCTTCCGGGCCATTTCCGTTATCCGTCGAATCCAATGGCGCAACTCACTGTCATTAAGGTCTCCGGGAACGACAATATGAGCCCTCTTGAGCCTTTCCTCGCGGGGCATCTGGACACCGATCCGTTTTTTGGCCTCTTCCTCCGTCATCCTGTCCCGACGCACCAGCCGATCAACCTGAATGGTTTCGGGGACATCCACGACGACCGTCAGGTCCATTTCCCTGTCGAGTCCTGTCTCGAACAGAAGCGGAACCTCATAGACCACGGTAGAGGCCTGGCCTTCCAAAAAACGGAGTTTTTCATGAAACAGCTCACGGATAGGAGGATGCACAATAGACTCCAGGAGTTTCCGGTCCGTTTCGGAAGAGAAGATCTTCTTTCCAAGAGCCTTCCTGTCCAGCACGCCGTCCCGAAGGAAAACATCGGGAAACGCCTGCCGGATCCGTTCCAGTGTAGCCGTACCCGGAAGGACCACCTCTCTCGCCAGTTGATCGGAATGGATGACAGGGATCCCGGCTTCTTCAAAAAATCTGGCCACATGGGACTTTCCGGAAGCAATCCCCCCCGTGAGTCCGATGATTGTCATCTGGTCTTGTCCGGACGGAAAGACGGTTCCGGGGAAAGACCTTGCCCCGCATGACGAGCCTTCTCTTCCATCCGGACAAAATGCCGGCGTCCGGATTCAGCCTCTATCCCCAGGATCAAGGCACCGGTGACAAGCCCGCCGGCTTCAAAGAGGTGCGGCTTGAGAAGGGGGTCTCCCATCGGAGACCAGACAATCCAGAAAAGCCTCAGGATGCCGCCCGCAGCCATCGCAAGGGAGACGGACAGCAGAATCACCGTTTCTTTCTTGTGCAGCCAGCGAACAACGAAACTCCACATGACAAGACCGACCAGAGCCACAAGAAGCAGGATTTCCGGAACGATCAGACCGGCATGCCTCAACGGAACCGGCAACCCCAAAAATCGTTCCATAATCCAGAATATATCCAGAATCCCCGGAAGTGCCACGATAAATATCGTCATTCGCGTTCGGAACGGAAGGATCATGGTGTCGTCCCCACCGTTCCGGGTGCCGGGGGAGACAGACGGGGACGGCCGTCGGAACCCGGCTTCAGCAACCCTTTTTCTTCCAGTTCACCCCTTTTGATGATTTTCTCGAAAAACAATCGTTGCCGGTTCTGCGGATCGAGCTCCAGGCCCTTTCGGAAGTAGGGCATCGCGTCCCGGGAAGTGCCCTGCGTCCAGAGAATGGAGCCCAGGGCAAAATAGGGTTCCGGCTGGTCCGGATCATACCGTATGGCGGCTTTCAGTTCCTTTATCGACGGACCGATAGCCTTGACCATCCGGAGCGCCATTCCGAGCTTGAAATGCGCCAGACCCATACGCGGGTACTCTTTTACGATCTTGCCGTAAAAACGGATGGCCCCGTTAAAATCCCCTTTCGCGACCAGCCTGTCGCCCGGAGCAAAAGGATAAGGAACCTTGCGGGGAGAGCTCAGATGGAAGAAGTAGCCGACATAGATGGCCAGATAAATCACGAGACCGGCCCAGCCGATCCGGGCCCATTTTTTGACCCGGTCTTCCGATTCCGTCCCCCGGACTTTCCGGATGATGAATCCTGTCCCGATCGCGGCGATCAGGATCGCGAGAAAGGCGGTCCCGATCCCCAGACCCAAGAGTGACAGGTTCATGCCCTCCAGAAGAGCATGCCGATCCAGACTTCCCTGAATTACCATCCACTGGCCTTTCTGTATCCGCCCCTCCGGTCATCCCGGATGGGCATCCACCCAATTTTTTCCATAACCGACCTGCACAACCAGCGGAACTTTCAGCGCCAGCGCACTTTCCATCACCGTGCGGATCGTCCTGGAAGATTCTTCCAGAACATCTTTCGAAACCTCGAACAGTAGCTCGTCATGGACCTGGATCAGCAAATCTCCGACATCCGGACGATCCCGGTGTATACGGGCAAAATCCACCATGGATTTCTTGATCAGGTCCGCTGCAGACCCCTGCAGGACTGTGTTCACGGCCATCCGTTCGCCATATTCCCGACTCCTTCTGTTCGAAGAACCCAATTCCGGAATTTTTCTTTTTCTTCCCAGAATGGTCCTGACTTCTCCCGTTTTCCTGGCCTCTTCCAGCACCTTTTGGAAGAACGGGCCCACCTGGGGAAACGCGCCAAAATAGCGGTCAATGAAATGCTGCGCCTCTTCCGGTGAAACTCCCAGATCCTGGGAAAGGCTGAACGCCGACATCCCATAGAGTATCCCGAAGTTGATCGTCTTGGCTTTGCGGCGGGTGTCCGGCGTCACCGGATCCCCAAACAGGAGGCGCGCTGTTCCCGCATGGATATCGTCGTTCCTCCCGAAAACGGCCATCAGTTCCGGATCCTCGGAGAAGTGGGCGAGAAGCCTGAGCTCGATCTGGGAATAATCGGCCGACAACAGAAGCTTGCCTTCCTCTGCAACAAAGCATTTCCGGATTTCCCGTCCCACCGAACTGCGCATCGGAATATTCTGAAGATTGGGGTTGGAGGAGGAAAGTCTTCCGGTCGCCGTGACCGTCTGGTTGAACTGGCCGTGAAGACGTCCGCGTTCGTCGATTCCCCGGGAAATAGGGTCCACATAGGTCGAGAGCAGTTTCTTCATCTGCCTGTATGAGAGAATCTTTTCCGGGAGGGGGTGGAGGCCGGACAAACCGGCCAGTGTCTCTTCGTCGGTCGAAAATCCCGTCTTCCCCTTTCTGGCCGTCGGAAGTCCCAGCTTCCCGTAAAGGACATCGGCCACCTGCCGGGGAGAAAGGATCGTAAATCGGGTGCCCGCCAGACGGTAAATTTCCTCCTCCAGTTCCGCCGCCGCACCTTCGATTTTTTCACGGGCTTCTTCCAGAGCCCCCTGGTCGATTCGGATACCGGAAACCTCCATCCTGTAAAGGAGCCTCCCCAGAGGGATTTCGATCTGCTGCAACAAATCCAAAAGGCCTTCCCTGGACGTTTGCTCCCACAATTTCGAAAGAATCAGCCGGACAAGGCGCGGGCGGTCGGAAGTCTCATCAAGGAAAAAGCGGGCTGCAATACTTTCCGGAACATATTCCCGATGGCCAGGATCAAGAAGATATGCGGCCAGGGTCAGATCAAACGCGACATGGGCTTCTGCCGGAAAAAACTCGGGACATTCGCGATAGAGGAGCGTCTGGTCAAACACCCACTGCGGCCTGCCGGAAGTCTCCCATCGGGCAATCTCCGAAAGGAGATCTTCCCGATGGGAGAGCAAAAAAAATCTGGCCTCCTCTCCGTCGTGAAGCCATACGCCTTCCCCCTTGACCAGATCGATACCGGCGTCGGGACAACCAGGAATGACGGGAAGATCCGTGGCGGGGTCCGGCGAAGAGCCCGGTGTTTTCCGCGCGGGCAATGCCGACGGGTCTTTCCGGGCTTCCCGTTCTTCTATCCATTTTTGGGCCCGGGACAGAAGTCCGGACGCTTCGAGCTCTTGCAGAAGAGACCTCAAATCCTCCGGATGGGGTGGAGACAGGGCAAGACCGTCGGGTCCAGCGGAAAGATGCATGTCCGTATGCAGGATCGTGACCTTCTTGTTCCGGACCACCCTATCACGATGTTCCTCGAGCAATGTCCGGATTCTTCCGGCCGGCATTTTTTCAAGGTCCGCATAAAGGTCTTCGATCGTCTTCCCTCCTTCAAGAAGCTTGGCAGCCGTCTTTTGACCGATCCCGGGAACACCCGGAATATTGTCGGATGCATCGCCCGTGAGCGCCAGAAGGTCCGGAATTTGCTCGGGGCGCACCCCCCATTTTCCAAAAACGTCCGCCGGACGCAAAACGTTCCGGGTCATCGGATCATAGACCCAGACCCGCTCGGATACCAGGGTCAGAAGGTCCTTGTCCGAGGACAAAATCACGACATGCGCCGGCATGTTCGTCCTGTCCGCATTCAAAAGCCACTGAGAAGCAAGAGCGGCTATCGTGTCGTCTGCCTCATAGCCGTCCGTCGACAGGAGAGGGACACCCAGTGCCCGGATCAGTCGTTCGATATAGGGGATCTGTTGAAGGAAGTCCTGGGGGGGCTCAGGCCGGTTGGCCTTGATATCGGGGAGGATCTCGGACCGGATGTTGCCCGTCCGGCTCTCGAAAACAACCGCCATGGCGGCGGGTGAGAGTTCCTTCAGTACCGAAAGCAGCATGTTTCCGAAGACGGTGACGGCCCCCGTCGGAATGCCCGAGCGCGTCATGAAATCTACCCGGCTGAAATAAGCCCGGAATATGTATCCGAAGCCGTCCATCAACACCAGAGTTCCCGGCGGAAGTTCCCGGGCCCAGTCCGGAGGACCTGCCGCTTTCCCCTTACGCCCGGATGGGGGGAGCATCACCCCCTACCGGCCTTTTGATCCCTTGACCGGATGTCGCCATTCCGGATGGAGAGGAGAAATCCCCCGGACGATGTCAAAGAAGGCCTTCTGGAGCTTAAGAGTCACCGGACCCGGCTTCCCCGTACCGATCATCCGTTCGTCAATCTCCCTGATGGGCGTGATTTCCGCCGCGGTCCCCGTAAAAAAGGCTTCATCGGCAAGATAAAGATCGTCTCTCGTCATCATCTCTTCCGACACGGGAATACCTTCTTCCCGCGCCAGCGTGATGATCGCGTCCCGGGTAATGCCGTCCAGAACGGTCTTCAAAACGGGTGTCCGCAGGACGCCGTCCGAGACGATAAAAATGTTTTCTCCCGGTCCCTCGGCCACAAATCCTTCATGATCCAGAAGGATAGCCTCGTCGTAACCGGCCATCTTGACTTCCCACTTGGCAAGCTGGGAATTGACATAATGTGCTGACACCTTCGCCCTGTTCAAAAAGGAATTGACACCGAACCTCTGGTAGGAGCTGACCTTCGCACGGATTCCCCGTGACAGGCCTTCCTCTCCCAGGTAGGTCCCCCATTCCCAGGCTGCAATGGAAACCCGGATAGGATTCTCTCGGGCATAAATTCCCATGTCGCCATAACCGACATACATGATCGGACGGATATAACAGGAAGTCAGGCCGTTTTGCGCGACCGTCTCGACAGTCGCATCCATCAGCTCGGCCGCAGTGAAGGGGGAGGACATGTGCATCACCTTTCCGGAGTTGATCAACCGGTCGGTATGTTCCTTCAGACGGAATATATGTGTGCCATGCGGTCCGTCATACGCCCGGACCCCTTCAAAAACCGCCATTGCATAATGGAGGGAATGGGTAAGGACATGAACATTGGCCTCTTTCCAGGGGACCAGGGCACCGTCCATCCAAATCCAGCGAGATTCTTTCAACATGCGCGCCCTTTCCAGACGTCAGGCCGGCGAGGAGGAGATCACTCCTCCCCCCGGAACAGCTCGAAAATCCGTAAAAGTGAAATGAACAGGTTCAGGATATCCAGATAAAGCGTCACAACAGCCATGACCGGAGTCATCTCCCCTTCCGCTGATTGCAGAATCCTGGCCGTGTCAAAAAGGATCAGCCCGGAAAACACCAGGGCTCCCATACCGGCGACAAGCGCCTGAAGGAACAGCGGATGCCAGAAAATCTGGACGACAGACATGATGACCACAATGATCAGCCCCGTAAACAGGAAGCTTCCCATGAAAGAAAAACTTTTCCGGGAAACCAGAGCGTAAAGCGACAGGGAAAAAAAGATCGCCGTCGTCATCAGAAGGCTGTCCGCGACCATGGTCTCCCCTCCGGGGAGACGGACAGCCTGGGCCAGCATGGGCCCGAGGGAGGCTCCCATCAGACCGGCAAAAAAGAACATGACCAGCATGTTCACGACAGGTATGCGCTGGACGGCCATCAACAGGAAAAGCGTTCCGAACATGGCGATTGTCAAAAGAATCGGATGGCCGACAAACACCGGCAATCCTGCTCCCATGCCCCAGACGGCCGCAGCGGCCGAAACCATGAGCGTCAGGGCCAGAAGGCCGTAGACCTTGACCATGAACTGTCCCAGGACAGCGCGGCCCGGAAGACTTTCCACAACATTGCCCCCAAAGGGGTTCTGACCTCTTGCATCACCGAACATCGTTTCTCTCCTTGTTGTTTTTCATCGCCCCCCGAAGATTGCCGGACCGGGCGGACAGAACGACTTGCCGACTCTCCTGTCCGGACAGAACGGGGCCTTTTGGATTATTGTAACAGATTTCTTGCACCGGCTCATCTCCCCCGCCACCTTCGGCGACCCGGAACAGGGGGTATTGCGGAAAGCTCCTGCGAAATGAAGACGGATCCAGAACGAGACAGTCCTGTACATATGGGATTTTCCAGGAAACGGCGTCCTCCCGGCGAATCCGGGACAGAAGCCTGTCCTTGAACACGACGAGCATGCCGGACATATCGATGGAAAAGCAGTCCAGACCCAGGAGGACAATGAAAAGAAAAGGCTTGTCGCTTTGCTCCATCAGGTGGAGCCAGGTATAACTGTCCCGGATTTTCGGTACGAGGGACTGATGGATCATCCGATCCATCCGGAACGCTTCCTGAACTCTTCTGTTTCCTTTTCGGGGCGGTGTATGGGACATGGGTGACGCTTCATGAAGACAAAAGGGATCCTTGATTTCGATCAGAAGGATCCGGCGGGATTCTTCCACAAGGAAATCCACAAAAGACATACCCTGGGGAATTTGTCTTCCCTTCCGGTCAAACCGCTCCCATCGGAGGGCGCGGGAGAAATCCAGCGCGAAATCGCCTTCCTGGACCATCATGGAGACCATTTTCCGGCTATCGCCCGTTCAATGTCGCGATCAAACAGGCTCCGAAATGTGTCCAACGCGGGGTTATGGACGAGTCCCGACAGATGGTCCGAAGATTCGACGGAAACCTTGTCCTGACGGTCGTCACGAAAAAATCCGTGAAACCGTACGGGAGGAACTGCCTTTTCTTGATGAAGATCGACCTCTTTCTGAAGCACATAGTCGCGGGTCGCAACCAAGGACTGGATCCCTTTTCTTGCCAGATCAACCAGGATTCCGGCAAACTCCCCGGCCAAAACGGGCCCAAACACCCCTTCCGGCGTGTCCCATAAAAGCAGGGAGCCTTGTTTCAGCATTCCTTGCCGCAATATGAGAGAAAGCATCGCCATCTGACGCGTTGCGGGGGTGACCTGTTCCCATTCGGCCCACCCCCTTGCGTTTTTGAGCCACCATCGCCCTCCCCTGAGGACCAACCGACCGGGAACCGATTTTTCGATCCGACGGAGGAGAAGCGACCGATAATGGCCCGGATTCTTCCTGATTTCAGGGAAAGAACCGTCGAAAGGAAAATAAAAGACTTTTCCGGAAAAAGGCTCGGATGGGATGTCGGGCTTTTCCCGGATAATCCGGACGTCCTTCAGGCCTTGTCCGGTTTTTTCGATATGAAAACCGCGGACAAGACCGTCCGAGCTTTTCAGAGAAAGAAAGCCGGACCGGATTTGACGTTCCCGAAAGACAAGGAGGGCCGGGGAGACAGCGGGAGGGAAAAAATTTCGGGAAAAATGGGGTTCCAGCGGTCCGTCCGCGGGGGCGGTCAGTCCGCTGAAAACCCATTTCAGAAAATGCGTTTTTCCTGTTCCGTTCATGCCTGTCAGGAGGTTGATTCCGGGCCCCAGGTCCAGAACCAGGTCCCTGAAGGCTCCCAGATGACGGATGGATACCTCTTTCAACCATACGGTCTTCGCCGCCGTTTTCCTTTCTCCGATTTCGGCCACGGATTTCATTCCTTCCGGTCTGTCCACTCACGGACGCTATCCAGAAAATGGCGCGCGCCCGAGCTCATTCTTCTCCCGGGTGTGACAATCCAGAGATCCCGGACCGGAGAAAAATCCCTGACCCGGACCATCCGGATTTTTTCCCTGTCCGACTGGTTGATTGCCAGGACCGACATAAAGGCGATCCCCGCCCCCATTCCGACAAGTTCCTTGATCACCCCGGTATGTCCCACCGTCAGGGCAATCGTGAAGAGATCCAGCGGCAAACCCCGGTCGAGTAGCGCGTCTTCCAGCACCTGCCGCGTACCCGAACCGGGTTCGCGAAGGATCAGCGGAAGATGGCGTATTTCCTCCAGCGACGTCTCCTCTTTCCGTATCAGGGGCGTTTTCAGGGAATCCAGCAGCACGAGTCGGTCTTGAGCCAAAAAAGAGCGGGACACCCCCTGGGATTCTGTCCGGGTCAGGTCGCCTTCGATAAATCCGATATCGATTTCGGACGTTTTCAGGTCAAAGACGATCCGGTGGGTGTTCAGGATCGACAGGCTCGTCCGGATTTGCGGATATTGCCGGGTGAACCGGAACAGGATCGGGGGAAGAATCGCCGTTCCAATGGTCGTCGAAGAACCGATCCGCAGGTTTCCCAATGGTCCGCTCGACAGCTCGGCGACCCGCGCGCGGGCGTCGGAGATCTCCTCCATGATGCGTCGGGCGTGGGGAACGAGACGGACGCCTGCCTCTGTGAGCAGGACCTGGCGACCTTTCCTCTCAAACAAGGAAACTCCCAGATCCTGCTCAAGGGTTTTGACCTGGAGGCTGATCGCCGGCTGGGTCAAAAAAAGGGTCTCTCCCGCCTGGGTAAAGCTCCCGAGTTCTGCCACCTTGAGAAAGATCCGAATCTGGTCGTGCGTCATGATATTCCCATGCCCCTGATCCTGTCGGGCTGTGGATATTCCCGACGAAACGGGGGCAGCGAACGGAGAAGACCGGGTCCATACCTTTTTTCCATGAGCCTTTTGTCGAGGATCGTCAGTTTTCCCCGATCGGTTTCCGAGCGGATCAGCCTTCCGGCCGCCTGCACAAGGCGCAGTCCCGCTTCCGGTAGCGCGATTTCCCGGAAAGGATCTCCCCCCCGGGAACGGATCCATTCCGCCAGCGTTTCCTCGACCGGTTCCGTCGGAACCGGGAAGGGAATCTTGGCGATCACGACATGGGTACACAGATCCCCTCTGAGATCCAGACCTTCCGAGAAGGATGAAAGCCCGAATATGACCGATCCTTCTCCGGCTTGTATGCGTCGTTCGTGGAGTTCCAGAATCTCCCTCCGAGGTTTTTCACCCTGAACAAGAATCTTGTCTCTCCACTGCACCGGCATCCCCTGACGGACCGTTTCCATCTGGCGACGGGAGGAAAAAAGCACCAGGGATCCTTCCGACGGAAGCAGGATATCGGGAAGAAGGTCGATCATTTCCCGTGTGTGTTCCTGTGCCTCGGAAGGATCCGATCGCATGGCGGGGATGGACAGGACTCCCTGCATTTCAAGCGGAAAAGGGGAGGGAAGCGACAGAAAAGAGGTTTTTGCAAAATCGGAGAGACCGCAACGGGACGAAAAAGAATCAAAAGCCCCCAATGCCATCAGGGTAGCGGAGGTAACGCAGGAAGCGGAAACGCGGTTCCACAGAACGGTGTCGAGAATTTTTCCGGCCCAGACGGGACTCGCTTCCAGACGGTGGTTTTTGATCCCTGCATCCGACCATTCCTGGGCCCATCGCGCCACGGGAGCCTCATTTTCCGGGTCTGACAGGCCAAACAGACTGAGAAGACGGTATGCGTCAGACATCTTTTCCAGGAGCGTCCCCAGATCCTGGAAAAGGTTGTCCCGCTCTCTGGAACGACGGACATCGCTCCCCGCGGGGACGTCGGAGAGGCGGTCACGGGCGGACTGGATTTTTTCCAGAAGCTGTTTTGCGGCCTGGCTCCCGATCGCCGCAGGTCGACGGAGGTCGTCCGGAATTTTCCCCTGCGGAAACCTCCACAGGGTGCTGTCCTTGTTCCCCCTGAACAGATCCCCGGAATGACCGGTGTCTGTTTCCGGGGTCCGGCCAAACGATTTTCCGCTCCAGTGCTCCGACAACCATACGGAAAGAGACTGGATGGATTCCGAAAGGGATTCCGCCTCTTCGTTGCAAGACCGTTGCCGTTCTTTTGCATCGAGGAATCCGGACATTCTGGAGAGGGTCGACGGAACACGCTCCACCCATGACAAAAAACCCTCCAGATCGATCCCTTCCCGGAAGTGGGAAAGACTCTTTGAGGGAAGATGGTGGCCTTCATCAAACACGAGAAAGGACTTTTCGGGGGAAGGGAGAAGAATGCCCCCTCCCAAGACCAGGTCCGACAAAACAAGGTCATGGTTGGCAACGACAATATCTGCCCGGCTTTGGGCATCTTTTCTCAGGAAGAAAGGGCAGCGGGAGTAGAGGGGGCACTTTTTCCCCGTACAACTGGAGGACTGATTGTTGATCAGGCCCCAGAGGGCATCCGGGACAGGAAGTGGCGCATGGTCCCGATCACCGTCCCAGAGAAGGGGAAAATCGTCTTTTAGCCGGTCTAGCATATCCAGTTGCGCCCGCGTAGGGGGATGCCGCCAGGAGGCGGCACCGGAAGACTGGCCATCCGTAAGATTTAAAAGATTTCTTTCGCAGAGATATCGACCTCTCCCTTTGGCCAGTTCAAAAACCGGAGGGGGATCCAGCGCGTTCGCCAATACAGGAAGATCCTTCATAAAAAGCTGTTCCTGAAGCGAGACCGTCGCCGTCGAGACAATCAGGGTTTTTCCCCGGCTCCTTGCGAGCACGATCCCCGCAATCAGGTAGGCCATGGTCTTGCCGGTGCCGGTCGGTCCCTGAATCACGGCGATATTCTCTCCTGCGGAGGGAGGATCCCCTTCTTCCCGGCACCTCGAAAACGTCCTGGCAACTTCGGCGATCATTTTGCGTTGACCAGGCCGGGCGACAAATCCGGGCAGAATGCGGGACAAACGGTCTAGAACGGTCCGTATTTCCTTCTTTTCGTTTTCCTGGAGGCTGCGCCCTGACGTTTCCGTGATCAACGGTCCGGAACGTCCGCCCGGAGAATCCAATCAGGCTTCCTCCCCAAGGCGCAATGGAGCATCAAACAACGCGACGGCGTACAAGACAGTCGCTCCCTGGTCCACCAGGGAGCTTTCGAAAGAGGAAAGGGTCTCCCCCGTCGTTACAAGGTCATCGACGATCACCACTCCCGAAATTTTTTTCCCGGCTCGCTTCCAGAGAGGCTTCCCCCAGCGGCCGGCATACCGTTGCGCCCTCAAATGTCGCGACATCGATTTCTGCTCCGACCCTGGCAAAGGGGGTTCCCCGTCCAGATGGCAGGGAATGTCCGTCAACCGGCTCAGACGCCAGGCCATCCGGTCAGGAATAGAAAGACCTCTCTGAAGAAGGCGACCGTGATCCGGCGGAACAGGAACCCAGAGACTCACCTTTTCCATGGCGGGGATCCTCTCCAGCCCTCGCGAAATCAGAAAATCCCCCAGGGATCGGTGGCCGGAGAACTTGGCCATATGGAAGATATCCCTGGAAATTCCCTGGTAGCGAAAAAAACCCTGAACCGTGCACCCGGATGCAGTGGAACGCGAGGCCGGCATCCGCCTGGCCTCACGGTCAAACATATCAAGACATCCCTTGCAAAGTGGCGTTCCCGTCCGGGAAAGCGCCTGGCATAGCGGGCAAAACAGTCCAGAGAACATGACGGAAGATTCCCGATAGAGGGGGTACCGGCCAGGGAATCAGCCGGATTGACCGAGCGAATAGGCATCGATTGTCGGATCCGCCAGAGGAAATCCTTTCCCCCTCCGGCCATCCGCGGATTGCTCCGGAATCGAAGGCGTTAAAACATAACCGGGATGGAGCGTCACAAAACCCCATCGGGCACAGGAAGGGCAGCGGCCGCTCCATCGAACGAGTCGCCGGAAACACTGTCGGCAATGGAGACGGCCGGGGTGATTTTCGGCATGCGTTCCTTTCTGGAAAGCTTCCAGCGCGCTCGAACGATCCTTGTTACGCAGATACAGATCACCAAGCAGACGGTAAAATTCTCCTTCCCAATTCTCCCTTCCTTCAAGGGATTCCATTCTGTCCAGCGCCAGGTCGACCATCATCAGGCGATCGAACAGCCGGGCCTGGACATAGAGCAGTGAAGAATTTTGCGGATCTCCGGCCACCGCCCGTTCAACAGCGGTGAGGATACGTTCCGGAGACCCGGCTTCGAGGACCATTTCCTCAAGACGGTAGAGATAGACCAGATCCTTGTCTTTTTCATACCCTTCTTCCAGGGTAGCGAATGCTTCTGAAAGCCTTCCCTCCTGGGCCTGAGCTTCGGCCAAGCCTATCCTCGCGGGTGAAAACTGGGGATCAATCTTGAGAGCTCCCCGGAAGGACCGGCGGGCCAGTTCTGTCTCTCCACGATCGAGGTGAAGGCAACCCGTTTCGAAGCGGATGCCCACAAGCGTCGCGACTTCCAGATCCCTGCGTTCTCCCTTTGCCAGTGATCGCGAAAGGACCGACTGGACGGAGAGGGCTTCTTCCCACTTCTTCATAAACACCAGCCGATCCCGGTATCTTTCGAGAATCTCCACATTCCGGCCTTCCTTTTTACGGAAGTATTCTCCAAGGAGCGCCAGTTCATCGTCGAAACGGGATGCCTGGCGATAATCTTCGCACAAGCTCAGGATGAGCCGGACATCCTCCTCGTCGAAGACTCTCGCTCGCCTGTGGAGCCGGATCGCACCGGACGTGTCTCCGGAAGCGCGCCGGAGATTCCCCAAAAGAAGAAGGGCTTCGATATGGTTGGGATAGATTGTGACAAGCCTTTCCAGCAGGGACAAGGCCTGAGGGATATGGGAGCGGTTCAGCTCCTCCCGAACCTTTTTCCACAAGGCCGTCACCTTTTCTTCCCGTTTTTCCTCCCGGGTCTCGTCAAGGCTCCTGAGCCACCTCAAGAAATCTCCCGTACCGTGGACAACCATGACAAATCCCGCGCCAACACCCAGTGAGAGAACAAACAGCACCACGACGGGCACGTTCATGGCGTGACCCGGAAAATAGGTGAATGTCACGGAAGCGGGGTTCCACTCAAAGAGCTTGACGATGAAAACCAGGGATAACAGGAGGACAAGCAGGAGGAATCGGGTCATCAGACGCTCGGGTGGCGCAGAGGCTGGGCCGGTCTCCGGGAGCCTCCGTCAGTCATGTCAGGCAAAGGCCTTTTTTCCGGAGGAACATCATGGAGACGACCTTCTTCATCGAGGACATACATGGGGGCTTCGGGAAAAAGGTCTTCCAGGCGATACAGGGATCGACCACCGTTCAGGAACAGGTGGATGATAACGGAGTTGAAATCGACCAGCGTCCACAGGCTTCCTTTTTCGGCCCGGAACGGTTCACCCCTGCGTGAAAAATGGCCGTCCAGGGCATCGAGGACGGCGTCCCTGTGGCGTTCGTGTTCAACATCTCCCAGAATCAGAAAATCCGAATAAGCGCAGGCCTCTCCGGGGAAGAGAAGCCAGACCGAATGCACCTTCTTTTCCTGAAGGAAGAGGGCCATCCTTTCCGCACGTTCTCGGGTCTCAGCGTCCGTTTCCTTTCGGGGGGCCTTTTCCCTGTCCAGAAGGAACTCCCGTAATGAGGTTGTGAAACCGGCGTTCTCAGAGTCCGGAGCGGCTCCGGACTCTGCTGTGGGATGCTCCATATAGTCCTTTCTCAACGATATAGGATTTGACATGTGCTGGCAAGAACTCACCGAAGGGTTGTTCCTGCCGTATGGCGGATCTGACCATGGACGATGAAAAATCCGGGGTCCCGGGGCGGACAAAAGCGAAATACGTCTCCCTGTCCCCCTGGCGAAATGAATCGACAACAATCTCCGGCTGTAATGAAAGATCGGATAACGGCAAGGTCACCGGTCCCAGCCCAAAACCGGACAACCGGTCGATGCCGGCCTGTATTCGCGCTGTCGTGTCACCCGGACGGAAAGCCACCAGAAGATGGACCCTCTCCAGCAGGCGTTCCGGTTCAAACCACGAATCAAACCCGAAAAACGCGTCCGAACCCAGAATCAGCCACGGCCTGTCCTCGGGAAAGAGCGCCTCCACCGTCCGGACGGTATAAGAAACATCCGGCGAACGGCATTCAAAACCGGAAAGCGACCACCTGGACTCCCCCGAAATGGCCATACCCAGCATCTTCATCCGTTCCGGGCATCCCGGATCATCAGGAAGATTGCGATGGGCCGGCTTTCCGACGGGAACGAAAACGATTTTCTCAAGATCCAGCCTGTCCGTCAGGAATCGGGCGAGGGCAATGTGGCCAAGGTGGACCGGATTGAAAGCCCCACCAAAAAGGGCGGTTTTCGGCATCGGCACCTTCGTCGTCCTCCGGTCAGTCAGGCGTTCCTCAGATGGCCGTTTCCCCGGACAAGGTATTTTGTGGTGGTCAGCTCCTGCAACCCCATCGTACCCCGAGCATGGACGCGGGATGTGCTGATCCCCACCTCCGCTCCCAGTCCGAACGCGAATCCGTCATGGAGGCGGGTGGATGCGTTAACCATCACGCACGATGAGTCGACCTCTTCCTGAAAACGGTCCGCTTCCAGCAGATCACGGGTCAGGATCGCGTCGGTGTGTCCCGACCCGTATTCCCGTATGTGGAGAATGGCATCGTCCAGGCTGTCGACCAGCCGGACATTGAGCGTGAGATCCAGAAACTCCGTCCTGTAAGTGTCCGGAGACGCCGGCTGGATCCCTTCTCCCAGTTTTCGGGTCTCTGGACAACCGTAAATCAGCACCTCTTTCTCCCGGAGGGCGCCAACAATCCTCGGCAAGAGCGTCTCACGATGCGATGAATGAACGAGCAGCGTCTCCATCGCGTTGCAGGTCGACGGACGGCTTGTCTTGGCGTTCAGAACGACGGCGAGCGCCTTGTCTGGGTCCGCGGATGCGCCGACATAGATGTGGCAAATTCCCTGGTCATGTTTTAATACAGGAACCCGGGCATGTTCTCCGACCAGCCTCATCAGGCCCGCCCCTCCCCGGGGTATGATGACATCGAGTCCGCTGTTTTCCAGGAGATCCACCACCGCCTGCCGATCCACCCAGGGCAGGAACGATGCGGCGGCCGCTGGAACCCCTTCCTCCTCCAGCGACTGACGGATCAGGTCTGCGAGCGCCTGGTTCGAAGACAGGGCTTCTGATCCACCCCTGAGGACAACACAGCATCCGGCCTTGAGACAGAGGGAAAACACCTCCACTGTCACGTTCGGCCGGGATTCATAGATAACGCCCACCACACCAAGAGGAACCCTGACTTTTTCGATCAGGAGCCCATCGGCATTCATCCATCTGTCGACAGAACGACCGACAGGATCCGGAAGGGCGCAGACATCCATAAGACCCTGAACCATCTGCCCGTATCGGCCGTCTGTCAGGAGAAGCCTGTCGCACAACGCCGGTTCCAGACCCCGTTCGAGCGCTTTTGAATAATCTTTCTGATTTTCATGGCGGATACGCTCTTTTTCTTTCTGAAGCAGACCGGATAACCGCATGAGAACAGCATTTTTCTGTTTTGTTTTCAGGATTTGCGTTCTGTGAAAGGCCATCCGGGAATCCTTGAGAATGGTTTCAAGGGCGTTTTTGTCATATGAACGATCCATCAACAATCACTCCTCTCTCGCCCAAAGAGTCATGGCGTTCCTGTGCACAGCCAGAGGCCAGGAATCCACAGATCGGGCGCCTTTTTTCCCCCCATTTGCCCAGACAGCCATTTCTTCGGAAGATATCCGGGAGATTCCCCGACCGAGCTCCCTGCCGGTTTCATCAAGTAGCCTCACCACGTCTCCGGGCTCAAACCGTCCTTCCAATCTGGACACTCCACCCGCGAGAAGGCTGGATTTTCCACGAGACAGGGCTTCAAGGGCACCATCATCCAGTATCAGGTCTCCCGCCGGTTCGGAGAAAAAACCGATCCAGACTTTTTTAGCCGGCCAAAGCGGTCCGTTCGCACAAAAAAGAGTTCCTTCCCCCTGAAAAAACCGCTCGACCGGAGCGCTTTCACGACCATTGACGATGCCGACAGGAAGTCCCCACTGGTTGGCCCACCTGGCCGTCATGACCTTGGAAGCCATTCCGCCTGTACCCAGACCCGAGCGGGTCACCCCGGCCAGTTTCGCGATTTCCGGAACAACGCGGTCGACGTGTGGAATTCGAATCGCCTTAGGGTCACGGGATGGGTCGGCCGTAAACAGTCCGTCAACATCCGACAGGATCAAAAGGAGCCCGGCCTTCACCGTCCCGGCTACGAGCGCGGAAAGGCGGTCGTTGTCACCAAAGCGGATTTCCTCTGTGGCGACGGAATCGTTTTCGTTGACAACCGGAACGACTCCAAGGGAAAGTAACGTTTCGAGCGTCCTCTCCAAATTGATGAAACGGTTTCTGTTGACAACGTCCCGAGGCGTCAGGAGAACCTGGGAAACCATCAGTCTGTGACGAGAAAAGGCCCTTTCATATCCCCACATCAGACGGCTCTGTCCAACAGACGCCGCCGCCTGTTTCATGGCGAGGGTCAACGACTTTTTTCCGAGCGAGAGCTTCATTCTCCCTGCGGCAATGGCGCCACTTGAAACGATGACGACCCGTATCCCTCTGGATCGGAGCCATGATACCTGACGGGCAATGACCCCCAGCATCCGGCTGTCCACTCCATCGCTGGCCGAAGCCAGAACCGTGCTACCGACTTTCAGGACGAGGGTCTTGACAGACGAGAGAACCGGCGTTCGCATTGTCTCCGCCGCATTCGTGGCGATCATGTCGAACGAATCCCTATCTCACTGAGACCGGGCAATGGCTCCTCCTCGTCGGGGGAGTCCGGTGACGGTGGCGTGGACGGGAGGGTGTCTGCCAGAAGGGACAGGAGAGCCGGCAGGCCCTCCCCGGTGTGGGAGGATATGAAAAGGAGCGGTCGTTTTTCCCGTTCAAGAAATGCGGAAAACTGGTCCAGCCTTTCGGGATCAGCCGCATCCTTTTTCGTTCCGACAAGAATGACCGGTTTTGAGGCCAAATCGGGACTGAACGAGACCAGCTCGTTACGAACAATCCTGTACGCGTCTACGGGACTGTGGGTGTTCTCGGCCGACAGATCCACAAAATGGAGCAACATCTCTGTCCGTTCCACATGTTTCAGGAACTGGATGCCCAAACCTTTTCCCTCATGCGCTCCTTCGATCAGGCCGGGAAGGTCGGCGATCACGATTTCCCGTTCGTCCGGAGGCGTTCCCATGACCAGAACACCCAGATGGGGGTGGAGGGTCGTAAAAGGATATGCGGCTATGCGGGGATGGGCTTTGGTAACACGGGAAAGGAATGTGGATTTGCCGGCGTTCGGGAAACCCACAAGGCCCACGCGGGCCATCAGCTTCAGTTCCAGACGAATCTGGTAGGACTGGGACTCTCCGCCCGGTTCGGCAAAATCGGGCGTCTGGCGGGTCGAAGTTGCAAAATGGACGTTACCCCTGCCCCCCTTTCCGCCCTTTGCGACAACCACCTGCACTTCCGGAGTCGTCAGGTCAAAAAGAAGATTGCCCGTCTCATCGTCAAAGATCTGCGTTCCCAGCGGAACCTCAAGCACGAGAGACCTGCCGTTCGAACCATGCTGCTTCTTTCCCCGGCCCGCTTCTCCGGCCTGGGCTTTCAGGATGGGACGATGCTTGAAATCCAGGAGAGTCGACTTTCTGGGGGTACCCACAAATACAACATGCCCCCCCCTTCCTCCGTCTCCTCCGTCCGGACCTCCCCGGGGAACATACTTTTCCCGGCGGAATGACACACAGCCATGACCGCCCTTTCCCGATTCGACAAAAATCCGGGCTTCATCGACAAACTGGGGCATGGCTGGGTTCCTGTCCGGGAAAAAAGATCGTCAGTGGACCGAAGTCACTTCCGGCTGCACGGGTACAATGTGGATTTTCTTTCTGTCGCGCCCCCACCGGGAAAACTTGACCGTTCCGGTTTCCTTGGCGAAGAGGGTGTAATCCCGACCCATCCCGACATTGTCTCCAGGATAGAACTGGGTTCCTCTTTGCCTGACGAGGATATTTCCGGCCAGAACAAGCTGCCCGTCATGGCGCTTGACGCCCAAACGCTTGGATTCGCTGTCACGTCCGTTTCGGGTGGATCCCACCCCTTTCTTATGAGCCATTCAGGTTTCCCCACTTTCCGGATATTCTGGTACTGTTTTCAGGCCGTTCGGACAATTTCGAGAATCTGGATCCGGGAAACTGCCTGCCGGTGCCCTTGTTTCCGCCGGTAGTTCTTTCTTTTTTTCTTCTTGAAGACGATAATTTTTGCATCCCGTTCCTGACGGATGATGCGCGCCTTCACCGTGACGGGCAGAACCTTGTTTCCTTCGGCGAACAAGGTTCCCTGCTCATCGGAGACCATCAGGACCTCTCCCAGGGTCACCTCGCCCTCGCCTTCCACCCGTTCCACAACCAAAACCTGGCCGGGGGAGACCCGATACATTTTTCCGCCCGTCCGGACAACTGCAAACTGAGCCATTGTGCTTCCACCTTATTTTGAAAATCCCGTCTACCAGTCCGTCAGGACCTTTGTCACTTATTAAAGTAAAAAAAGATTCTACCAAAAAATTTCAGACAAATGCAAAAGGCCCGCATCCGACGACCGTCCGATCCGTTGCGTCTCTTTGGGCTAGCGAATCTGACGGACGGACGGGGTGGCGGGGAGAACAATCGCTTCCAGCGACGAGAGGATGGCTGCGGGAGAGGGAGGACATCCCGGCACGACGGAAAGGACCGGGAGAACGGAGGCAACACCTTCCCGTACAGCGTAACTTCCCCGAAAACACCCCCCGTTTCTGGCACAGTCCCCGATGGCGATCACCGCCTTGGGAAAGGGCATCGCGTCATACGTATCGATGAGAGCCTGCTCCATGTGACAACTCACGGGACCCGTCACCAGAAGAAGGTCCGCATGACGGGGGGAAGCAACAAATCTGACGCCCAATTGTTCCGGTGAGTAATACGAGCCGTTCAGGGCATGCAGTTCCAGTTCGCAGGCGTTGCAGGAACCGGCATCGACATGACGGATCGCCAGGGTTCCTGTGACGGGGAGAAGCGGTCGGGGCGGATCCGATGAGGGCTCGGGCAACGGTTCCGTCAACAAACGGGTTCTCAGGATCTTCAGCAGGATCTTGTACACGGCTCCTCCTTCCCTCCGGGTTCAGAGGTCATGTCCGCTGTAACTCGCATTGAAAGATTTGTTGATCAGGGGGAAATCCGCCACAAGGTTCCCAGGGACAACCATCTCGAGCGTCGGCCACAAAAACCAGGATGGATCGTGAAAATGAGCGTCGGCCACCGTATGGCCCGGACCAAGTCTCGCCCACACCAGAATTTCACCCCTGAATCCTTCCACCCACCCTATCCCTTCGCGGAAGGATTCGCACCTCTCCAGAGGCACGTTGGCCGGCCCTTCCGGCAACGCCGGCAAAACAGATTCAATAAACGCCAGGGAATGCCGGATCTCCTGAAAACGGACACGGACCCGCGCGCCTACATCACCCCTCCGCGATATGGAGACGGGAACGCGTTCCCGGTCGTAGGGCGGGACGGGGTGATCGTGACGGAGATCGAGCATCTGGCCACTGGACCGACCGACCACTCCCCCCAGACCCCATTGCCCTGCCAGCATGGGGTCCAGAAATCCGGTTTCGGAAAAGCGGTCCTGGAGACCGCCGTGTTCGTCGTAAATGGTCTTGAGAGACAGGAGCTCAGGCTTGAGCGCCCGAACGTCGTCCAGCATCGCGCGTATTTCGGCGTCACCCAAATCCTTTGAGACACCCCCGGGTACAAGGGTGTCCATCAGATAACGGTGGCCAAAAACATCTTGGTTCCTTCGAATCCAATCTTCCTTGAGCCGACCAAACTGGACCAGGCCAAAACCGAATCCCGCATCGTTTCCCAGCGCCCCCAGGTCTCCGAGGTGGTTAGCTATCCGTTCGCGTTCCAGAAGTACGGAACGGATCCAGAGCGCCCGATCAGGAGGCACCGTCTGTGTCGCCATCTCAACAGCCTGTGCCCATGCCCACTGGTAAGCGACCGCGGAATCACCCGACACCCGGGAGATCAGAGGAAAAGCCTCCTGCATGCTTCGACCCCGGATCAGGGTTCGAATACCCTTGTGGGTGTACCCGAGTCGTTCTTCCATCCTCAGGACTTTTTCCCCCACCACCTGAAAACGGAAATGTCCCGGCTCGATGATGCCGGCATGGACTGGTCCGACGGGAATTTCGTGAACGCCTTCCCCGCGGACAACAACATACGGATAATCCTCCCCCCGGATCTCCTTTGAAGGGAGCCCTTTTGGGGGAAGCGCTTTTCCGGCGAGCGGAGGGCCTGACCACAGGCCATGGTCGATCCAGGGCCTGAAATCCGAAAGCCCCTCAGGCTCCCATCCCGCAAGGTCCCGCACAGTCCTTTCAAGGCGGGAAGCCAGGGGAAACAAAAAAGCGATCGACGGAAAAGAAGGACGAGGGATCTGGCGGACAAGCGTCCGGAGAATCCGGAGGCCCTCCGCGTCCGCAAAGACCGAATATAAAAAACCGTTTTCCCCTGCGTCTCCCCAGAGAGAGACAAGACGGCCTCCCCGATTTTTGATCACAGACGCTTCCCGAAGATAATCGTCTCCGGATGAGGATTCCACAAATACATGACCAGACAGCATTCCTGGAGAAAACTGACCGGATCCGTCCGGAAATTTCCCTTTTTCTTCAGACATGAACGGTCCTCACACAGTGACTTTTTTACAAGGAACCCCAGAGATAGTGGGCTGTCCCTTGATACCAGTTCCAGATGAAAGAGGGAATCCCGATCCCCAGTACAGCAACCAGAACAAGATGAATAAGGACCGGAGCCTTCGAAAGGACAGGAACCGGACCCGGAGGAGCCTTTTCGCCGGCCACCATTTCCAGCACCCTTTTGAGGATGACGCCGAACGCCACCGAAAGACAGATCATGAGAACGGCTGCCAGCCAGGGATTTGCGTGAACGAGAGCCTTGAAGAGAAGAAATTCGCTGGCAAAGAGTCCGAAGGGGGGAACTCCCAGAATCGCGCATCCTGCCACAATCAGAGCCCATCCCCAGAACGGGGAATGAACAAGAAGTCCCCGGATCTCATTGATCTTTTGCGTCTGGCACCACTGGGAAGCTGTCCCCACAAGAAAAAAGAGGGACGATTTTGTCAGGCTGTGAAAGGTCAGGTGCAACAGGGCGGCCAAAGTTGCCGCCTCCCCCCCGATGCCAAAGCCAATCGCCGCGATCCCCATATGCTCGATGGAGGAATAGGAAAACAGGCGTTTCACGTCATTTCTTTTCCAGAGGGAAAAGACCGCCACAACCACCGTCAAGAATCCGAAGACCAAGAGGATGTCTCCCGCCATCGGCCATTTGATGGCGGCGTCTGCGAGAACCTTGATGCGCAGGATCGCATACAGCGCCACATTCAGAAGAAGACCCGAGAGGATGGCCGAAGCGGGAGTGGGCCCTTCTGCGTGCGCGTCAGGAAGCCAGCCGTGCAGGGGGACAAGACCGACCTTCGTCCCCAACCCCACAAAAAAGAAAACAAACGACAAGGAAAGAACCATCGGGTTCAGATGAACCTTGACAAAATCGAGCTGGGTCCATAAAAGGGCATTCCCGCCTGATCCCAGTTCCCTTTCCGAAGCGAAATACAAAAGGATCAGCCCAAAAAACGCCTGGGCGATACCGACCCCGAGCAAAACAAAATACTTCCAGGCCGCTTCGATACTCTTGGGCGTCCTGTATATGCTGATCAGGAAAGCGTTGGACAATGTCGCGGTTTCCAGGGCGACCCACAAAAGTCCCAGATTATTTGAGAGCAGCCCCAGGAGCATGGAAAAAACGACCATCTGGAACATGCTGTGGTAAAGCCGAAGACGGCCGGCGCCAAACCGCCCTCTCTCCTCTTCGAACCGGATGTATCCGACAGAATAGATGGCGGTCGTCGTCGATATCAGTCCCGTTAGAATGATGAAAATAATATTAAGAGGGTCTGAGAAGAGTTGTCCGGAGAGTGCAAAAACCCTGTGTTCCTTCGCAACATCGGCGGCCAGAGCCAAGGAGGATAGAAACAACAGAAAAGTGGCGAAGGCGTTAGCCCGGGGAACCCAGGGGCGGTCCCCCCAAAAGGCGAACAGGCAGGCGCATAGAAGAGGTATGGAAAGCGTCAGCAGAATATCCATCGGTTCAGTCTTCCCAGGTTCTTTCCAGACGTTCCAGATCCAGATTTTCAAAACTTTCCCTTATCTGGAAAAAGAACACCCCAAAGAGAAGGGTTCCGACAAGAACATCGAGCGCTACGCCGAGTTCGACAATCATGGGCATCCCATAAGTGGCGTTTGTGGCGGAAAACAGAAGCCCGTTCTCAAGACTCAATAGACCCAGCACCTGGGTGACGGCCTTGCGTCTTGTCAGGATCACGAGAAAGGAAAGAAGAACGGTGGCCAATCCCACACCAATCAGCCCCCTCGATACGGTCATGGCCATTTGGGACAAGGGGGAGGCCACCGCGTAGGAAAAAATAACAACAAAAATCCCTGTGACCATGGTGACGGGAACATTCAGCACAACCTCCACATCTCCTCTGAGCCTGAGCCTCTGGACGAGACGAAAAAGGAGAAAGGGAAGGACGACCACTTTCAGGAAAAAGGTGATAAAAGCCTGGAACAGGAGGTGTTTTTCACCGGACACAAGTCCAACGATGAACGTACTGGCTGAAAGGATCAGTCCCTGGAGGACGAAAATGCGAATCATCGAAAAAATGCGGCGGATGGAAAGCATGGCGAAGACCGTCAAAAGGAGAAGACCGCCAAGAAGCTCGATCAGCGATTGTTCGAGAGGATGGGACATTAGGTCTCCAGGACAAAATGTGACAAAAATCCCAATATGGCCAGAAGAAAAGCGAGCGTCATGAACTCCGGCACCCGGAAAATCCGGAGTTTGGCCACCAGTGTTTCAAAAACTCCCAAGATCGCCCCCGCCATGAAAAGTTTCCCTGCGAGCATGCCGAATGCCGGAAGAAGGCCGCTCCATCCGGGTCCGCCTGTCACTCCCCAGGGGAAAAACAATCCTATTCCCATCAGAAGATAGACCAGAATCTTGATCGCGCTGGCCCATTCCATCAACGCCAGGGAAGGTCCCGTATACTCCAGCATCATGGCTTCGTGGATCATTGTGAGCTCCAGATGAGTTGCGGGGTTGTCTATGGGCATTCTGGCGTTCTCCCCCAGAAGGATCAAAAAAAAGGAAAGCCCTCCGAAAACCAGGCTGGGAGTGGGGAGGATGCTCCCGGACTGCAAACTGTCGGCCGTCACAAATGTCATCGTGGAATGGGAGACAAGGTATGTCGTAAAAATGACAAGGATGGTCGCGGGCTCCGCCAAAAAACCCACCATCATTTCCCGTCTTCCCCCTATTCCCCCGAAAGGCGTCCCCGAATCCATCGCCCCCAGGGACATCAGAACCCGGACCAGGGAAAGAATGCCGATCAGGACGAGCGCGTCCCCGAATACCCATCCATCATCGTGCGGCTCCGTCATGGGAACCAACAAAGATGACATGAGCAACAGGGAAAAGACGATTCGGGGGATCCAACGAAACAGCATGGACGACCCTTCGGGGATAATGATTTCTTTCGTGAACAGCTTTCCCCAGTCCTTGAAGGGTTGAAGAAGACCGGGAGGGGTCCTGTTTGCCATCAGGGCCCTGACCATATTCAGCCATCCGACAAAAAGAGGGGCCAAGAAAACAACAAGAACCATCTTGGCCAGACTTGATCCCAGAAAAACCCAAAACGATTTCATGACCTTTCCTCAAAATAAAGAAGCAGCAAGGAAAGTGTCACAAAGCTGTACAAGAGATACTGGGAAATGCGGCGATTCCGGATTTTTTCGGCTTTTTCAGAGATAAATACAACCATCTGGAGCAATGGACCATACAGATTTGACCAGAACGGATCACGCACGTTCAGGTGATATTCCGGACGGGTATCCCCCGGAACCGGAATCGTTCTCTCCATCCTGAAAAAAGGAGCAAAAAACCTGCGAACAGGTTGACCGAATGCATCTGCCGTATCCTGCATCCGGGGACGACGGGCGGGATATCCACAATTCCAGGTCGGAGCGACGCGCGCGTGCGAGTAGGCCCGTCGCGTCGCCAAAAACAGAATTCCCAGAACAAGCGCCAGGAAAAAGACAATTAGCAACGGGCTGTACTGGGCCTGACGGAAGGAAATCGGTGAAAACCAGAGCCAGGGGTGATTCTGTATGGGCATCGGCAAGGCATCGCCGGTGAGTGAGAAAACGACCGGATCCAGCAACCGGAAAACAAGAAATGGCAGAAGACCTGCCGCGATACAGGCCAAGGAAAGGATCCCCATGCCGGTTTTTTCCGGTAAACCCGTTTCCCGGGCACGCTCCGCTTGCGGAGATCGGGCATTCCCCAGAAACGACACTCCGACAACCTTGACAAAACACATTGCCGTGAGTGCACCGGAAAGCGCCAGCAGAGCGGCGGAAAGGACAACCACACTTTGAAGGAAAGACTGCTGGAGGGAGGTCGACCACAACGCGGACTGGAATGTGAGCCATTCGGAAATAAAACCGTTCAGGGGTGGAAGCCCCGAAATCGACAACGCTCCAATCAGGAAAAAAATGGATGTGAATGGCATGTTCTTGATGAGTCCACCGAGAGCGTTCAGGTCATGCAGGCCGGTTTTCTGAACCACGCTCCCCGCTCCCAGGAAAAGAAGGCTCTTGAAGAGGGCGTGGTTCAGCACGTGAAAAAGGGACGCGGCAAACGCCACTGTAGCTGGTACAAAGTGACCTGTCGTCCAGAACAGGAGAAAAAGACCAAACCCGATGAGGATAATCCCGATATTCTCGATAGAGTGATAAGCGAGAAGACGCTTGGGCTCATGTTGCATCAGGGCATGCAGAACACCGAACAAGGCGGAGAGGCTTCCAATGATCATCACAATCGCACCCATGCCAGGAACGATATGCCGTATGCCCAGAAGTCCCAGATCCACCCGCATCAGTCCATATATGGCGATTTTGAGCATCAGTCCGCTCATCAGCGCAGAAACGGGCGCCGGTGCGGCAGGATGCGCTTCCGGCAACCAGATATGAAGGGGAACAATCCCGGCCTTGGCGCCGAATCCGGCAAGCGAAAGAAGAAAAACTGACCAGGGGACCCAACGGGGAAGGATCGCATGGGTGATATCTTCAAACGAGAGGGAGGACAGGCCCGGGCCGTTTTGCCCTGTCGACAGGAGGATAAAGGAAAGCAGGATGAGCCCTGTTCCTATATGGGCCATCAGGAGGTAGAGAAAACCCGCATTCCGGACCCAACCCTCTTCCATATCGGTCAAAACCAGGAAAAAGGAGGCCAGGGCCATCCCTTCCCAAAACAACAGAAATGTAAACACATCCGCCGCCAGAAGCACACCCCCCATGGTCCCCAGAAAGACCGGAATCCAGAGGAGGAGCCATCCGGCCTTTTCTGGGGGAGTCTCCCGAAAAAAGCCGGTGGAAAACAACAGGACGGGAATCGAAACGAATCCGAGAACCACCAGGAAAAAGCTTGAAAGAGGATCCTGTGCGAGTTGAAGGGAAAGACCGGGAAGACCAAAAGGAAGGGTTCTCGAATACACCGACGATCCGGACAACGCCCAGAGTCCGGAAACGACCACTGCAAGACCCGGAAGAATGGAAAGGGAAAACAGAAAAGGAAGGGGCTTTCCGGACGCCCGGACCATGATGCTGCCCGCCAAACCCAGGCCCATCCAGGCCAAGAGCGCAAAAAAAGCCACGGAAAGAGGCGTCATGAAAGAAAACCCCTGGAAAACCCCGAAAACAACTCAGTCATCCGAACGATCTGGCGCAGCATACTTTTTCATAACACCTGACACACAGGACACCTTTCCCGATTCTGCCAGAAAAGGATAAGGTGGTACCCGATCATGGATGGGCCGGGCCAGGAAAAGGTCCCAGTCCCTTTGGAGATCCAGCCAGAATTCCGGTGTCGTACCTTCTATCGCCTCTGACAAGGCCAAGGCGGAATCGGGAGTGATTCCCCGACGGGCATTCGCGATTTCGTTCAGGCGAGCAAACGTCCATCCAAGATGTGAAGCAAAAGCCGTCTGGGTGATTCCCATTGGTTCGAGGATCTCTTCGACAAGCACCCGGCCCGGATGACGCGGAGTATGCATCAGAATCTCCCGTTTTGAAAAACCGACGCTTATATCTTATATCGGTTTACGATATAAAACAACTCCATCGATTCCTGCAATCCGACCCTTCATTCCGATCAGTCGACTGAATGACAACTTCGTCCGGGCCATTAAAGTTGCCTGAATGTCTATCAGGATCGTAAAATATTCAAAATGTGCGTTGTAAGCGTCAAGGAAGTCTGAAAATCTCGGATGTTGTTCGGATCAATGACGTTCTTTGGCCCCCATATGAGAAAGGCAAGGGCATGGTACCCTCCGCTGACCCTTTGGATGAAAACACGTTGGTAAGCCGTTTCCGGGATTCCGGCATCCAGGTCACTCCCCAACGTCTCATCATCGCCGGGGCCCTGTTTCAAAGCGGAAAACACATCAGCGCGGAGGAACTCTACCTTCTCGTGCGGGAAAAGAATCCCCGAATCGGACTGGCCACCATCTATCGGACGCTCCATCTGCTGAAGGAAAAGGGGCTGGTCGAAGAACACCGCTTCAACGACGAATTCAGCCGGTACGAGGTCAAGGCTCCGACCCACCACGACCATCTGATTTGCATCGAATGCGGAATGGTCGTCGAGTTTGGCCAACCCGTAATCGAACACTTGCAGGATCTGGCCGCCCAGGAAAGAAATTTCACCATCGTTTCCCACAAGCTTGAAATTTACGGGATCTGCAAGGACTGCCGGGACCGGAAAGCGATGAAGAGCTACTGACGGTCCAGACTATATTTACGCTAGGGATTTTTTCGGACGATCAGTTTTTGGCAGGCGCATTTTTCTGATTTTTCGGCAACAGGATGACACCCGGAGGCCCGGTCGCCCGGACATGGTCCTGACCGCAGGACACCCCCAGAAAGTCGGCTTCAGGGATGGGTGGCAGAACTTCCCGGACCCGATCTCCTTCTTCCAGGCTCCAGAGCGTTCCGCCTTCCCCCGCCAGGATCAACCTTCCCGTCCCGGTTCGGCAGGCGCCATACAAATCCCTTTCTGCGGGCATGGCGATCCGCCTGAAAGTGTGGCCCTTGTCTGTCGAGAGATACACCAGGCCGTGGTCGCCGGCAAGGAGTATATCCCCGTCCTTTCCCCAAAGGGTATTGAATGAAGGCTGCTGGCGGGTGACGCGGGGAACGGACAGTCTGACCGGAGACCAGGTTTTCCCTCCGTCGTGCGTGACCAAGAAGGTTTGGTGCCAACCCGCGAGCCAGCCGTCACGCCTGTTCAGAAAATAGACGCCATACAGGTTTTCGGAGGTTGGCACAGGCAGTTTGACCCAGGTTTTTCCCCCGTCCCCCGTTTTCAGGAAGGTTCCTTTTTCTCCGGCGGCAAAACCGACCCGGGCATCCGCAAAATATATATCCTGAAGAAACTTTCCCTTGACCGGAGTAGGCACGACCGCCCAGGTTTTTCCTCCGTCCGGAGAAAAAAGGATGGTCCCCCCGTCACCGACGATCCAGCCGTGTCCGGGGTCGGTAAAAATCACCTTGTAGAATTCGGATTTCACGGGAGGCCGGATTTGAATACTTTGACCGGATGACTCCCGAATTCTCCAGATGACCGATTGCGCTCCGACAGCGACAACCACTCCAGGGCGTGGATGGGCAAGGGAAAACAGAAGTCCGATATAGGGGGGTTTTTTATGTTTTGAGTCCTGCACCTTCCGGGGCAAGGCGGGCACGGGCTGAAGGATCCGGAAAGCCGACGAAGGCGGGAGGAAAAGAAGGGGGATGCGGGAGGAGGTTTTTTCCGAACACCCCTGAAAAAAAACGAGGCAAAAAGCGCCGACGAGGGCGGACAGGATGTAGCCGGATCGACCCTCCCCGGTCACGCATCTGACAACACCCGCAACCGGGGGGATCCTCTTGCCGGAAAAAAGTCTCATCGTTATAACCTAACACAGGTAAAGCGTCCCGTCACCTTCAGCGGTCCGCAGATCAATGGATGTTCTGCTCTTCCTTGTACTGTTCCCCCTCTCCCTGGTTCGATTCAAAGGGCTTGAAGTGGTATTCGAAAATCGTCTTGAACACGAAAGGGGCGCTGGACTGGGTCAAGCCCGTCCCCACACCGACGTTCCAGTCGATATGGTCTCCGATCGCAAAGTTCCACGACTGGAAGATGTAATGCTGTTGAATGGTGTCCAGCGCTGTCGCACCTCCGAATGGGTACATGTTTGTGACGGGACCGAGCTCTCCGAACGCCTCGACGCCGAAATTCACGTTATCGGCCAGCAGATAGTAAAGGCCTCCGGCATACGCCATCTCCGGGGGGAGACCTTCCGCGGCGGCTCCGGGGTTTTCCGTCTCAAAGAAGAAACTGGAATTGATATCCAGGACGAAACGGCCAATCTTCTTTTCACCGATCAGGATGAGATCGAGAAATGAAGGGTTGTTCGCCGCGGCCGTTGGAATCCAGTATTCGATCTGGATCGCCGGATCGATGAAATCCGGGATGCGGGGAAACCGGATACGGGAGGTAATGGCGCGGGTCTGGAGGTAGGAGTAGGCCTGTCCGGCTCCGGACATGAAATCCACATAGGTGCCCAGCGTCCACCAGTCGGTGACCCCAAATTCCAGGGAGTAGGTCGAAAACAGGATATTCTGGTTGTATTCCGAACGATTGAAGACTGGTTCGCCCGACCTGTCCGGCAATAGCAGGCTTTGCCAGGTACCAAGGCTGACCTCCCCCTGCTCGGGGGTTTCATACGGGTAGATGATGAAATCGGAAAACGAGTTGGCACGGGACGTTTTCGAGCCGATCAAAAAAATGAATGCGAAGGAGATAATGAAAAGAATCGAGCGATGGCATAACAGGAGGCATAACAGGATATGACGGCCTCCCGTAGAGGTCGATGATACCGGTTTGCCTCCATGGGACTTTTTGTCGCCTGGATACAAGAATCCCCCTTCCCATCCGGCCATTTGACGGAAGCCAAAAGTGTCAGACATTGGGACGCAAAAATCACACCCTTATCTGACCGAGTCAGACCGGGTCCAGGGTGAACGACGTCCTTCCAAAAGGAATGCGCGATAAAACGACTGTGTGAGGAAGTGCCAAAAGAATACCCGCTAACGAGGTTTCTTTCAAGCCCGTTTCCTCGCCTGACTGAATCCTCACGGAAAACCCGAGGAGTGTGACGACCGGAGGTTCCGGGAAGGCTCCCCTCCCCAATGGACATCGGATCGTGTAAAATTGTCCAATGTCGTTTTCCAAAAACAAACATCCATCGTCACACCTCAAGGGAGACTGTTTGGTCACTTCAGGGGTCCGGCCGCCGTGTTTATAGTATCTGTCGAAACCACCTTTGCGGCGAGTCATATCATTCCGGATTATCCAGGATTATGTTCGCGGCTCCATGGTCACAACTGGACCGTCGCGGTTTCCTGGTCATCGGAGGGACTGGATCCTCTCGGAATGGCCCTGGATTTTCATGAGGCGGAAAATCTCCTGGCCCCGGTTATCGGGGAACTTGACCACTCCCACCTGAACGATCATCCGTTCTTCAAGGAGCGTCCTCCCACCTCCGAACAGGTCGCGTTCTTTATCTTCGGAAGGCTCAAGGAAAAAATGAACTCCCGTAACAAACCTTTTTCTGTCCGTCTCGACCAGGTCTCCGTTACGGAAATGGCCCCTTTCAAGGCGATTTACCGGGAGACTTCCTGATGCAGGGAGGCTCTCCGAACCCCAACACCTCCATCCTCGACGTGAAGAACCTGACTGTCCGAATCAGGACACCCCGGGGACCGGTGTTCCCCGTCCGCCAGTTTTCCATGACATTGGCAAAGGGTGACTTGCTGGGCATTGTCGGGGAATCCGGATCGGGAAAGACGCTGGCGGGACTCTCCCTGCTCGGGTTATTGCCCGAAGGGTCCGAAATCCTCGAAGGATCGATCCGGTTCGACGGGAAGGAGCTGGTCGGCGCACCGGAAGACACCTGGAACCGGATTCGGGGAGCCCGGATCAGCATGGTTTTTCAGGAGCCCCAGAGCGCACTGAATCCCATTCTCCGGATAGGCTCCATGTTTGAGGAAATTTACGACAGCCATCGCCCGGACACGGATGGTCCCTTCCGTCAACAGGCGATCCGGGATCTTCTTCTGTCGGTCGGACTGGATCGACCCGACGCCATCGTTCGATCGTACCCCCACCAGCTTTCGGGGGGCATGCGCCAGCGGGTCCTGATCGCCATGGCGATCGCCCTTTCCCCCGACATTGTCATCGCCGACGAACCGACAACGGCCCTGGATTTGACGATGTCCCATCAAATCCTGGACCTGTTGCTGGAGAGAAACCGGAAAGACGGCATGTCACTGATCCTGATCTCCCATGACCTGGGCATCATTCGTCGGTCGGCCCGCCAGATCCTGGTCCTTTACGCCGGCCGCATCGTGGAATCCGTCTCCGGAGAACGCTTCTTCAAATCAGGGCCTTCCCACCCCTATGCCCAGGCCCTGCTTCTGTCCAGGCCTGGAGCGAACCGGAAAACAAAGGAAGACGGGCCTCTGGAAGCCATCCGCGGTCAGGTTCCCCCCCTCTGGGACCTCCCCCCAGGTTGTGCGTTCGCCCCGCGCTGCCCCTTGGCGGACGCCCGTTGCCAACGGGAATCGCCACCATGGATTCCGACAGGCAACGACCAGGGCGCGCTCTGCTTTTACCCGTCCATCAAGGAAGACGTGGCCTAGAATGCCCAGCCCCCCCGAATCCGTCCTCGAAGTGCGGAATCTGACAAAAACATTTTCCCGTCCCCGCACCTCTTTTTTTCGTCCTCCGGAAAGCCAGATCGCCGTTTATGATGTCTCCTTCTCCTTGCCGAAAGGATCGGTCGTCGGTCTGGTCGGAGAAACCGGCTCGGGAAAAACAACACTGGGCCGGATGGTCATGCGGCTGATCGAGCCAACGTCGGGTTCCATCCATTTTGACGGCACCAACCTGACCCGATTAAAAGGAAAGGCGCTGAGATCGCTCCGGAAAAGGTTCCAGATGGTTTTCCAGGATCCCTATTCATCCCTGAACCCCCGCATGACCGTGCGGGAGACCATCGAGGAACCCTTTCTGGTTCACGGTGTCCTTCCTGACAGGAAAATGCGCGAAAAAGCCCTGGAATCCCTTCTCCTGAAAGTCGGTCTGGATCCGGCCGATCTGGATCGGCTGCCGCTGGAGTTTTCCGGAGGAGGACGACAACGGATCGGAATCGCCAGAGCCATCGCCCTCTCTCCGGACTTCCTGGTGGCCGACGAACCGGTTTCTTCTCTGGACGTCTCCATTCAGGCGCAGATCGTCAACCTCTTTGCCAGACTGAACAGGGAAGACAAAATGACTTTCCTGTTCATCTCACACGACCTGACCGTCGTTTCCTACCTGTCGGACTATGTTCTGGTCCTTTACCGGGGACTCAACGTGGAAGCGGGCCCTGCGAGAGAGGTCTTCGACAATCCCCTCCACCCCTATACCCGGCTTCTCGTCTCCGCCGTTTCCGGTTCATCCGGTACGGATCCCGTCCCGGACGCGGGAACCATTCCCCAAGGACAATCCCAGACACTGCCTTTATGTCCCTTCTTCGACCGTTGTCCGGAAAAGGTGGAAGCCTGCCGGACGGAACCGCCGCCATTCCGGATATCCGAAAAGGCACATACAGACGAAATCGTGATTCCATGGACCCACACTGTTGCTTGCCACTCTCCTCTGGGAGCGACAACACCACCGACCCCTGAAAGGAAGAGGACATGAGCTGGAATTTTCATCCGCTGGAGATAACCCTTCTGAAAGAACTTTTTCGTCATCCGGAAGGAGAGCGGGAGGATGTTCTGCAATCGTCGACCGGGATGGATACGGGCCAGTTCCAGATGGCCGCCGGATGGTTGAAAGCCAAGAACCTGGTCGTTGAAACCGTCCTGGAGATCCGGACGGAAATCTCACTGGCGGATGCGGGACATCAATATGTGGAAGAAGGGTTTCCCGAAGAATGGATCCTCAAAAAGCTTTCCGAAGATCCGCTTCTGACCCTCGACTCCCTCCGAAAATCCGTCGGGGACCCCGGACAGATTTCCAAGGCCATCGGTGAACTCAAAGAAATGGGTGTGCTGTCGATCCTTCCGGGAGGGCGGCTGGAACAGAAAGCTCCCCTGCCGGACCACTTGACAGGGGCATTCCGCATTATCCGCGGCCTCAGGGAAAAAAGCCCGCTGATTCTGGAAGAGCTTTCGCGGGAAGACGGTGAACTGATCGGCTCTTTTCAGCGGAAAAGAGGAAAAGGAAAAGGGGTCCTTCGCTTCGACGCCAGGGAAATAAAACACCTGAAGCTCAACAGCCAAATGATCAGACCGGAAGATCTGGAAATCCGGGAAGATCTTCTGGGACCCGTGACGACCGAGCTGATCCAGAACCGCTCATGGAAGGGGAAAACGTTTCGCCCCTACTCCCTGGACACGCCTCCTCCCAGACCCATGATGGGACTCGTCCACCCTTACCGGGATTACCTGGAGCTTGTCAGAAAGCAGCTTGTCCGGCTGGGTTTCGAAGAAATGACGGGCCCCATTGTCGAAAGCGAATTCTGGAACATGGACGCGCTTTTTATTCCCCAGACGCATCCCGCCCGCGACATCCACGATATCTATTTTGTGCGGGAACCCCGGGAAACTCCGGATCTGGATCCACAAACGGCCGCCCGGGTCCGCGCCGTCCATTCGGGGGAAGGGGAAACGTTCGGAAGTCGGGGGTGGCGCCAGCCGTTCAATGAGAAACAGGCCCGGAGGCTTTTGCTTAGAAGCCAGGGAACCGCGCTTTCTGCCAGAACGCTGGCTTCGGGTCCCCGCGTTCCGGGAAAATATTTCGCTCTGGCACGGTGCTTCCGCTATGAGCAGGTTGACCATACCCACGCGGTGGACTTTTACCAGGCCGAGGGGATCGTGATCGAGGAAGGAGCTTCCTTCAGGACACTCCTCGGACTCCTGACCCTGTTCGCCCGTGAAGTCGCGGGGGCGCGGGACGTTCATTTCAAGCCCGCCTATTTCCCCTTTACCGAACCGTCGGTGGAGGTCCATGTCAAACACCCTCAGCTGGGATGGATGGAACTCGGGGGAGCCGGTCTTTTTCGTCCCGAAGTCCTGCTCCCTCTGGGGGTCAAGACACCCGTCATCGCCTGGGGTCTGGGAATCGACCGGATGGCCATGATGCGCCTGGGTCTGTCGGACATCCGGGATCTGTTCTCCGGATCTCTCCACACGCTGCAAGCCATGACCCTGTCCCGCGCCAAAAGCCGGCAGGGGGCGCACCAATCACTCTAGGCTCAAGGGCCTGAAAATCAGGAAAGGATACAATTGCCCACCCTCGAAACAACGATCAGGGATCTTGAAAATCTGACGGGAATGCGTCTTCCGGTCGACAAACTGGACCAGCTTCTGGACTGGGTCAAGGGAGAGGTCAAGGATCTGGACGTCAAGACAGGTTCGTTGAAAATCGAACTCAACGACACCAACCGGCCGGACCTGTGGACCGTCGAGGGGATTGCCCGACAGCTCAGGGGGGGACGTTCAGCATCGGGAAGGCCCTGGTCCGACCTCTTCGGTACGGTGAAACAGGCCGCCCTCCCGCCGGTCATCCGCGTTCAGGAAACCGTGTCGTCCGTCAGGCCCCGCATTGGCGGATTTATTGCGCGCGGCCCCGTACTGGGTGAAGATGGTCTTGCCCAGCTGATCCAGACCCAGGAACGCCTTTCCGAACTTTACGGCCGGAAAAGGGCGGATGTCGCCATCGGGATCTACCCTCTGCGCTCCCTCAGATTCCCTCTTTCCTATGAGGGTGTCCTCCCCGAAAGCGTCTCCTTTGTTCCACTGGGATTTGAAGAGGAACTCACCCTCGGAAAAATCCTGGAACACCACCCCAAGGGAAAGGCATATCATACGCTGCTGGCTTCCCACCAACGCTTTCCTCTGCTACGCGATTATACCGGAGCGGTCCTGTCATTTCCTCCGATCATCAATGCCCGATCCACAGGGGAAGTCGCCGCCGAAGACCAGGAACTTTTCATCGAAGCGACAGGACACGATCCGGAGCGGATCTCCCTGGTCATCAACATTCTCGCCGCCAATCTGTTTGACCGTGGATTTACGATGGAGCCCGTCATGGTGGAAGAGGAGGGAACGCTAACGCTCTACCCCCGGCCGGAAGGCCCTGAACTCCTGGTTCCTTCCGGCCTTCCGGACCGCGTGGCCGGAGAACGTGTCGACAGCGCCATATTCCGGCAAAAACTCCTGGATTATGGGTATGTTTCCGTGGACATCAAGGCAGACGGCTACCTCGTCAGGGCTCCCTTCTACCGTGACGATCTCCTTCATCCCGTCGACTGTGTCGAGGACTTTCTGATCTCCCGGGGATACGACTCGTTTGAGCCGACCCTGCCGGATTCCTTTACCAGCGGCAAGGAAGCGCCTTCCCGTATAGCGGAAGATCTCGTCCGGCAACTGATGACAGGATTGGGGTTCCAGGAACTCCTTTCCAACGTCCTGACATCCCTTGAAAGAGACACCCGGGATCTGGGACGTCCCACCGACCATACGGTGGAAATCGACAACCCGGTATCCCGTCAGTTTGGTGTCGTCCGCTCCACCCTCCTGTCCTTTCTCCTGTCCGCGGAAAGTCAGTCCAGCCGCTTCCCGTATCCCCACCGCCTGTTTGAAATCGGGGAAGTCCTCGAAAAAACGGCCGATCATCCTCCCCGTGTCCGGGAAAAGATGATGTTTGCAGGGCTTCTTTCCCACCCCCAGGCTTCCCTGTCCGAACTGGCGGGAATGGTGTTTGAAATTCTCAGATATATGGGCCAGGAGCCATCGTTGTCCACACTGGAGACCCCGCCCTATATTCCCGGACGGGCGGGCTCCGTCAGAATCGCGTCACAGGCCGGTCCCGTCGGAGAAATCGGGGAGATTCACCCGGAATGGCTTGAACGCTGGGGGATTCGGATGCCGACCGTTCTCTTCGAGATCAATATGGGGTTGATTTATCCGGATTTGGCTGGAAAATCATAAGGAAGAAAAACTGGAAAGGAGCCGGCTTCCGTTGTTCGCATCCGATACGGGGCCGACTCCTGTGAAGCCTGAGAATGGGTAAAACACAGGGTCGGGAAACGGACTGCTTCGCTTTTTCTGTCAGTTCGCGAAAAGCTTCCGGCTGGTTCAGGGCAAGATCCGCAAGAATCTTCCTGTCGAGGGAAATCCCCAGCTTCCTGAGACCGGCCATGAAACGGCTGTAGTTGATCGACTCCACACGGCAGGCCGCATTGATGCGCTGAATCCACAAAGAGCGGAATTCCCTTTTCTTGACCTTTCTGTCCCGATAAGCATAGGCAAGACCTTTTTCAACGGTATGACGCGCTGAACGGTACAGACGGGAACGGCCACCCCAGAACCCCTTCGCCAAATCCATGATTTTCTTCCGGCGGGACTTGTGAATTGTTCCGCCCTTCACTCTGGACATCCTTCTGCCTCCTTCTTCTCAGTTTTCCGGTGAGAATGACCCGAAAAACCCGTTTTTCAAATCTTTCCGGACGCTGGTTACCCCAGAACCTTCCGGATATTGTCGGCTTGCCCTTTCAAAAGGGTTCCGGTCTTGAGAGAACGCGTCCGTTTCGACGACTTGGATGTCATCAGATGGCGCTTGTTCGTCTTGTGGTAGCGAATCTTGCCGGTTCCACTGACAAAAAATCGCTTGCTCGCAGCGCTTTTGACCTTCAGTTTCTTTCCCGTTGCCACAACATATCCTTTCGTTGGAGAGCGCGAAATCCCGGTTTTTACAGACTGTCCGGTTCGCCCTCGTCAGATTTTTCCCCACCGGCCTTCCCGGTCTTTCCGGTAGATACGGCGGGCGCCAGCGTCATCGTCATGTTGGAGCCTTCCATCCGCGGAGGAACTTCCAGGACAGCCACCCCTTCGGTCGCCGCGATGATCTTTTGCAGGAGTTCCTTGCCGACTTCGGTATGGATCATCTCCCGACCCCGGAACATCATGCTGATCTTCGCCTTGTTCCCGTCTTCAAGAAACCGCTGGACATAGTTGATCTTCGTCTCAAGGTCATGCTCGTTGATATGGGGCCGAAACTTGACTTCCTTGATCTGCCCTGACTTCTGGTGCTGTTTCATGGCATGAACCTTCTTGCTCTGTTCATACATGTACTTCCCGAAGTCCATCATCTTGCAGACCGGAGGCTTGGCGGTGGGAGACACCTCGACCAGATCGTACCCCAGTTCTTCGGCCTTCTTGATGGCCACATGGGTAGGGAATATCCCCAGCTGTTCGCCGTCCGGACCGATCGCCCGAACTTCCTTGATCTTTATCTCATTGTTGACACGGGGTTTTGGATTGATTGATACCCTCCTCGTTAATCATTATATCCGCGCGTGCGGGGCGCCATTTCCGGTGCCCAGCAGCGCGCGGAAAGGTCTGACAGGGCCGAATCTACCGGGCACAGGTCCTGTTTTTGTCCTTCCCGCGAACGGATGGACACCCTTTTTTCCTCGACCTCCCGGTCTCCGACGATCCACATTTCCGGAACCTTCTCCATCTGCGCTTCCCGGATCTTGAAACCAACCTTCTCGTTCCTGAAATCCCCTTCGGCGCGGATGCCCATTTCCTTCATGCGCTCCAGCAACTCCTGGCCGTAAGGTATATGCCGGTCGGCAATCGTCATGATACGGACCTGTTCCGGCGCGAGCCAGAGAGGAAAAGCCCCCATATAATGCTCGATCAGGATTCCGAAAAAGCGTTCGATCGAACCGAACAGGGCCCGGTGAATCATGATGGGGCGCTGGATCTCTCCGGACGCATTCCTGTAAGTCAGATCGAACTTCTCCGGAAGATTGAAGTCGACCTGGATCGTGGAGAGTTGCCATGCCCGTCCAATGGCGTCGTGAAACTTGATATCGATCTTCGGGCCATAAAACACACCCTCTCCAGGGTCAACCTCATACGGAATGCCGGACTCTTCCAGTGCCGTTCGAAGGGCTTCGGTCGCCATTTCCCAGTTTTCGTCCGTTCCGACGGATTTTTCCGGACGGGTCGAAAGGAAGACCGTCCGGTCGGTAAAGCCGAATCTCCCAACCATCTGGTCGACAAGCCCCAGAACCTGACGGATTTCTCCCGACAGATCCTCGGGCTTGCAGAAGACATGGGCGTCATCCTGGGTAAAGCCCCTGACACGCATCAGACCGTGCAGGGTGCCCGAGCGCTCGTAACGATAGACCGTTCCCAGCTCCGCCAGCCGGATGGGGAGATCCCTGTAACTCTGGACGCTCTCCCTGAAAATCAGGATATGGAACGGACAGTTCATGGGCTTCAGCTCGTAGGCTGTCCCTTCCGTTTCCATCGGACGGAACATGCTGTCTTGATAATAATCCCAGTGTCCCGACTGAATCCAGAGATCCAGTCGGGCGATATGCGGGGTGTAGACGTAACGGTAACCGTGGCGGTCGTGGAGAACCTTCCAGAGATCCTCGAGGGTCCTCCGGATCTGGCTGCCTTTCGGAAGCCAGAGAACGAGCCCAGCCCCTTTTTCATCGAGGGTCCGGAAAAGCCCCAGTTCCCGGCCCAGCTTCCTGTGATCCCGACGCTGGATCTCTTCCTGCATTTTCAGGAAAGCTTCCAGTTCCGCTTCGCTCTCGAAAGCCGTTCCGTAAATCCGCTGGAGGGAAGGGTTGGATTCGATCCCTTTCCAGTAGGCCCCCGAAGTCGACAAAAGCTTGACGGCGGGAATATCTCCCGTCGATTCGACATGCGGCCCTCGACAGAGATCCACAAATTCGCCCTGTTCGTATACCGTGATCTCGGCCTCGTCCGGAATCCCCTGAATCAGCTCCAGTTTGAAGGGTTCATTCCTTTTGCGGAAAAGCTCTTCGGCATCCGGACGGCTGACCGGTTTTCGAATGATCGGAAGACGCGACCGTATGAGGGATTTCATTTCCGCCTCGATGCGCTCCAGATCCTCCGGGGTAAACGGGCGTTCATAACGAAAATCGTAATAGAACCCTTCCTCCGTTGCCGGACCGACTCCCACCTGCGCCGTCGGGTACAGTTTCTTGACGGCCTGCGCCAGGGTGTGGGCAGCGCTGTGCCGGAGCGCCTTGAGCGAACGCGTCTCTTTTTCAGTCATGCTGGTCTGATTCTCTTCAATCGTTTCTGCAACATATACGGGACGGTCCGCCCAGAAAAGACCTTTTTCTGGGCATGAAGAATCTTATAAAGATATTCAATGTCACGATCGAAGTCAAACGGATGTCTCGCTGGCTGATCCTTGTTCCCGGTTATATGGGCGGCAACTTCACCAGGAAAGTTATTCACCGCCAAAAAACAAGAATCAAAGCCAGTTTTCCTTCCATTTCCGATACGGGGGCGGCCGCAAACCATAGCGCGCGATGTTGCCCTCGTGGAGACTCATCAGCGACGTTTCAATCACCTCGATAAATCGCATCCGATTTTCCTGAGGAATATCCTCCTCGGCACGATGCTTGATGAACGCTGCAGCAGTCTTTTTATCCATCCCTCCTATAACGACCCTGGAGACCACATCAGTCACCAGTGCCCGATAGTACAAGCGGAACGGATCCGGTTCTCCCAATGACTGGCGTACCGCCACGTACCGTGCACATGATCGCTCATAGGCCCACACGAAAACGTCGCGCAGCAACTCGACGCGATTCAGTTCATAGACTCCTAAGATTCCGTCGACGTAAGCTTTCTCAGGCACGTCGACGAAAGACAATGGGCTCAGATTCTCCCTGATAAGTGGCAGATTCGCAGCGAGTCGGGAAACGCGCTTGTTAACATCCTCGAACGTTTGCAGATAGGGGAGGTGCACCATGGCGAAGAAGGCCTGCTCGAACGGATCGACAATCGCCGCGGTGGCATCGAGAATGCGGTTGAAGCACTCCTCGATCAGTTGTGGCACTTCCAGCGGATGGTAGACCGTGCCGGCGATCATGACCGGTATTGTGCGCAAACGTCCGCCGGCGGCCGGGTTGGCGAGCAGGTTTTCCGATAGCAACGCATGAAGGTTCAAAATGGTGTAACGGTTGAACCCGATCTCGGTGGCCTGTTCGACCATCAGTTCGATCGCGGCCTTGTGGTTCAGGATCATTTGTGTCTCACGGGCATCTTTTCCCTCGGCGGCCTCGCCCAACTCCAAGAGTCGTTCCGTATCAAGAAGGGAGTAAGTGTTGCCCTCAAGTCGACTGGAGTTCCATGACAGGTCAATCAGCAAACGATTGTAAATCTGGCGCGCATACGTCCCGGCTGGCCGGTGACCATCTGGAGAGCGACCCATTTCGAGCAGCCTCTGACGGATTTCCTGAGAGAGATAAAAGGTTTGGTTAGGTTCGTATATATCGAGAAATGCCCGGTTGTACCCGACCGGGTGGCGGTTTTGCATCGGCGCGCGGACTGTTTGTCGGACAACCTCTCCTTCCGGGGAAAGCGGAATGGTGACCGTCAAGTCGGCTGTTCCTTTGGCACTCATCTCCGACACTGCAGAAATTTTGACAGAAGGCCACCGGTAGCGGCTAGCCCGCCCAAGTCCTGTAACGATCAACCGTTGTTCGACAACAAGTTGCGCCAGACGGCGCTGTAAAGTGCGACGAGGGAGCTTCAACCCAAGCGCGTGGTTAATGTCCTCAAGGGAAGCCCCTTCAGGAAATCGGGCAACCGTTCGGACGACAGCGTCGAGTTCCGTCTGGGTGACCAGCTTGGGCATAATCGAGTCTCCAATATGGCGCGATTAGATTATAGCGCCACTTTATATGGCGCGATTAGATTATAGCGCCACTTTATACTAAACTAAACTTCCAAATGGACAAACCCAAAAAAAAGGCGGCAGATCTGGTATTTCGCCATTTTTTGAACCTGCAGGTTCTGACTACAGGTTCGGGGAGAGCCCCAGCAGGGAAAACGCCTTTTCCTGCAGGGGCGAAGGTTGGGTCAGCATGAAGAACTCGCTTCCCCCTTCCGTTCCGGTTCTCATGACGTTCCGGCACAGGGTTCCCAGGTCAGAGAGCAGCGACCGGAAGCTCTGCACCGGAAAGCCGTCTTCCGTCCGGTGGGTCTCGGCCTTTTTCCGGGTCTTGTCGGAGGGGACGGAGGGTGCCACGATCGACTCCCGGTTGGCCGTGGCTCCCTCCCAATCCTCCTCCGCGTACAAAAGCGGGGCGAGTTTCCGTTTCATCTGCCATTCCACGTAATAGGCCAGCATGCACAGGAAGACGTGGGCCTTCACCCGGTCGGAGAGACGGTGGTAAATGGGCCGGATCTCAAGGTCGACCGTCTTCAAACTCCGGAACGCCCGTTCCACCTGGGAAAGGCTCTTGTAGGCCCCCACCGCTTCCTCCGCGGTCATTGACTCCTTCGGCACGGAGGTCCGGATGACATACAACCCGTCCAGCGCCGCCTCCTCCCGGATGGCCTCCTCCTTCCGGCGGTAGGAGAAGGCGGTGTCGGCGATCGTCAGCTCGAAATGCTTGGCCATCTTGTGCCGGTTCACCCACCGTCCCACGCGAAGGGCGATGGCGGCCTCTCCCTTCAGAGGCCGCTTCTCCCGCTTCGTGGCCGCGACGATCGTGTCCAGGTCCTTCTCGGTCGCCTTCAAAAGTTCTTCTCTCTTCTCCGTCCGTTCTTCCGCCAGGAAGGGGTTCCGGCAGACGACGAGCCGCTCCCCCGGAAAGTCGGGAGAGGTCACTTCGGCCAGGTTCCGCTCGTCGAAGAGGGAATGCCGGATTGTTCCCTGCTCCCGGAGCTTGGCGATGGAGGGAGACCGGAGGGCGGTGACCCAGTCAAAGCCTTCGATCGTCCGGACCCGGTCGATCTGCGTCTGGGTCAGGACCCCCCGGTCGGTCACCAGCACCACCCGGGCGAGGCCGAACCGTTTCCGGAGCGTGTTGATCTGGACCTCCAGCGTCTTCGGGTCGGCGGTGTTCCCCTCGAACACCTCGATCGCCACCGGACAGCCGGAAGGCGCGCACAGAAGCCCGTACACGATCTGGGGGAACCGCTTCTTCCCGTCCCGGTTGTGGCCGTACTGTGCCAGCTCGCAGTGGGTCCCGGTGTAGTAGCTTCCGGAGACATCGTACAGCACCAGCGTCCCGTCCCGGAGATGCGCCTCCGCCAGGCCCTTTTCGATCCGGTCCTTCCGGAGAAGAAGACGGTCCATCGCTGTGTACAGCTCGTCCTCCGTGGAGTCGGAGACCCCCAGCACCTCCCCCAGGGTATTCTTGGCCGTCTGTGTTCCTAGGTCCCGGGCCGTGGCCAGTTTCGAGGCCGGAGAGAGGACCCGCTGCACGATCAGCGCCTCCGCCAGATCCCGCTCCCGGCTTCTCCGGGACCCCAGCAGCGTCTCCAGTCCGCTCTCCCGCAGGGTTCCCAGAACCGCCGCCACGTGCCCGTGGGGAAGGGTTCGGACGACCGTGATCGATTCGTCCAGGCGTCCCAGGGGAGCGCCCTTCAGGGACAGTTCGATAAGGTCGATCGTTTCCTCCGGGAGGGAGGACAAGTTGGCCAGGGTTTCGGAGCGGACCTTCTTCCCGTCCCGAAAGCTTCGACGGAGCAGGACGGAGGTGTAGACCTTCCCCTTATGGGGCTTCCGGATCCGGACGAGATGAACAGCCGCGCTCTTCTTATTCATACTACAATAATATGATATCAATTAATTTATGTCAAGATTTATTAACTATTATTCTGCCTACATTTTTAACTAAAAGGAAACATTTTTCCTTTTCCAGGAACGAGATAAGACACGTCAGGAAATGGAACTAATGGAATGGTCCCTGGCTTCTTGGCATCACGGCCTCAGAGGGCCAAAATGGGAACAGGCAACTTCCCAAGGACGTCTCAAGAAGGAGGGACCATCAATGAAGGTTACAACACTTGGAATCGACATCGCAAAGTCCATTTTTCATCTGCATGGGGTGAACGAACGCGGAAAGACCGTCCTCGACAAGAAGGTGACGCGGAGCAAATTGTTGCAGGAAGTCCGGAAGCTTCCGCCCTGCACGATCGGCATGGAGGCCTGCGGCGGAGCCCACCACTGGGGACGGGAGTTCGAAACGATGGGACACACGGTGAAGCTGATGCACGCCCGATATGTGAAGCCCTACGTCCAGACCAACAAAAACGACGGCCGGGACGCGGCTGCGATCTGCGAAGCGGTGACCCGGCCCCATATGCGGTTCGTGCCGGTGAAGACGGTGGACCAGCAGGACATGAAGGCGCTCCTCACCGTGCGGGATCTTCTCGTCAAGCAGCGGACGGCGCTCGTCAACCAGATCCGGGGGCTCTTGTCCGAGCTGGGAATCGTCTTTCCCCGGGGAGCGAAGAAGGTCCTCCCGGAGCTGGCGAAAGTTCTGGACGGGGAGGATTCTCCGTTGACCTCGTTGGCCCGGGAGACCTTCCGGGAACTCCGGGACCACCTGAAGGACCTGGAACGCCGGATCGCGGAAGCGGACAAACGGGTGGCCCGGCTGCACAAGGCCCACGCGGTGTGCCAAAAACTGTCCCGGGTGCCCGGGATCGGACCGATCACGGCCGTGGCCCTGGTCGCGACTCTTCCGGGTATTTCTTTCTTCGAGAACGGACGGCATCTGTCCGCCTGGCTGGGACTCGTGCCCCGGCAGAACTCGAGCGGAGGCAAGAACCGCCTGGGACGGATCTCGAAACGGGGGGACCGGAGTCTCCGGACGCTTCTCATCCATGGAGCCCGATCGGTGGTCCGGCTCTCCGAGGGACGAACGGATCCCCTGGGACAATGGATCCGGCGGCTCGCGACCGAACGGGGCGCCAACAAGGCTGCGGTCGCCCTGGCGAACAAGAACGCGCGGGTCGTCTTTGCCCTGCTGTCCCGGGACGGAGAATACCGGATGCCGGCCTGAAACCGCACCCCGTCGGGAACCGGCAAGATTGTCGATCACCCTGTAGAAGTCGAGGAATGGCAAAAGGAACTCCCTGCCAAGGAGTGCAAGCGGCGGATCGACCGTGATGACCGAACGGGCATGCCCGCGCTCTCGAGAACCCGATAAACCGAACGGTCTTCGAGACCTTGGAACTAATGAGGACGAGGGCGCGCGAAATTCATCAGGGCCCGGACACAAACTTTGTCCACAAAGAGGCCGAATACATTGCGGCACCCATTTCTTTCATCCGGTCCGGAAAAACGCTTGACCTATCGCCAGGGACCATACATTCGGTTTAACTGAAGTTCCTCCCGGGAAAAAGGGATTTTCTTCCTGTCCACAAAGGTTTGCTCCTGTTTCTCCTTCAATGTTCAGGAACCGGCGGCTATCGGGGTCGAGGACTCCGGCGATTTCCGCAGCATGTTCAAGTGTACGGGGCGGAGAGTCGCCAGACGTTCAGCGTCCGAACGGCGGGAGACCGGGTTGGGGAGAGAGCATCTGTTGTCTCGTTCACGTCTGCTCTGTTCCGGGCTCCCGATTTTTGATCGTCCGGAAGGCGTTTTCCAGTGCTTTGTCCAATGTCAAAAGGTCCACTCCCAGTTTTTGTGCCACCCATAAATAACTGGCATCAATGGCTGTGAGTCCTGTCTGTTCGGCCAGAAACAAGACAGATGAACAATCGAATCGATTTGTCGATATTCAATCGAAAAAAGAACCAAAAGGCATTTCGGATCATTTCCTGCTGACCGGAATGGCGCCGGATTTTCTCAAGAAATATATTTGTCACTTCGAGGGAAAGCAGAGAAGGAGAGGCTATTTTCGTATCTTTTAGTGCAGCAGAAACGAAAATGGCCTCGGGCTCTCCTTGGGATAAAATCCTGACAACAGGATATCATTTTTCTGGACAGTTTGGGTTTCAGTGTGAACCGGAGGGCGCGAAGACAGGAATCTGGCATTTCTTCGCAGCTTTCAGTAAAACCTTGTCCTTTGTCGAAAGAGGCAGACCGAGCCTCATGGCCAGATCCAGATAGGAGGCATCATAAGTGGAAAGTCCGTTCTCCCGTGCAAGCGAAACGATCTCCTTGAGCATTCTTTCAGGGGTTTCCTGTTCGACCGTGATCGGCAGATTGTTCACAAGAGCCAGGAAACGAATGATTGAGGCCTCGCTCAAACGCCTTTTCCGTTCCGCCACGAGCAAGACATTCCCGACCTCCAGGGGCCAGATGGCAGGCACGAACGCTTCTCCGGCTGCCAGACATTCGAGGACGGAGTCTGCGTACTCATTCCTTTCATCTTCGAAACACCATGCCATGACAATCGAATTGTCGACAACAAATCGGGCGGAGATCATCGTCTCCCTTCTTCAATCATTTCCCTGACCGATATTCCGTCAAGGAGATGACCGCTCCGGAACGCCTTCAACTGGTCGATGGTATCCCGAACAGAGGCCTTTTTCGAAAGACCCACGGATTGAAGGGTTGCCACCGGGATCCCGTGTCTGGTAATCGTGATTTTTTCGCCTTTGGCGACCCGATCCAGAAGCTGGGTAAGGTGTGTTTTGGCTTCGTAAGCTCCAACGGTTTCCATCCGATTCCTTCCATTCAGACCAGTCTTGGACCAGTATATTTTTCAGAATTCAAAACATCAACACTTGTATAGAGGATTGATCGACCAAAAGCGACCCAAATGCAACTAGACTCGGAGGGAGGGAACAGATCATCGAGTTCCTTCCGGATCTGCTCCACCCACCGGGGATCCACTTCAAGAGCTGAGGCAATCGCGGAAACAGAAAGGACCCCTTTCGCCAGAAGCTTTCCGATCGTCTTTCTCTGGCCTTCTTCCCGGCCTTTTTTCAGTCCTTCTTCCACCCATTCGTCGATAATGCTCGGCATGATTTTTTCTCCTCCAAAACGTCGGGGAATCGCATCGACAACCACAGGATCCTTCACCTCAAAAGCCCTGATGGCATAATTTAGCACACCAAACAGGAACGTTTCATCGAACGATCCGCCCGTCTCTTTCAGGGCGCGGAGAACGTCCTCGACCGACCCGGAAAAAGCGTATTTCAGGAAGGTGAGGACGACCACCGTTTCCGCATGGGCCGAGCGTTCCCGGATCGTGGTTCCCGACACGGTCGACAGATCGAAGAGGAGCGGGGCAAAGTCCACTATGCCGACAACGGTTTGATGCGGTCCATCTCCTCATGGAGATTTTCCCTGGTCTTTTCCAGGTCGTAGTCCGATTGAAGGTCGAGCCAAAAGCCTTCCGACATTCCGAAGAACCTGGACAATCGAAGGGCCGTGTCCGCCGTGATGGCCCTTTTTCCCTTCACGATCTCATTGATGCGCCGGGGCGGAACATGAATGTCCTTCGCCAGTCGATACTGGCTCAGATTCATGGGTTTCAAGAATTCTTCCAGAAGAATTTCTCCCGGATGAATCGGAGGATAGTCTCTCATCTTGTTTCTCCTGCCCTAATGGTAATCGACGATCTCCACATCATGGGCATCTTTATCCGTCCACACAAAACAGATGTGAAACCGGTCGTTGATCCGGATACTCCATTGTCCTTTCCTGTCGCCTTTCAGAGTTTCCAGGCGATTTCCCGGAGGAATACGAAGATCGCCCAACGAACCCGCGCGGTGGAGGATCCGCAACTTTCTTTCCGCGGTCCGGGTCAGATGCTGCGGGAGCTTGCTGGAATGCTGTCCTTCAAAGACCTTTTGGGTCTCCCGGTCCTTGAACGATTTGATCATGAATCGATAATAACGTATTGCGTTATTGTTGGCAAGCGAAATTCTCTTCAAGTGGATGGTGAATCATGAAAAGAGCAGACGATCTTTCCCATCCCGGGAGGAGCAGATGAGCTTTCAGACAATGGACGGGGCCCTCCGGAGCGTCCGGGGGGCTTTCTCCAACACAAAAACTGATCTTGTTCTGTCTGGGCACTCATGCCGGACCCGATGGGACCTGCTGGCCGTCCCCATCCGTAATTCCGGAATATATGGAACTCTCGCGGGAAACGATTGACAGAAACCTGTCAGACCTGGAAAGGCGGGGTCTCATCCGGTCAATCCATCCATCGCCGGGATCCGTGGTATCCGTCGGGTTCGATCAGTCAGGAAGAAGGGGGCCCTTGTGATAAAATGACGGCATCTTATTTAATTTTTAAATCAAAAATGAAATAATCATCGCACCACTCGAAAGGAGGTGCGATGATGACACGGAAAGCCACTGGACAGGAGGTCCTGGAGAAAGCGAAAGAGTGTCTCGTTCAGGCTCAGACGGTGGAAGAGTTGAGGCAGGCTCAGTCCGTCCTCCTGCCCTTGACCTTTGGATTATCCCTGAAACAAACGGCCCAGGCGATCGGGGTTTCCACCGGATGGGCCTGCCAGTTGAGACGGCGGTTCCTGAAAGAAGGAGGATGGGGGAACCGGCCTTCGCGCGGAGGACGGCGGCGCGAGAACCTGACCCGAGAGCAGGAGGCCGAATTCCTGGCCCCGTTTCTGGAAAAGGCGCAAAGCGGAGGCGTGCTGATCGTCACGGAGATCAAAACCGCTCTGGAAAACCGGTTGGAACGACAGGTTGCCCTCGCCTCGGTCTACAATCTGCTGCACCGTCATGGCTGGAGGAAGCTGGCTCCTGACAAACGACACCGGAAGTCGGACCCTCTGGTCCAGGAAGACTGGAAAAAAAACTGAACGACACGCTCAAGGGAATCGACCGGGAGTGGAAACGAAAGGGAACCCTGCACCTCTTGTTCCAGGACGAAGCCCGGTTTGGACGGATCTCCGGAACCCGGCGGTGCTGGTGTCCGCGTCCCCACCGACCGGTGGTGGCCACGGAGGTCTCCCAGGAATACACCTATGCATATGCAGTCGTTTCCGTTCCGGAAGGCGCCTTGGACAGCCTGATCCTGCCGCACGTCAACGGAACCTGCATGCAGATCTTTTTGGATGAAGTGGCGGCCCGGTACCCGGAGGACCGATGGGTCATGGTGATGGACGGGGCCGGGTGGCACCGGAATCAGGACCTGGTGATTCCGGAAAACATGCGACTCTTGACCCTTCCTCCCTATTCCCCGGAACTCAATCCGGTCGAGCACCTCTGGGATGAGCTTCGGGAAAAGTGGTTCCATAACCGGGTCTTTGACAGTCTTGAGGCGCTGGAAGATCATTTGGAAACAGGGCTTCGCTCAATGGAAGGATCTTCCGAGATGGTCCGCTCCATTGTTTCATGGCCCTGGATTATTGATTCACTTTTGATTTAGAGATTGAATGAATGGGTTCTCCCTCGGGATCACTTGCGGGATTATCTTTGATTCTGCAAGGTCTGACCCTTTTCCCAACCGAATGGGTGTTCCTCCATACTGACTGGTTCCTGGTCAAGATTTTTCCTGAAAAACCGGGAGAGGAATGATAGGTCGGTCGATCCGGAAGAGCCTTTGTCAGGGAGGAATCTCCAAAGACTTCCGACCAACGGGAGAGTTCAGGGTTGGAGGCAAAGAGGCTGATGAACCGAAAGGTGGACTCACCTTATCATCCTGATTCGCCAACTCTTTTTCCGTTTTGGATCACCGCGGACAAGAATGCTGTCTGGCTCGATCTTCCTCCTGTATTCGGCTAAATTGCAGTACAAAGTAAATTTAGCCGAAGACTTGGAGAATCTCCCGATGTATGTTCCCCGCACGATCGAACCCTTTGTGAAATCTGCTTCGGAACAGTTTCCGGTCCTGTTGGTCACAGGAGCAAGGCAGGTCGGAAAAACAACATTTCTCCAGCACTTGAGTCGAGGAGGAAGAGAGTATGTCACGCTCGACGACCCTGGTATCCGGGAACTGGCGAAAGAGGATCCGGCCTTGTTTTTCCAGCGGTTTACTCCACCGGTCCTGATCGATGAAATCCAGTACGCATCAGAGCTTTTGCCTTATGGTTCTTATGTCCAGACCTATTTGCAACGGGATGTTCGGGACTTGGCCAGAGTCGGCGACGAAATGGCCTTTCTCCGTTTTCTGAGGGCTTCAGCGGCCAGAAGCGCCCAGTTGCTGAATATGGCAGAGTTGGCCCGGGATGCCGATATCGGATTCAATACCGCCAAAAGCTGGATATCCATTCTCCAGAGTTCCGGAATCGTTTATCTTCTGGAACCCTACCATAACAACATCACCAGGAGATTGGTGAAATCCCCGAAGCTGTATTTTCTGGATACCGGTCTTTGTTCTTACCTGACGGAATGGTCCAGCCCGGAAACGCTCGAAGCCGGAGCCATGTCCGGGGCGATTCTGGAGACATGGATCCTGTCCGAACTTCTGAAGGGATATTGGCATAACGGTCGAAGGGCATCTTTTTACTTTTACCGGGACAAGGATTCGAAGGAGATCGATCTTGTCATTTCAAAAGACGGAACTCTCTATCCGATAGAGTTCAAAAAAACCTCTTCTCCCCGAAAGGAGGACGTCCGCTCCTTCAATGTATTGGAAAAACTGTCGATCCCGATCGGTCCGGGGGGTCTGATCTGTCTTTCCGAAACATCGATCCCCTTGTCCCCAACCGTTCGGACGATTCCTGTGTCCGCTCTCTGAGCTTTTGGCAAGGAGGCCTTCCATCACCGTGTCCGCTCATCATGGAGTCGTTCGTGCAGCCCGGTCGGGAAGCCGGCTCCCGACCGGGTTTCTTTTCGGGATTCAAAATGAAGGAGAGGCGAAGGAAGGGGGTTACTTTTTGGAAAGATGCTTCACGCTTTCGAGGTTTTTGAAATCACTGTCCTGAGTCCAGGCGACCGATTGCCGATCGGATCGGCAGGATCTCGTCCTGCCCACCTTTCAAGGAATTGCTTCATTGACCCAAAATGAGACCCAAAGGCAAGAAGGCCCAAGGGGAAAGGCAAGATCACCGTCCTTCTTCGAGTGCCTTCCGGATCTGCTCCACCCACCGGAGATCCACATCAAGCGCCGAGGCGATCTCGGAAACGGAAAGGACCCTTTTCGCCAAAAGCTTTTCGATCGTCTTTCTCTGGCCTTCTTCCCGACCCTCTTCCCGGCCCTCTTCCCGGCCTTTTTGCAGGCCTTTTTTCAGTCCTTCTTCCACCCATTCGTCGATAATGCTCGGCATGATTCTTTCTCCTCCGAAACTCCGTGAAATCGCATCGACAACCACAGGATCCCTTACTTCAAAGGGAGGGAAGAATCTTATCGACCTTTCTCAAGGTCCTTCCGGATCTGCTCCACCCACCGGAGATCCACTTCAAGCGCCGAGGCGATCTCGGAAACGGAAAGGACTCCTTTCGCCAGAAGCTTTTCGATCGTCTTTCTCTGGCCTTCTTTCTGA
>DAHWKF010000146.1 GCA_027343785.1 Leptospirillum sp. | reverse complement strand
AAGGAGAAGAGAAGCCCGGCAACGTGAATCCATGTCGAAGAATGTGCCATCGACCTCGGAAAGGGGTATCAAGCCATGACGATAGAAGAAAGTGACAAACTGGGGCTCAAGTTTATTCTCTTCGGAGTATTCTGCTTGTTTGTCGGGACACTGCAGGGTTTTCTCCAGTCAACCCCAAGATTGCGGCACTGGGTGCATTCAACCGGACAGGCGGGGCACCTGGTTGATCCGCTCGCCCATGCTCATATCAATCTGATTGGCGGAGTTGTATCTATCGTGATGGCCATGGTGTACTACCTGTTGCCCCGCATGCTGAAAAAAAACTTTTGGTCAGGGTTTCTGGGTCAGGCCAATTTTTACCTGATGCTTGCAGGGGTGGCAGGCTTTTATCTTGTGCTTCTTATTTTTGGCATTCTGGAAGGAAACAGAATGCTGGATGAGGGTGTCGTATATCCGATCGCCCGTTCCCACTATCAACCGTATCACCGATTCGGTTTTGTTTTTTCAGCATTGTTGATGGGGTTGGCGCACTGGACATTTGTCCTGAATGTCTTCATGACATATTTCCGGAAGGAAAATGAATCGCGTGTCCCCGCCGTTAACCCTTTGAAAGAAGGCTCGAAAGCCCAATGAATGATGCTGGAAAAAAAATGTCCGTTCACGAACAGGAGGGATCTGACAGACCCCCGTTGTCTGACGATGATCTGTCTCTGGAGGAAATGACTCCGTGGGCATTGCCCTGGAAAGCGATTTCTATCACTGTTGTGGCGCTGGTTCTGATTGCAGGAGCTATTCAGATCGTCGGGCTGGCTTCTAACCGCATCAACAGGCTTTCAAAAGAAAGCGTCCGGACTCACGGGAAAGAACCAGGGAATTTCCGTCCTATGGGCGGGGTCGTTCCCCGGCTTTCTTCGAATCTTCCGGTCGTCCGGGATGCAAATAATGGAATGCTGGCAAGCCTGGCGCCGACCAAGCAGATCGCTGTCCAGAAAAAAACTGGCCTGGCAATTCCGAAAGGTTTCGTCTATATTCCCCCCGGTCCATTCCTTATGGGTGGAGAGGATGCGTTTGCGAATTTTGACGAAAAACCTGTTCACAAGGTCTTTTTGCCGGGGTATTTCATTCGGAAAACCCTGGTGACGAACAAGGACTACAAGAAGTTCATCGACAGTCGAAACTATATTGCGCCACCCGGATGGAAGAACCGCAATTATCCTCCCTCCAAGGGAGATCATCCGGTGACCTTCGTCAGTTATTACAATGCGGTCGATTATAGCAAGTGGGAAGGGAGCCGGCTTTGTACGGAAAAGGAATGGGAAAAAGCGGCGAGAGGAACTGACGGAAGGATGTGGCCATGGGGAAATCAGTGGGACCCCAGGAGGGCCAACGCCAATTATGTCGTCGGGGATACAACGCCGGTCAAACGATACAGCGCGGGCATCAGCCCGTATGGATTGTATGACATGGCCGGAAATGTCTTTGAATGGACCCGTTCGGATTATGCGCCTTATCCGGGAAATACGGCCAACAAAGCACGCTATTTCGCTTACAAGGTGGATGCGACCGGGACACTCGAACGCGTCCGGGGGAGAGTGTACAAGGTTCTTCGGGGAGGATCATGGAAGAGCGATCAGTACAGTGCCCGAACGACAGCCCGGAACCCGACGTGGCCGGATTATGCGTCGGACTTCTTCGGTTTTCGGACGTGTCGTGATGCTTCGAAATAAGTCATGAGGTACTGATTTTAATGTCCAGCCTGCAATAGGAGGGGAAGATGGGAAGAGAGATGGCCATCAAGGATTACACCATGAAGTTCTATTATGCGTGTCTTCTTTACGCCATTATCGGTTTTTCCTGGGGTTCCATCATGGGAGGAGTCGAGCAGTTCCGGACATTTGTTCAGGCCGGAGCCGGGGGACCATCGGATCTGATCGTGCTCGGACATACCCATATCAATCTCCTGGGATGGGTTGAAATGGCGATATTCGGAACGATCTATTATGTCGTTCCCCGATTGTACCAATGTCCTCTCTATAGTTACCGGCTGATGAGGATCCATTTCTGGACGCACAACATCGGTCTCGTCGGGATGGTTCTTGCTTTCAGCATTGCCGGTTACAAGGGTGGCATGATTCTTCTGCATGGTAATGTGGCGAACATCAAGCCTGTTGAGACACCCTACATGGAAATGGTCGGGATGTTCGGCATGCTGGTATTGTTTGCCAATTTTGTCTTTGCCTACAATATCTACAATACGGTCCAGGTAGCCAAAGGGAGAAAACAGATTCCTTCCAGCGAGCAGGAAAATGATAAGATTCCAGTTTTTGAAGCGGCAATGTGAGATGACGCTTCAAGCGGGGCGCCTGAGTTCAGTAAATTCTGTCACCGTTATTCTGGGAGCAGCCTCGCTGTTCTTCGTCGTCTTTCAAAAAGATGCACTCGCGTATATGCCCCGTTATGTCCATGTAACGCTTGGCGTTCCATGGGTTGCCTATCTGATTTTTATGCTCGGGGTTTTGACGCCATTGTTTCTCTACCTCGGGGTTTCCTGGTATTGGCGTCATGAAATCGAGGCCAATAAACTGGGAAAGGATGACAAGACGGAAGAGTAAATGTCTCGAATGTCACCCGAGGCGCGTACGGAAGGGTTACGGAAATAGATCGGCCAGAAGCTGTTGATCAGGTGAGGAGTGCTGATATGTCTGCGACTGTTAAGAGTCCGTCCCTTATACCGATGCCGACTATTCAGAAAAAGACAGGTTTCCGAAAATATCTTCGCGTCACGACAGTGCGATATGTCGTGCAGGGGATTTTTTTGGTCGTTATCGCCGTGCTTCCCTTTACAGGACTCTTCCGGATTGATCTTGGGTCAGGTCGGTTCCTGGTGGATGGATACCAGGTCTGGTGGAGTGACTTCTTTCTTATCCTGCCGTTCTGGCTTTTTCTGATATCCGGTGCTGCGACCGTATACTCCGTTTTGGGAATGGTCTACTGTGGATGGGCTTGCGTCCAGAACACGCTGTCCGAGTTCGTCGATTTTCTGGTCAAAAAGATTTTCAAGCGCCACAAACATGCCATCGGCCTCGATACCTTGACCAGCCGTCCCCAAAAGCTTCCATCGAATATCGGCATCCGTGAGTGGACTGTCTTTGTCGCGCTGGTGACATTGATTTCCATTGGGACAGGGGTTGTTTTCGCCGGATATTTTATTCCTCCTTCCCAGATCTGGCAGGATTTCACCACAGGACGGCACCTTCACCAACTGATGTGGGTGATCGGGGGGGTCAGCGCGATCATGCTTCTGAACCTTTTTCTCATCCGTCACTACTGGTGCAACTGGGTCTGTCCATATCCTCTCTGGCAGCATTTCTTCAAGTCAGAAGGAACCATGAAGGTCGCCTTCGAAGATTCACGGAGAAGTGAATGTACCGGTTGCAACTTGTGCGTTCAGTCCTGCATCGTCGATATCGACCCCAGAGATACCAAGAACTATACCCGATGTATCAATTGTGGCGAATGTGTCGTCACTTGTGAAGATTATTCGGCGAAAAGAGGCGTCCCGTCCCTTTTAACCTTTCATTTTAACGGAATTCGGATAGATGAATCCGGAAAACGTCATATCAACAAGGTTTCACCTGTTCTTACGCGTTTTGCAATGGCCGGTTCCTTCAGTCTGGTTCCGTTGTCTCTCTTTATTTACGGCATTGTAACCTACATGCCCTTTCATATGACTTTAAGTCAGGTTCCCGGTCGACTGGACCAATATAGTATTCGTCTGACCAACAAAACCCCTTACCCGCATTTATACCAGGTTCGGGAATCAGGATTGCCGGTCCCCACAGTGTCTTGGCAGAGCAGGACGGTCAGCGTTCCGGCCGGCGGACAAATCGTCCTGCCTTTTGCGGTCGAGAAAGGGCGCCAGATTTTGGGAACGGGCGTTCATCCTTTTTCAATATCGGTTCGTTCCCTGAACGGCAAATTGGGCAAGGTACGACAGGATGCAACGTATTTTCTTCCCGCTTCTTGATGTCCGGAAGGTAGCCGGGGAGGGAAGGTGGAATGAAATATTCATGTCAGTTCAAACGGGGAGAACGGTCAAGGAATGGAAAAAGAACGGTATTTGCTGATTCCGGACAAGAAAGGCGCTCTTTGGAGCGGACTTTTTCATGGATCCGCCCTTTTTATGTCGGGGATTCTGAGCTATGAGTATTATGGAAAAGGGCATCCTTCCTTTCTGTTCTATGTGTTTTTCTTTTCGTTCTGGCTTGCATTGTTTTCCGGGTACACATCCGTTATCAACCACTCCCTGTTAATGGCACGCCGTTCACTGAAATCGGTGGCCATAACGGAGAAAAGTCTGGTGCTTGAATGGAAGAATGGAGATGCGGACGAAATCGTCCGCAAGTTGAATTTTCAAGGAGGAAGAACAATCCTCGGAGTGTGGGGTGATACGATTGACAAGCGCCGTGTGCA
>DAHWKF010000139.1 GCA_027343785.1 Leptospirillum sp. | reverse complement strand
TTCCAAAATCTGATTTTCAAAGACCTCCTTCAAACTGGAACCAGCGCCTCTCCGTTTTGGAACGCTGTTTTCATCTCTTTTGTTTAAAACACAGGGAGTGACGGTGATGGACGACTCAGAAAGCAGAGACTTTCAGGCAATACTTCCGAACATACGCATTTATACGCGGCAGCGTATATACTGATGCAATTCGGTAACTCGTATAAAAATGAGAGGTGCAGCGATGGAACACATTGCGCGTTCAGCCAAACAGATCGGGGCGATCATCCAGCGCCACCGCTGTCAGTCCAGGTTAACCCAGCATGAGTTGGGATTAAAGACAAGTCTTCGTCAGGCCACCATTTCGAAGATGGAATCAGGAGAGCCTCATACCCGACTCGGCACATTGCTAGACGTCATGGCTGCGCTCGGTCTTGAGGTCGTCATCAGGCCCCGCACGAAAGCTTTCGCACAGGATATTGAGGCCTTGTTCTGATGGTTCGGAGACAAACACATATACCGCTGAATGTTTTTCTGAACGGGCGCCTTGTTGGTCTCCTGCGGCGGCAGGGCACAGGCGCCATCGACTTCCAGTACGACGCTTCCTGGCTGAACTGGGAAGCCGCCCTGCCGATTTCTCTCTCCCTGCCATTACGCGAAAACCGTTATGTCGGTGCCCCTGTCGTTGCCGTTTTTGACAATCTGCTCCCGGACAAGCGGATATACGCCGTCGTCTCGCCGTCCGTGTCAAGGCGGAAGGCCATGATCCCTACAGCCTTCTTTCCGTTATCGGCCGCGACTGCGCTGGAGCTCTTCAGTTCTTGCCAGACGGAGAGGAGCCGGGTCCCGTGGGCCAGATCAGCGGACGTCCCATTTCAGAGGATGACGTTGCCCGCATTCTTGAAGACCTGGGCAGAACGCCGCTGGGCCTGACCGAGGAAGGCGAATTCCGCATGTCGATCGCTGGCGCACAGGAAAAAACCGCTCTGCTTTTCTGGAATGGTCGATGGATCATTCCCCATGGAAGTACGGCAACCACGCGTATTCTCAAACCCCAGATTGGCAGACGGGGCACTCTTGATCTTTCTATGAGCGTTGAAAGTCAAATCAGACATTCGCTATAACGGGAAATCTTTTTTTGAGAAGTCGAGCCCTGCCAGTTGCGAGATTTCACCGAATGGAGCCACCCGATTTCCCGGACAGGGTCCACCCCGGAGCGTCAATCATCATTGTGTCTTCCTTGAATCCCTATCAAAAAGAAGGAGACACGATGCCCCGGAAAGGACTGACGGTGGCAAGGATTCACATGGAAAGGCCTTCCTCTCAGTCTGCCCCGGCACATGAAGCCTGAATCATAGCGACATTCATCCGGCGGGACGCTTTCAGTCCGCCTCCCGCTCGCGGGCGGCCGCCCCTCCCTCGTCTTTGTCGTCGGGACATTCCTTTGACGGCTTCTGCCTCAGGTCGGCCAGGCGGACCGACACAATGCTCCAGGAGGACACCAGGAAAGGAACGAGGTAGTTGAGACACACCTTCGTCCAGACCAGGGGTTGGTGGTGTAAAAAATGGGGAAACTGGTTGATCGTATTCAGGAATGTTCCGACAACACCGGCCGTCGGAAGACTTTTTTTAAGCGAAAACGGCGAAAAAACCAGCCGGAAGGAAAAGGACAGAACGGTTTTCAAGGGTGTTTCATCAAGCCTCCTGCTTTCCGGCATGCGTTTTCTCCTTCGTCCACCCCCTCCCCGCTTACGGCACATCAACCATCCGTCTTTTGACACGCGCAAAACCGGAAGGACAAAGAGGGTTCAGTCCCGGGTTTTTCCGGTCACCGGCGGCACCATTCGTCCCGAGGCGACGACCGGGAGTGATGGCCCCCGGAAACAAGACCCGGTCAGATATTCTGGAGGATCAGGGATTCCGGAACCATCCGGCCTTTCAGGACGCCGATCGTGTCCTCGACCATCTCTTTCATCCCGCACAGGTAGACGACCGTCTGATGGAGCGGATCCGGGCACTGGCGAAGGATCTCCTGGACGAACCCGGAATGGCTGTCCCAGGTTTCGTCGGGATAGGTCACCGTAATGTGGACGGTGGCCCCCTTCTCGTGCCAGCCGGCCATCTCCTCTCCGAAGTAGATGTGGTTGGGCGTCAGCGTCCCGAAATACAGCTCGATCCGGTTGAAATCCTGCCGGCGGTCCAGGGCCGCGAGTATTGTCGAGCGCAAGGGGGCGATGGCCGTACCGACCCCCACAAAAAGAAGGTTCATTCCCGCGTAAGGGTCGAGGGGAAAGCCTTTTCCGAGGGGCCCCTGCAGGCGGAGGGTGTCCCCCACCCGTTTTTGGAAAAGGGCGTCCGTCAGGGGGTTCATATTCTTGACCAGGATTTCGAAACGGTCGGAACGCGCGGGGGAGGACGCCAGGGCAAAGTAGGAAGATTTTCCGTTTTCCCCCGGAACGGCGATGAACTGACCCTGAACAAAAAGAAACGGATCCGCTTTGCAGTCGCATTCGAACAGGCGGACATTGTTTTCAAACGGCACGATCCGGGAGATGGGATATTCGCGGAGAGAAGACGAGGACAAGGAGTCACCTCTTTCAAAAAAAGACAGACGCCAGTTCAGGCGGCCGGGAATCCTTCCGGCCGCCCTGACGGAGTTTCACCCAAAAGTCTTTTTTGGGGCATTTTATCACAATCGAAAAGCCGTCTCATCCATCGGACAAGACCGACGACAGTCTCCGGGCGGAGCAGGCGGGAAAGTCCTGCGGGTTTTCTTCGCCTCCCGAAGAAACGGGGATCCCGGATCAGGATGCCGATACGTTCCACGTGTTCAGAACGCCCTCCGGCACACCTCCTGTCCGGCCAGAACGCATTTCCCCAAAGGGGTGCGGTAAAAAAAAGTCTTGACCCTCCGCCCCAATCCGGGGAAACTAGGGTCCATCCATCAACCGGACAAGAATATCCGCAAGACGCGAGCCCGGTTACATCATTGTTCGTCGTGGCCGAAAGCCAGCCGGTCGATACGGGCGTTTCGCAGACACATGCCGGACTTCAGGATGGGGCGACGATGCCTTCGATGATCCATCAACCTTTCGGGCGGTTTCTCCAGCCCTCCTTTCCCGGGCGCCTCCCGTTCCTGGCGATCAACTTTCTGGTCGGGGACATCCAGACCGGCATCATGCCCCTCCTTGCCGTCGACCTGGCCTACAGTCTGCACTGGAAGGCGGGAAGAGTCGGAGAGGTCCTGGCCTTCGGGAATCTGGCCCTCCTTCTCGCACAGCCCATCGGCGGCATGGTCGCGGACCGGCTCAGGGAAAAACGGTTCACCTTTCTGTTCGCCTCCGCCCTTTTCGCATGGGGGTGCCTCGCGCTTCTGGGGCATCCTTCCCTGACGCGCGTCCTTCTGGCGCAGGGGTTCATCGGCGTGTCGACCGCCGTCATGATTCCTGTGCTCTCCGCCATGGCCATGGGGCTTTCTGGAAAGGAACGATTCCCCCACGTCATGGGACTGGCCCAGGGGGCCAACCACACCGGTTCCGTCGCCGGAGCCCTGATCGTCGGATTTCTGGCGCGGCACTGGAATCCGGAAATCGTCTTCCTTTTTTACGGTCTTTCCGCCTTCATCGGAGGTCTGGTGGCTCTGTTCATCCCCCGGGGGGCGATCGATCCGCTCCTGTCCAGGGAGGCCCGGCCGGACGGACGCATCGTCTCCTTGCAGGCGTTATTGAAGCCGTCGGTCTTCTTTTTTTTCCTGACCATTTTCCTGTTCTTTGTCGCCAATACGGCCATGCTGCCGCTGGCCGGTGAAAAACTGGCCAGCCGGCTCCCGGAACCCCCCGGAGAAGTTATCGCCTGGGCCATTGTGGTCACCCAGACGGTCATGACGGTCCTCTCCCTCCTGACACCCTTCCTTCTCCGTCTGGTTGGCTCCCGTCCGGTCTTTCTCGTCTGCCTGCTCCTCCTTCCCGCACGCGGATTTTTCCTGTCGGTCGCCCATACGCAAACGGAAATCCTGGAAATCCAGATCCTGGACGGAATCGCCACCGGCATCCTTTCCGTCCTGCTGCCGGTTCTCGTCTCGGATATCGCCAAGGGATCGGGGCGCTTCAACGCCATGATCGGTTTCATGGGGGCCATGATTTCGGCCGGAGGGTTTTTGAGCCAGATCGTGGCCGGTCACCTGGCGGAACTCGCCGGAATCGACAGGACTTTTCTGGTGCTGGCCGCCATCGCGGGGGTCGCCTTTCTCCTGGGGGTGACCGGCGCCGGACGGACCCGGATTTCCCCTTCCGACCCCCCTCTGGAGCCTCTTTCCTCTCCGGAAGGATAAACGCCCGTCAAGGAAGACCTGTCAGAAAACGAAACCGAAGGAGACCGGAACATAAAAGAACATCTGTCCGTAGGTCTGGGGAACAAACCGGTAAAAAGTGTTCATGACGAGAGCCGCCTTCACTTCGAGGAAAAGTGCCAGCCGTCCGGTCACCGGAAAGTTTCCCCCCACGCCGATATCCACGGTCGGATTGAAGGAAGAAAAAGTCTGATTGGTCTGGATCGCGGGAAAGACCCCCGCGTCCAGCACGCCGTACCCGTAAAACCGGGAAGACGACGACCCCAGTCCCGGGGGGATGTACTCCATGCCAAAAGTGATGGGAATCGCTTCCAGAGCGTTGTTGCTGTTGGCACCGACCCCAGGAAACAGGATCCACTGAACCCCTCCCCGGAGCTTCAGATCCGGCAACACCCAGTCCCCCAGATCCCATCCGAACCCGTATCCGGTTCCCAGATCATGTCCGGCGGTGCCGCTACCGCCAATCGTCGGAGCGGCTTCTCCGAAAAACTGCTCCTCAATGGCCCAGGCGGGAGGGGGCCCACAGAGAAAATACAAGACCCCCAGGATCCCCAATAACCTGAGAAAACCAGGATTTAGGCCTTTCATTTCCACCTTCCGTCCATCCTCCGGGGTTGTTCTCACCGGGATCTTGTGCAACAATCTGATCAAAGTTGTTCGAATGGACTTCCCGGGTCGGACAAACCCGGAAGAGTTCGCCTGTCTGGTCCGGCAATCCAATCCAATTTTTGGTCCCATGCCCTGATTCCCACACCCAAATTATTTTTTGTCCCGACCATCTCCTGTCGGGGCCTCCCCGGGTCGGGCGTTGGAGACCCCCAACAGGAGGCCTCCCGACACATGTCCCATAGCCGTTCGTTCCGGATCACCCTGCTTTTGACGACATTCACATTCCTTCTGACATCCTGCACGTCTTTTTATACGGCAAAACCCGCGCCCCTGACGCCTCCGGCCCAACTGCAAACCCGGGCCACGGTCAATGATACCGATATCCAGGTCGGAATCAATCCCTACAACACGCCGCACAAGATTCACGCCTTGTTTGGCAGGAACGGCCTCTGGAGAAAGAACATTCTCCCGCTACAGGTCACCCTCGAATCCGACGATCCGTCAACGGCGAAGTTTCTTGTCGATTCGGCCTACATCATCAGCAACGGACACTACTATCCCGCGGTCACGCCCAACGCGGTCTACGATATCGCCTGGCAGGCGAAGCACCCGTACATCGTCGTCAAGGAGACACTCTATTATACCGGTCTGATTCTGTTTACCGTTGTCACGCTGGGACTGGGATCGGTCATCTGGGTGCTGCCGACTCCTTTTACCCAGCCTTCCCCCCAGGACAGCCCGTTCGGCCGGGATCTCACCTACAAGGCCTTTGTCAAAAACGTCTTGCTCCAGAATGGTTCCTTGCGGGGGGGATTCCTCTATTTTGCCTTGCCCAAAAACGATATGGGGCTGAAAAACGCCCATTTGATCCTGCATTTTTCGGTCAAAAAACCCAAAGCCGCTGCTCCCGTCGAAAAGACAGTCACGATACCCCTCGCTCCCGGTCAACATATCAACAGCAATATCCTGAAGGACTGGGTGAACGGGTTTCTGCAGTAAAGTAATGCTTGTTCCTGATCGACAGCCCCCAAAATAGGAGTCTTCCTGTCGTTCAAGACCGGATCAGGGCACTAACGGGAGAGAATCAAGGGTAAAGAGAAAATCCGGAGTTCGATTTTGTCTGGCCAAGCCAACAAACCTGGAGAAGGCAGGAGAAAAACCTCTGGGATCAATTCGGGCATTCACCCAGGGTTCCGTCTGATTCTAATTTGCATTCAAGATGATGTTTGTAATCCAATCCCAGGAGGTTAAGGAAAACACCTCTTTCGGATTCTGTTCGTACGACAGCAAGGCTTTCTCCAGGCAATCTTCAAGGCCTGAAAGGTTCTTAAAAAGAAGATTGTGAAAATGCTTTTCCCGGAGTTCCTCCCAGAAGTGTTCCACCGGGTTGAGTTCCGGGGAATAGGATGGCAGGAACACCAGCCGTACGTTGTCCGGAACATGGAGCTGTCCGCTCCGGTGCCAACCG
>DAHWKF010000057.1 GCA_027343785.1 Leptospirillum sp. | reverse complement strand
CGTGTTCTCCATCGCTTCAGGGAAACGGTGAAGGCCTGTGACCTGGTGGTGCTGGCGAGTGGAACTGCGACTCTGGAAACAGCACTTCTGGGGGTTCCGATGGTCATCGTCTACATCATGAATTCCTTTACGTACCATCTTGCCAAGCGACTGGTGAGGGTACCGGCCATTGGCATGGTGAATCTGATCGCTGGGAAAACCATCATGCCGGAGTTGATACAGGAAGAGGCATCTTCGCAGGCCATATTTCTGAAGGTTCAAGAGATCCTGGACAGCCAGGAGATATATCGTTACATGAAAGAAGAACTCGAAAAAGTCCGTCTGAATCTGGGGTCGTCCGGTGCATCAGGTAAACTTGCTGCAGAAATATTGAATCTGATGCCCGAGTAGATCCTGGACAGCCCATCCCATTGGAAGAAAACAGTAAATTCGACTGGGGTTCCTTTTTCGTTTGACCTTTTTTAATAGATTCTGTCTGGCTTCAGGTTATAAAATGCAATAGAAACAATAGAAAATTGAACCCAATGTGGGAAATTCCCATTCCCACTCACACTTCTTGCTCAAAAGGAACCGATGATCTTCTTCTGGAACGACCCCGTCTACCAGAAAATCCGGGGTCCACTGCATGCCTGGATTCACCCTTATCGATTTTTGATTATCGGTGGGGTCATCATGGCTTTCATCAGCGCCGGAGTTTCAAGCGGGGTTCCGATCCTTTTAAGGGATCTGATCGACAAGGTATTCGCCCAAAAGAATACCCAACTGTTGTTCATTCTTCCTTTTTCCTTTTTTGTCCTGTTCTCCGTCAAAGGCTTCACGGGCTTTCTGCAGGCCTATATGCTCAAGAAAGCCGCCCTTTTCATGATCAGTGACGTCCGACAATCCCTCTTCAACCATCTGGTCCGGATGCCGCTTTCCGCATTTGGCCGGGAAGGGACGGGACAGCTGATGTCGCGGGTCACGAACGACACGATCATCCTCCAGGGAGGGGTGGCGGAGATCATCAGGGATCTCCTCCGGAATTCCTTCACGGCAGTGGGAATGCTGATCGCCCTGTTGTACATCAACTATAAGCTCACCCTCTTCATCCTCCTTGTCTTACCCTTCACATTGATTCCCATCCGGAAGATCGGTAAAAAACTCCGGAAATCTTCTCTCCATTCCCAGGAACGCTATGGGAACGTCAACCAGCATCTGGCGGAAACATTGACCGCCATCCGGCTGATCAAGTCGGTGGGTTCGGAGGAGGATGAGATTCGTCGTTTTCGAAGGTATTCCCACGAATTTGCCGAAGGCCAGTTCAAGATGGTCAAGTATGAAAACATGCTTTCGCCGATCATGGAGTCGATCGGGGCCTTGGGAATCGGTGTCGCAGTCTGGCTGGGAGGATACTCCGTCATCCATGGCCATCTGACCCTTGGCACGCTGGTGGGCTTTCTGACGGCTGCCCAGATGCTGTACCAGCCTATCAAGGGTCTTGCAAATTCCCAGTCCGGGATCCAGTATTCCCTGGCGGCGGCGGAACGTATCGCGGAGGTTATGGCCCGCCCTCTGGAAATTCTGAATTCGGATCAGACAAGCTGGGTCGTTTCCCGTCTGACAAAAGAAATCCGGTTCGAAAAAGTATCGTTTGGCTATCCCGGACTTTCGGAAATGGCCTTGAAGGATGTTTCCCTTGAAATCACTTCGGGTGGCTTTGTGGCAATAGTCGGACCTTCCGGGAGCGGGAAAAGCACGCTGGTCAACCTGATTCCTCTTTTTTATCGTCCCACCAGAGGACAAATCCTGTGGGACGGGAAAAACATTGTGGAAGCCGACATCCGATCTCTCCGGGATCGGATCGGTATCGTGACCCAGGATGTGATCCTGATGAACCAGAGTATCCGGGAAAATCTGGTATATGGTCTCAAGAAGGATGTCTCCGGAGAGGATATTGAAGCCGCAACACGCATCGCCCATGCGGACGGTTTTATCTCCCGGCTTCCTCAAGGACTTGAAACTGTAGTTGGGGAAAAAGGAATTTTTCTGTCGGGAGGGGAGCGCCAGCGTTTGGCGCTGGCCCGGGTGGTTCTCAGGGATCCCGATGTCCTGATTCTGGATGAGGCGACAAGCGCCCTGGACACTGAGTCTGAATTCGCCATACAACAGGCGCTTGAATCCATTATGCGCGACAGAACAACCATTGTGATCGCTCACCGTCTCTCGACGATCCGGAAGGCCCAGAAAGTCCACGTTCTGGACAGGGGCCGGATCGTCGAGTCCGGTACCCATGAAGAGCTCATGAAAACCGACGGAGGACGATATCGGAAGTTCCTGAATTTGTCTCTCGGTGTTGAAAATCCGATCGGTGCTTTGGGGGAAACACCGGCGGACTCCGCATGACATGACATCCCGGACCATTTATCTGATCTTGCGTGCAATCAATCGCCTTTCATGGCCCCTCATACTTCCGATTTTAGGTGGGATCTGGCTTTTTTCTCCCAAAAACCGTTTGCATTTCCGGGAACGATTGGGTCTTTCCGGAGGGGATCGGGAAGGAAACTCCGGAATGCGTATTCTTTTCCATCTGGCGAGTCTGGGAGAAGCGCATGCCGCGATTCCGCTGATCGAAGATTTGTCCCGGAAGACTCCTCTTGTGTTGACAACGACAACGCTGACCGGACGGGAGGCGTTGAAGAAACAATTTCCTGATTTGCCGGTCTTCCTGGCGCCGGTCGATCTTCCGGATCTCTGGGTTCCCTTTCTGAAAAGCCGGAAAATTGCTGGAATCCTCCTCTTTGAAACGGAAATCTGGCCGTCCATGCTGGCATCGGCATTGAATTTGGGGATAAGGGTGGGGGTGGTGAACGGTCGTCTCTCGACAAAGGGGTTCAACCGCATCAGAAGATTTCGGACCCTTTTTTCTCCCCTTCTCAATTCATTCGCGCCAGTCCTTGTTCAGACCCCCATAGACGCAGAACGCTATCAGATCCTGGGGGTGTCTCCCGAATCGATCCAGATCGTCGGTAATATCAAGTGGGACATCCCCGATCCCTGTGGTGGCGAAAAACCCGATTCCAACCTTGAAAAATGGCTCGCAGAAAATGAGAACCGGTTTGTCGTGGACAAGGAAAACCCGACGATATGCCGGATCCTGCTTTCCTCCTTCCATCCCCCGGAAACCGATCGACTCTTGGAAGCGTTCAAGGGATGGCAACGGTCATCATCCGTTCGGTTGCATCTGATCGTCGCCCCCCGACATCTCGACAAAATAAACGATTTCCGACAGTTTCTTCCCTCCGGTGTTTCTTTCCGGTCGGGACAAAAAAAAGATGTTTCCCTGGCCATGCGGGAAGAGGAAATCCTGATCTCGTTTCTGGACAGTTATGGAGAGTTGCGGAAACTGACCTGTCTGTGCGATATCGCTGTGATCGGGGGAACGCTGGATCCTGTCGGTGGCCATACCCCGATCGACGCGGCCGCCGCGGGTATTCCGATGATTTGCGGGCCTTACGTCGATCACATTTTGGGGTTGGTGGACGAACTGGAAAAGCAAAAGGCCTTAATCCGGATCAAGAATGCCGCGGAGGTTCGAACGGTGGTGGAATCTCTGGTCAACATTCCTTCCGAGAGACAGGAGCGAGGCAAAAATGCCAGACAGGTATTTGAATCGATGAAAGGTTCCCGGCAAAAAACATTGGATGCGCTGATAAATTTTGTCCCGGAACTTTCCTTCCGGAACCTTCCGGAGAAGTTTTGAGTTCCCGGAGAACCTGGGCGATTCCTTTGGCCGGACCCTACGCGCTGGGTGTGTATCTCTGGGAAAAAGCTTATCAGAAGGGAATTTTCCAGACAGAAAAACTTCCGGTTCCGGTCGTGTCTGTGGGGAGCATTACCGTAGGTGGCGCCGGAAAAACGCCTCTTGTGCTTTCTCTCCTGGACTATTTCCAAAAGTCGAATATCCGCGTCGGTGTTCTTTCCAGAGGATATGGAGGGAGGCGGAGCCTGAGAAAGGTTCCTTATGTTTTTCATGGTCCTGAAATTCCGTCCCCCGATGAAGTGGGGGACGAACCCGTCCTCATGTGCTTGAAACACCCGGAAGCCCTTTATTGCATCAGTCCGGATCGACGGGAGGGGGGGAAGGCCCTTGTGGCCGCCGGCGTTGATCTTGTTTTGCTTGATGACGGATTTCAGTCTCTGGAACTTTTCCAGGATTTGAAAATCGTCATTCTTCCCCCCGATCTTCCCGAAGAAGGTTGGAGGGGAATGCAAGCGTTTTTGCCTGCAGGGGAATTTCGTGACCTTCCCTCCCGTCTCCTGGAGGCGGACATCCTGGTCGACGTCGGAAACGAATGGGATCGGTCCAATGTGAATGCTCCGGACAGATGGCACGCGTTCCTTTCAAATCTGGCTCTCCGTCAAAAGACACCAAGAACTTCTTTCCCTCCGCTTCTGAAAACCTCTGTCCGTATGAACGGAATAAGCGATGTGTCTTCGGAGGGGATCTTGCCCATTCAATCCCTGTCGGAAAAGAATCTGGCGGTGGTGTCGGGTATTGCCCGGCCAGAGAGATTTTTGAAGATGATCGAATTTTACGGGCTGAAGCCTCTGGGACATCTGGCTTTGCCGGACCATTTCCGTTTTTCTTCCCGGGATCGGGCGAGAATAGATGTCTGGATAAAAAAACTGGAACAATCTTTTCATAAAAGGGTGGATACAATCCTTGTCACCGAAAAAGACTGGGTCAAGTGGGGGAGGGACGGAAACGCCGATCCGCGCATTCATCCGATTTCGATCCGGACAGAGTGGTTAGAGGAGGAGAAATGGATCCGGATCCTCCAGTCCCGCCTGAAACTTCAAGGGATTTCATGATGGCGAAAGAAGAGGGGACCCATCTCCCCCCGGCCCTCCTCCGGACGTGCGCGAAACTCTTTCAGATCTTGCCCCACGACCGGGCGATCTCCCTCGGTCGATCTCTGGGTGATATGATCCGTATTCTTTCGAGGAAAAAGACGCTCCTGGCCAGGGAAAATCTGGAACTTGCCTATCCCGAGCTTCGGGGAACGCCTGAGGCCGATCGTCTGATACGTGACGTTTACCGGCATTTTGGACAGGTCGGCGCGGAATTTCTCCGGTTTCCCGTTCTGGACGAAGATTGGCTCAAAAAACATGTCCAGGTTTCAGGGCTTGAACATGTCTTTTCCCTTTTGAAAGAGGGGAAAGGCGTTCTGGCGTTTTCCGCCCATTTCGGGAACTGGGAAATGGCCATCAAACGACTGGCTCTGGAGATCCCCGAACAGATCCATGTGGTCATCCGTCGGATCAAGGATCCCAATGTCCATGAGTTTATTCGTGATTACCGGGAGAGGTTTGGGGGAGCCGTCTCGATTCTCCAGGACAGGGGAGCGGGACCAATGATCCGGATTCTGAAGAAAAACGGCATCATCGTGACAGTTCTGGACCAAAACGCGGGGGTGGATGAGGGGGTTTTTTCCCCCTTCTTCGGTCGGCCAGCGGCCACCTATACGAGTGTGGCCCGCCTTTCCTTCAGGTTAGGAACCCACTTGCTTCCGGTCTTTGACACGCGGATTTCATCGACCGATCACCATGTCCACCTCGGGTTGCCCCTTCCTGTTCTGGAATTGCCGGAAGAGGAAGCCGTCCGGCAATTGACAGATCTGTGCACGTTCCGAATAGAATCCATGGTCCGACAGTATCCGGAACAGTGGATCTGGATGCACAATCGCTGGAAAACCCGACCACCGGATGAATCGCAAAAGTAAAGTCATTTTTGAGAGCCAAACTGTAAACCTCGTGGAACACGGCCAGGCAATCGGAGGAGGAGACAAGATTCCACCCTTTCACAATCTTCCCGGGAAAAGCCGGATTCTGGTTGTCCTGCTGGGTCGTATCGGAGACGTGATCTTTACCTTACCCTCCATTATTGCCTTGAAACAGGCCCGTCCGGATATTCTTGTCGACTGGGTTGTCGAGGACCGATGTTCGGATCTTCTGGTGGATCATCCCGATATCGAGAGGCTGATTATCTTTCGTCGAACAGAATTTGAGCGTCTGTATCGCGCCAGAAAATGGGGGTTGGCCTTTGGGATCATAAGAACCTTGATCCGGGATGTCCGATTGCACCGTTATCAGGCCGTCCTTGATTTTCAGGGACTCCTGAAGTCGGGAATCCTGACCGGCTTGTCCCGTTCTTCCCTGAAGCTTGGCAGTCCGTCGACATACGGGAAAATGAAAGAGGGGTCCTGGATTTTCTCCCGTCAGATACCACTCGCTCCTTCTGCGCGTCATCTGATCGACCGGCATTTTCTGGTAATCCGACATCTTCTTGGGGATATTCCCTTCAACCGGATGTTCTATATCCGGATCACGGAGGAGGAAAAGAAACGGGTCAGGGAGACGCTGGATTCGATGGGGTGGGCAACACCCTCGCCGCAGGGTTCGCCCGCTCCCTTCATTCTGATTCACCCGTTTGCCAGCTGGGAAACCCGTCAGTGGCCGATGGACCGATTTGTCTCGGTGGCCCGGCATTTTTCTCGGAAAGGTTTCAGGATCGGTATTATTGGCGGGGGTGGAGAGGTCCAGAAACGACTTCTGGAACCATTTTATCTTTTCAAGGAAGAGACAGGGGCAGAGAAAACTGGTATAAAAAACAGAGTCGCTTTTTTTCCGGGGATTTTTTCTCTCAGGGAAGCAGGATTTCTGATGACGCAGTCTTCCCTGGTGTTGACGGATGACTCTGGACCGATGCACCTGTCTGCCGCCTTGGGAGCCAGAACGCTCGGTATTTTTGGACCGACGGATCCGGTGAGACTGGGGCCTTCCTATGGTAATCAGTGCGCTTCTGTCCACAGGAATCTTTTGTGCCAGCCCTGCATGAAAAGACGCTGTCCGATCGGAACCCTTTGTATGGAAGAACTCTTGCCGGACCAGGTGATTCGGGAAGCCGAAGCGCTCCTGAGCGTCCCTGCGGCAGGATTTGACCGGAATGGAATCATTGGCTCTTTCAAAACGGATCCTGATCGTTAAACCCAGTTCCCTCGGAGATATCGTACATGCCTTTCCGATGGTCGAGCAGATTCGCCACCAGGATCCCGATGCCATAGTCGATTGGGTCGCCAACCGGGAGTTCGTCCCCCTGGTCCAGCGCTACCCCGGTATTCGACGCGTCTTGCCTTTTCCCCGTCGTGAATGGGGAACTTCTTCCTTTTTCTCCTCCCTGAAGAAATTTTTGCATGAGCTTCGGGAAGAACATTACGATTTTATACTTGATGCCCAAGGCCTCTTTCGATCCGCTTTGATTGCCAGAATAGCCCGGGGAAGAGAAGTTGTCGGTTTTTCCGACGCAAGAGAAGGGGCTTCGTTTTTCTATTCACAAAAAATTTTGTCTGCTGCGATATCGGGGAATCCCCTCCATGCGGTTCTCAAAAATATGACACTTCTGAAATCGCTGGGGCTTTCCCCTGGTATCCGCCCTCTGCGCATTTTTTATACAGAAGAGGACCGAAAGCGCCTGTCATCGATTTTGTCCAGAGAGGGTTTTCCCGGGGACAAAAAATATATCGTGCTTCATCCCGGGTCAAAAAGAACTATCAAGCAATGGCCGTCACTTTATTTTTCAGACCTATTGACCCGACTGAAAAACGTCTTGCCGGATGTCAGTCTTGTCCTGGTCGGAGGCCCGGAAGACAGCAAACTCCTGACCGAGATAGCCGGACGAACACGGGCTGCCCCCGTCCTTCTTCCCGGAAAGGTTCCGATTGATCTCCTGCCCCTTTTCTTCAGTGATGCGAGCCTTTATATTGGAAACGATTCGGGTCCTCTTCACCTGGCGGTTCTTTCCGGAACCCGTACACTGTCTTTTTACGGGTCCTCGTCTCCCGGAAAGACCGGGCCCTTCGGTGAGCCAGGGCTGCATATCACCATGGGGGATCCGGTGCCCTGTTCCCCATGTGGGGATTTTCGACATTTTTGTTCTCATCAGAGTTGTCTGGTGGGCGTGACGCCAGAAGTGGTTCTCTCTAGTGTTCTGGCTATACTAGCTTAATGTATCGGTAAAATAGTCCAACAAGTCTTAGACTTCATCAAGGGAATACTTTGGGAAATTCAAACAAACAACTCGTTTCAATAAATTTATTTATAACTAATGTGAATTTGGTTAAGGATAACGGACAGACTCCTTTCCATCTCGCTAAAAAACTTGGAATGAAGGGAACTATTGTTTGTTATAAAAATGGAGAATATCCTTTTGTTAAAAATATTTCATCATGGATTAGTTTAGAATACCTAGTCCCTTCAAAGTTCATAATTTATAGCGCTAGGTTTTCGGTGGTTAAATATATTATCAAAAATTATAAAAAAATTGATATATTGATGTCTTATGGCTTTTCAAAGGAATCAATGGTTTATTGTTTTATATATAAAACACTTCGTCCTGAAGGGAAAACATATATTAAATGTGACTGTA
>DAHWKF010000113.1 GCA_027343785.1 Leptospirillum sp. | reverse complement strand
TTCATGACGACCGTCCATTCCTACACGAACGACCAGAGGCTGCTTGATCTTCCGCACAAGGATCTCCGCCGGGCCCGGGCCGCCGGTATGTCAATGATCCCTACCACTACCGGCGCCGCCCGCGCCATCGGTCTGGTTTTGCCGGAACTCAAGGGGCGACTGGACGGAATGTCGATCCGGGTCCCGACACCCGATGTTTCCCTGAACGATCTGACCTGTGTTGTCGGGAAAGACGTGTCCGCCGAAGAGGTCAACGCCCTTTTCCGGGAGGCCTCATCGACCTCCATGGCCGGGATCCTGGCTTTTACGGACCTCCCGCTCGTCTCGTCCGATTTTCGGGGAAACCCCCACTCAAGTATCGTGGATGGCCTTTCAACACGGGTCATGGACAAACGATTCGTCAAGGTTCTGGCCTGGTATGACAACGAATGGGGATACTCCTGTCGTGTGCGCGATCTGGTCAGATTTATCGCGGAGCGCCTATGATCCCGTCCAAGGTTTCGGTCGACGAAATCGATGTCCATGGAAAAAGGGTTTTTGTGAGGGCGGATTTTAATGTTCCCCTGGATGGCGACCTGCATATCACGGACGACCGAAGAATACGGCTGTCCCTTCCCACCATCAACTACCTGATCGACGAGGGAGCCAGGGTCATCATCGGTTCCCATCTGGGGCGACCCAAGGGAAAAGTCGACCCGAAATACAGCATGGCGCCGGTCGCCAAACGGCTGTCCCGCCTGTTGAACAAGGATATCCGTTTCTCGGATCAGGTGGTGGGTCCAAAGGTTGAACGGGAAGTCGACAAAATGGAGCCGGGCGACGTAATCCTCCTGGAAAATCTGCGTTTTGCTCCGGGGGAGGAGTCCAACGATCCGGAGTTTTCCCGCCAGCTTTCTCGCTTGTGCGACGTCTATGTCAACGACGCTTTCGGGACGGCCCACAGGGCCCACGCGTCTGTGGTCGGACTCCCGTCCCTGGTCAAGACGGTCGCCATCGGATTCCTGATGAAAAAGGAAGTCACCTATCTCCAGGGGGCCGTTTCCAGTCCCACCCGTCCTTTTGTGGCTGTGCTCGGCGGCGGGAAGGTTTCCGGAAAGCTGGGGGTCATCGCGAACCTGCAGGAGAAGGTGGACAAGATCATCATCGGCGGCGGAATGGCTTTTACATTCTACAAGGCGATGGGGTTTGAAATCGGCGACTCCCTGGTCGAGGACAATCTGCTCCACATACCTCTGGAAATGCTCGAAAAATCCCGAAAGGGCGGATTCAAGCTGTATCTTCCCGTCGACTGTATCGTGGCGGAAAGCCGCGAGCCTTCGGCCCCGACAAAAATCGTTCCCTACCAGGAAATCCCGAAGGGGTGGACCGGACTTGATATTGGTCCCGCTTCGGTCCGGCTGTTTTCCGAGGTCCTGGACAATGCCAAGACCATCCTGTGGAACGGACCCATGGGTGTTTTCGAAATCGACGCCTATTCGCGAGGGACCTTTGCCATGGCCCATGCGGTCGCCAATTCCTACGCCCTGACGATCGTCGGAGGCGGTGACACGGCGCTGGCGGTTTACCGTGCCGGAGAGGCGGACAACATGACGTTTATCTCCACAGGAGGGGGAGCCGCACTGGAATTGCTGGAAGGGAAGGAGCTTCCGGGTCTGAAGGCGATTCCCGACAACGACCACTGATCTGCTGAATTCCGGGGGCGGGATGTTTCTTGTGGCAAACTGGAAAATGAACATGACCCGGGACCGGATCGGGGAATACCTGTCGGTCCTCGACCAGAATGGCTTGTCCGGAATTCTTGAAGGGTCAACTCTGGAAGTCGCCCTTGCGCCGACCCACGTCTACCTGGATTTTGTTGCGGAAGAGGTGCGTCGCCGGCATCTTCCGGTGAAGGTGTTCGCCCAGGACGTTTCGACGCGAACGGAAGGGGCTTTTACGGGAGAGGTCGGTGTCCGGAACATCCAGGACGCGGGCGCGACGGGTTCCATCCTGGGTCATTCCGAAAGACGGCGTTACTTCGGGGAAACGGATGCCGGTGTGACCATCAAGACGGGGCTTTGTCTGAATGCCGGCGCCATTCCCGTCGTCTGCTTCGGGGAGTCGCTCGAGGAGCGGAATGCAGGAGCCACCCTTTCGGTTCTCCGGCAACAGCTGACTTGCGTGGCGGATGAAGTCGCGGGCGCCCGGAAAAATGGGAACGACACGCCTGTCTTTCTCGCGTATGAGCCGGTATGGGCGATCGGTTCGGGCATCAATGCCTCTCCGGATGATATCCGGAATGTTCTTTCCGCCGTTTCGGAGGGTTTCCCCTGGCCTGAACTCCCCCGGTTCCTGTATGGGGGATCGGTCAACCTGGACAATATCGGTTTGTTATCCGGACTGAAAGAGCTTTCCGGTTTTCTGGTAGGTGGCGCGTGGCTGGATCCGGACGTTTTTCTGGATTCGGTGAAGGCCCTGCGCTGATATCGATTGAACGATGCTGATTTCCCTGAAGGAGTGAATGCCTCATGACCACATTGATCACAATCATACATGTCCTGACCTGCGTCCTGATCATCGGGGCCGTCCTCCTGCAATCCGGAAAGGGAGCGGATACGGGGGTCATGCTGGGGGGATCCAGCCAGTCGCTTTTCGGCGCCCGCGGGGCTTCGTCGTTTTTGAGCAAGGTGACCGTGGTTCTGGCAACTCTTTTTATGGTGACGTCCCTGTCGTTGTCACTGATCCGGCAGAGTCCTGTCGGCCCCTCCCTCCTCCTGAACGCTCCCATCAAGTCTCTGCCCGCCGCCGCCCCCCCGAAAACAAAGACCCCCTGATTGTGGGCCGGCGTCGGAGGTTTTTTTTCCTGGGCCTATCCCTTATGGTTCTTGTTTCGGGTGGGTGCCAGGGTTCCGGTCATGCATCCTGGAAAGTCGTTCCCCGCGCTTCCCCCGTCGGGGGAATGATGGTGCTGGATGTTGTTTCGGATCCGAAGACCTTCAATCCGGCGCTGGCGACAGAAACAACGAGTACACAGATTCTTGGCTATTTGTTCCGCGGGTTGACCAGACAGTCACCGGTCAGCGGGAAGATCAAACCGGACCTGGCCCGGGACTGGAAAGTCAGCAAGGACGGACGCAAGGTGGTCTTTCATCTTCAGTCCGGTCTCGTCTGGTCGGACGGGGTTCCGTTTGACGCCAGGGATGTTGTTTTTACGTTCCGCGAAATCTATTACAACCCGGCGGTGGCGACGGCCATCCGGTCGGAGCTGATGGTGGATGGAAAACCCTTCATCGTGGAGCGGAGGGGAAGGGATACCGTTATTGTCAAAACCGCCCGTCCTTTTGCCCCCCTGCTGGAGACAATGGGGGTGGAAATTCTTCCACGGCACATCCTCGAGCCTGTCGTGAAAAAGGGCCGGTTCAACCAGTCGTGGTCTGTTCGGGAAGATCTGTCACATATCGTCGGAACAGGTCCTTTCGTTCTCAAAAAATACCTTCCGGGACAACTCGTCGTATTGTCGGCAAACCCCCATTACCGTCCTCCCGTGGGGCTGAAACCGTCTCCGGGCTGTCCGATGCCTTGCCTGTCCCGGCTCATTCTGCGGATCGTTCCGAACGACACGAGCACCTTGATCCGGTTCATGACCGGAAAGACGGACCTGTACGGGGTCTCTCCACAACAGATGGCCGTCCTGAAACCCGTCCAGAAGAAGGAGGCTTTCCGGCTTCTTGTCCGCGGGCCGTCGCTTTCCGAGTCTTTTGTAACGTTCAACCAGAACCCTCGGGCTCCTCTTCCGGCGTGGAAAATCCGCTGGTTCAGAAACAGGCTCTTCCGCAAGGGGGTGGCGCTCTCCATCGACAGGACGGCCCTGATCAATATCGTCCTGAACGGAATGGGAGAGCCCATCGCGGGTCCCGTCCCGAGAGCCGTCAAGGCTTTTTTCAACGACCATCTCCATCCTTTTCCGTACGATCCCGAGAAAGCCCGTTCCTGTTTTGTCCGGGCCGGGTTTCGTTACAATCGGGGGCGTCTTTTCGACGACGAAGGCCATCGGGTTCTTGTGATCCTTCTGACCAATACTGAAAGCCCAGAGCGCATCCAGATGGCCCAGATCATCCAGGCCAACCTGAAAGATGTGGGGATCAAGGTCCGGATCGTCCCCCTCCAGTTCAATATGCTGGCGACCATGGTCATGACGAGTTTCCAGTGGGAGATGCTTCTTTTCGGGCTGACCGGGGTCATCGATCCGCACGGCGACGCCTCCGTCTGGAAATCGTCGGGGTTTCTGCATCTCTGGAATCCGAGGGAACCCAGGCCCGATCAGCCATGGGAAGCCGAAGTGGACCGGCTGTTCGACTTGGGGGACACGACGCTCGATCCTGTGGCGCGTAAAAAAATATACGACCAGTGGCAGGTGATCGCCCACCACGAGGTTCCGCTGATCGATCTGGTGACCCCCGACCAGATCACCGCCGTGCGCGACACCCTGGGGGGAATCCGCCCGACGCCGCTGGGCGGGGTGGTTCCCCACATCAGCCAGGTGTTCCAGAAGGCGGTGCTGGCCCCATCATGATCCGGAAAATCCTGACGCGACTTCTTCATCTCGCCGTTGTTCTCCTGGGTATCCTTTTTCTGTCTTTTCTCCTGATCCACATGGCTCCCGGAAACTTCCTCTCCCAGATGGCGATGAACCCCCAGGTTTCCCCCGAAATCATCCGGAGACTGAACGTTCTGTATGGTCTGGACAAACCTTTCTATGTCCAGTTTCTGGACTGGATCGGGGCCCTGTTCAGGGGGAATCTCGGGTACTCGTTTTCCTACCATGTTCCCGTCGTACAGTTGCTTCTGTCCCGGATTCCCCTCACCTTGCTCCTGACCGCCTCGGCTGTCTGCCTGTCGTGGGGTGTGGCGCTGCCTTTTGCTGTCTATGGCGCGTCGAGGCCGAACGGATGGCTGGACCGGACGCTGACCGGGTTTTCCTACCTTTCCATTTCCATCCCCTCTTTTTTTCTCGCCCTTCTCGGTGTACTGCTGGCCGGAGCGACCGGCTGGTTTCCGATCGGGGGAGCCCATAATGTCGGGGGAGCCGAAAGCGGAGGCGTTGCCGGATGGCTGGATCTCCTGCGCCATCTCACCCTGCCCGCCCTGACGCTGGCCCTCGGAAGTTTTGGTGTTCTCTATCGGCTGATGCGGTCATCCGTGATGGAGGCCGAAAGCAAACCCTTCTTTGCTGCGGCCAGAGCGAGAGGTTTGTCTCCTTCGATTTTGAGGTACCGGTATCTCTTCCGAAACGCCGTCAATCCCCTGATCACCCTTTTCGGCATGGAGCTGGGCGGTCTCCTTTCCGGAGCGGCCTTTGTGGAAATGGTCTACGGGTGGCCCGGGATGGGACGGCTCATGCTTCATGCCGTACTGACGGAAGACCTTTATCTCGTCATGGGCGGTATTCTGGCAGGTTCTGCCATGCTCCTTCTGGGCAACATGCTGGCTGACGGGGCCCTTTATCTCCTCGACCCCCGAATCCGGGAAGAAGGTTCGAAATGAAGACGAAAAAAACGGGGGTTGTTTTCCGCCGGTCCCGGATACCGTTGACGATCCTGTTGGTGTTTTTTGTTTCCGGGTTGTTTGCCGAGTTCCTGGCCCCCTACCGCTATGACAGCGTCCGTTTTGACCTCAGTTACATGCCGCCGGTGTGGCCTTCCGTCCATCGGGGACGATTGGAGGTTCCGGTCATGACGCTTGCAGATCCGGTCCTCCATCATTTCCGGAGAGTGCCGGGGAAATGGGTTCCCGTGCGGTTTTTCTGCAGGGGGGAACGATACCGCTGGATGGGTTTGTTCTCGGCCCGACATCACCTTTTTTGTGTGGGGCGTCCGGGAAGAATATCCTTGCTGGGGCTTGACCTGCTCGGTCGTGACCTGTTTTCCCGCCTCCTCTATGGGGTCCGGTTTTCATTTCTCCTGTCGTTTTCCGCTGTTTCGATCTCTTTTTTTGTGGGTGTGCTGGCGGGACTCCTGGCGGGGACCAGCGGAGGATGGGTGGACCAGCTGGTCATGCGCGTCGGTGAGATATTCATGGCGATACCGTCTCTCTATCTCCTGATGGGGATCCGGGCGGTTTTTCCGCCGGGGCTTTCCACCATGGAAGTGACATTGATTGTGACCGGCGCCCTGGCTTTTGTCGGATGGGCCGGTCTCGCCCGTGTCGTGAGGGGGGTGGCCAGAAGTCTTCGGGAGGAAGAATTCGTTTTGGCGGCGCGATCCGTGGGGGTATCATGGTGGGGGATCTGGATCCGGCATATTCTTCCCAACATGTCGTACTATTTGCTGGTGGCCCTCACCCTGTCGATCCCGGCTTTCATTGTCGGAGAGGCGGGTTTGTCTTTCCTGGGTCTCGGGGTTTCCGAGCCCCACCCGAGCCTTGGAAACATTCTGGCGGAGTCCCAGTCGCTGCCGGCCATGAAGGCGGCCCCCTGGCTTTTGCTGTCGGGTCTGGTGATCGTCAGTATCGTCATTGTATTCAATCTTTTGGGGGATCAGATGCGGAATTCCGATGATGCGGGCAAACGTCCATGAGCCGTGCCGATATCAATGAAGAACGGTTGATCCTGTGGGATCTCGACGGAACGTTGGTAGACTCCCGGAGGGATCTCGTCCGGGCGACCAATGTAGCGGTTCAGACCCTGGGTTATGAAGCCGTCAGCGACGACCATTTTGCCCGGATGGTCGGTAACGGTGTGCGCTATCTGGTCAACCGGGCGTTACCGGAACATGTCCCGGACGCGGAACGGGAAAAGGCTATCGGGATTTTTCTGGATTATTATCGGGACCACATCGCGGACGAGACGCGTTTCTTTCCTGGCGTTCAGGACATCCTGGAAGAGATTCCCGTTTTGCACGTCATCCTTTCCAATAAACGGGAAGACCTCTGCCGTGAACTGATCAACAGATTAGGAGCCGTTCATTTTTTTCGCGAAATTGTCGGTGGAGACACCTTTAAGCTCAGAAAGCCCGATCCCGCTCCGGTGATCGGGATGATCGAAAAATTCGGCGTCAGGAAAGACAGGACTGTTCTGGTTGGCGACAGCGTCATCGATATGGAGGCCGGGCGTCGCGCGGGGGTGATGACCATTGGTGTGACCTGGGGATTCGGAGATCCGATGGAAAATCCCCGATTTGCTCCTGACTGGGTTTTTCAGGATGTCAGGGGCTTGTTCTCCTTCCTGCGGGAGTGGAGTGGGTTTCCGTCAGCAGAAAAAGCGTCAGGGCGAGGTAACCTGCGAGGATGAATCCGTTCAGGAGCACCGATTGCTGGTGGAGGGAGTCGAATGCGGCCTTGAGAGAGGCGTCTTCCGGACGGGCGAACCAGGCGGCGCGGGATGACATGGCTCTGGGGCCCAGGAAGAGCGCCAGATACCCCGTCATGACCACGAGGATTCCCCAGGAGATGAAAGATATTTTTCCCGTCGTCTTGTTCAGAAAGTACCGTGCTCCCTGAAGGAATAAGGCCACCAGGGAGAAAATGAAAAGAAGATGAAAATAGGGAGGAAAGAGGACTCCGACCACATGCCCCGCCTGGTTTTTGCCCAGGGAGCGAAACAGCACGGGTGTCACAAAAAGGGTAAAGACCAGCGTCCCGCCTGTAAGGAAGACCAGAATATATCCGTATATCAGATAAAGAAGCCTGTTTAAAACCATGCCACAGTGTAGGGGATGGGGATTTTCCGGTCAACTCCTCGTATATTGATCCTTTATTTGTTGGTTTGATGGGTTCTCATCATCGACTCTGGCATGTGATCATCGTGTCGTTTTGGCGCGGATACGGCACGTTTTCGTGAAATTTTTTCCGCAAGCCTCGAAAATTCGGCCCTTTTCTGGGCCTAATGAAAGGTAAAGCGGGTATTGAAAAATAAAATCCATTTTGATGTAATGGTATAGATTTTTTCTTGGAAAATATTCATTGACAATCCCCGAGCGGGGGCTTTCCGAAGCAGGATCAGGCGGCAGGCCCGCCGAGCTCATTCCCGTTTCTCCTCTTCTGGCGTTTCCGGCCTCCCGGATGGTAAGGTGCAGGCACTTCCATGGGCGAGAACAAAGGAAACGGTTTTGTATTTATAACCCAGATCGGGATCCAGCTGGTTGTGACCACGTTTGTTTGTGCCGGAATCGGCTATTTTTTTGATTCCCGGCTCAACATGCGGTTTTTTCCGGGATTGTCCATTATCGGACTTTTGATTGGCGGGGGCGCAGGGTTCTGGATGGTTTTCCGGACAGTGACCCGGATGACCGACCCGGTACCGCATGACAAGAGCCCCAAAAAGCGGGAGTAGGTTTTTGAACAGCAATCCGTTGGAAGAGTTTTTCCTCCATAGAATATTCATGTGGCACCTCTTGGGGTACGGGTTACCCGTTACCGAAGCGGTTGTTTCCTTCTGGATCATCGGTACCGTTGCGCTTTTGGGGGCCCTGCACATTCGTGTGCGAGCCGCGGTGATTCCCGGAAGGTTTCAGGCCCTCGTCGAAATGCTGTATGAATCCATGGCGAAGGTGGTGGACGAAAATATCGGAGTTGAAAACAGGAAAAAGTATCTCCCCTGGATCCTTTCAATCTTTTTGCTGGTTTTCCTGGGGAACTTTCTGGGTCTGGTCCCGCATATGTTTACCGTAACCTCCGAGCTGGTGGTGACAGGCATTCTCGCTGTGGCGGTTTATCTGGCAAGTCTGGTGATCGGCTTTGCCAAGCACGGCATAAAGTTTCTGGGTGTTCTGGTGCCTGAAGGGGTCCCGGCCTGGATGTTGCCGCTGATCATTCCCATCGAGATCATATCCCAGCTGGCAAGGCCTCTTTCCCTGGCTGTTCGTCTATTTGCGAACATGACGGCTGGTCATACCATCCTTTTTGTCTTGTTTACTCTGACCGGGACGTTGGCGGTTTATCTGAAATGGCTTCCATTTTCGATTTCCGTCGTCCTGTATCTCCTGGAGGTCCTTGTGGCCTTTATCCAGGCATATATTTTTGCCATCCTGTCTGCCGTTTATATCGGCCAGGCTGTCAAGCTCAATCATTAGGGTCATTCCAAACGGGGGGTCAATTTTCATGGATGTACACGCTGCTGCGTTGATTGGTATGGGTGCTGCCGCTATCGGGGTCGCCGGTTCCGGTGCTGGTATAGGTTATATTTTCGGCAAGATGATCGAGGCGGTCGCCCGTCAGCCCGAAGTCGAGAGCCGGGTCTCGAAATACATGTGGCTGGGTTTTGCGCTTTCCGAGGCAGTGGCCCTTTATGCGCTCGTGATCGCCTTTATCATTATGGGTCTCCGGAAGTAGGATGACAGGGAAGCAGGCCGTGGAAGTCACAGAAAGGATTGCAGATGCCGCAGTTTGATGCCCGGTTTTTTTCTTCTCTCGGGATGTGGACTGTCCTGTCCTTTTTCCTGATGCTTTTTATCGTCTGGAAAATTCTCCTCCCTTCTCTGGTAAAGGTTCTGGATGAGAGAAAAAACCGGGTCGCGTCTGACCTCGAAGCTGCCCGGAAAAACAGGGAAGAATCCGCAAAAATCCTGGAGGAGCAGAAACAACTTCTCGCAAAAGCCCGGAGTCAGGCAGAGGAAATCTTGCGTCAGGCGGAAGAAATGGGCCGTGTGTTGAGAGAAGAAAAACAAAAAGAAGCCATGCTTGAAGTCGAGTCTCGGCTGAAAAAAGCGGAAGCCCAAATCCAGGCCGATGTGGAACGCGTGAAAAATGATCTCAGGAAAGAAACGGTCTCTCTGGTTGTGAGGGGGATTGAATCCGTTCTGGAGGAAAACCTGAACGAAACGCAGAAGATGGTGTTTATCAACAGGGCCATCAGGGCGGTCGAAAGCGGCGCTGTCAGATCTGAGCCAAAGAAGGCGGGATGAAGATAGGCAAAAAGACAGAAGCGATGTCCAAACGACTGATCGAATATCTGGTCGGACAGATTCAGGAAGACGAGAATTCTTTCTCAGCCTGGGACAAGGCCCTGGAAATTCTGGAATCTCTTCGGTTCAACAGGAAGGTCAGGGCTATTTCCTTGACGCGAAGCATTCCGCTTGAAGAAAAACTGGCCCTTTTTCGGGATGTCATGGAAAAAGCGGGGCTCGCTCTTTCTCCTGAAGTCTTCAATATTTTTCAGGGCGCCCTGATTCTGGAAGATCTCTGGAACGCCATTCCCTATATTCGTGCGGGAATGAGAAAAGGTTTTTTTGCCAGGACCCGGCAGGTGGAGATATCGGTCTGCTCGGCAAGCGCGCTGGATGCGGGGGAAAAGCGGAGAATTGAAAACTCTCTGGCGGTTTCGTTCGGGAACAGAAAGGTACGTGCAGACTGGAATACGGATCCGGCATTGATCGCTGGCCTGGTCATTCAGGCGGGAACACATGTGTGGGACGGCAGTCTGAAAGGACGGCTGAACCGGATGAAGCAGGAGCTTCTGGAGCGGGCATAAGCCCGAAATGAGATGGGGGATGTGAAAACCTTGAAAAGCACGGAAATCACGAGCGATATACTGAAAGGTCTGAACGCCTTCCGGGGAGGTGTCATCTCGGACGATCGCGGAACAATCCTTGAGGTCGGCGATGGCATTATCCGGATTGCGGGGCTCGAAAAAGCAAAAGCCGGTGAGATGCTGGAGCTGGTCAGGGGGGGTAAGGCCCTTGTCCTGAATCTTGAGGAAAATGAGGTCGGAGCGGCACTTCTTGAGGCGACGGAAGATATTCGTGCCGGGGACGAAGTCCGGACGACGTCACGCGTGATGGAGGTTCCTGTCGGGCCGGAGCTGGTGGGTCGTGTTGTCAACGCCCTGGGTCAGCCGATCGATGGGAAAGGTGATATCAACGCCAAAATGACGTCTCCCGTCGAAAAAATCGCTCCCGGGGTCGCGACCCGGAAAGCCGTGGGTGTTCCTCTTCAGACGGGCATCAAGGCCATTGATGCCATGATTCCGATCGGTCGAGGCCAGAGGGAATTGATTATCGGAGACCGGCAGACGGGAAAAACGACAATCGCCCTTGACACCATCCTGAACCAGAAGGGGAAGAATGTTGTCTGTATTTATGTGGCGATCGGACAAAAAGCTTCCAGTGTGGTGAACGCCGTCAATATTCTCGAAAAAAACGGGGCGATGGAATACACCATCGTTCTTTCCGCATCGGCGTCTGAACAGGCTGCCCTCCAGTATCTTGCCCCATATGCCGGGTGCGCCATGGGAGAGTATTTCAGGGACAGGAACCAGGACGCCCTCATCGTATACGATGATTTGACAAAACACGCCTGGGCCTATCGCCAGCTCTCCCTCCTGCTCCGGCGTCCACCGGGCAGGGAGGCTTATCCGGGAGATGTTTTTTATCTGCACAGCCGTCTCCTTGAACGGGCCGCGAGGCTGGATGAAAATCATGGAGGGGGGTCCCTGACCGCCCTTCCGGTCATCGAAACGCAGGCGGGCGATGTGTCCGCCTTCGTTCCGACAAACGTCATTTCCATTACGGACGGGCAGATATATCTTGAAACCGACCTTTTTTATTCGGGAATCCGCCCCGCCATTAACCCCGGAATTTCCGTTTCCAGGGTGGGTGGCGCGGCCCAGATCAAGGCCATGAAGCAGGTCGCCGGTAAATTGAGGCTGGAAATGGCCCAGTTCCGGGAACTGGCGGCGTTCGCCCAATTTGCGTCGGATCTCGACAAGACGACGCGGGACCAAATCGAACGGGGTCTCAGACTGACAGAAATTCTCAAGCAATCCCACTATTCCCCTATTCCGGTGGAAAAGCAGATCGCCATTATTTTTGCGGCCACCAACGGTTTCCTGGACGGCATCAAGCCAGCGAGTGTTTCCCGTTATGAAAAAGAACTTTCCATTTATCTGGACGCCAGTGGTGCCGACCTCCTCAAGACGATCCGGGAAGAAAAAGCACTTTCAGACAAGACAACCGAACAGTTGAAATCTCTTCTGGCCAGTTTCCAGAATATCTTTCAGGAGTCCTAGGGGATGCCTTCCCTCCGATCTATCCGTTCGCGGATCAAATCTGTCAAGAATACCCGGCAGATTACGAAAGCCATGGAAATGGTCGCCTCCGCGAAAATGCGGAAGGCCCAGCAAAGGGTGATGGACACAAGACCCTATGCGGAAAAAATTTACGAACTGATGCACCGGATTGCCTATCTGGAAAGGTCCTTTCCCAATCCATACTTTGAAGTGCGCCCGGTCAAGACTGCCGGGGTGGTTCTGGTGTCCACGGACAGGGGCCTTTGCGGCGCGATCAATGCGAACCTGTTCCGTTCGTTAACCCGTTTCATGAAGGAACGGCCGGAAGTCAACTTTGAATTTGTGACGATTGGCCGGAACGGAAGAGATTTTGTCCGACGGTCGGGTTTTCCGCTTCAGGGGGTGATCCATGGGGTCAAGGACCGCGGGACCATCGAGGAGATTCTTCCGGCAACCCAGGTTGTGATCGAAGAGTTTTATGAAAAAAGACACTGGGAAGAGGTCTGGATTTTTTATACCCAGTTTGAGTCGATCATGTCCCAGAAGCCGAGGCATGAAAAGCTTCTTCCGATTGATCCCAGGATTCTGACGGAGGAAGTGCCATCCAGCCTGACGGGAGAATATCTTTTTGAGCCGGGCCGCCGGGAAATACTGGAGGTATTGATTCCCCGCTATTTCGAAACGGTGATCTTCCAGAGGGTTCTCGAGAACTTCGCGAGTGAATACAGCGCCAGAATGATCGCCATGAAAAATGCCACGGCCAATGCGAAGGAAGTCATTTATGGCCTGACGTTGACCTATAACAAACTGAGACAGGCCAATATCACAAGGGAAATTTCGGAAATTTCCTCGGGAGCGGAAGCGATCAGCCAAGGCTGAAAGATTGTCGGCCAATCAAAATAGATCAAGGAGTGCTGAGGGTATGGAGACGGGAGAAATTGTACAGGTTATCGGGCCGGTCGTGGATGTCCGCTTTCCGGAAGGAAGCGTCCCGGACATCTATTCTGCATTGCTCGTAGAAGAGTCGGATATTGTTCTGGAAACCCAGCAGCAGATCGGGGAAGGGGTCGTTCGCTCTATCGCCATGGCGACAACCGATGGACTGGTTCGGGGAATGAAGGTGAAAAATTCGGGCAGTCCGATTCAGGTGCCGGTCGGCCAGTCTGTTCTGGGTAGAATGATGGATGTTCTGGGCAATCCCATAGACGAAGCCGGTCCGATCACGGCTGAATCCCGCCGGTCGATCCACAAGGAACCGCCGAGTTTTGAAGAGCTTGCCAGTTCGACCGAAGTTTTTGAAACGGGCATCAAGGTCGTCGACCTTATCGCCCCTTTTGCCAAAGGCGGAAAAACAGGGCTGTTCGGCGGAGCCGGTGTGGGAAAGACCGTCATCATCATGGAGCTGATCAGGAATATCGCAATGGAACACGGAGGGTTTTCCGTTTTTGCCGGTGTTGGAGAACGGACCCGTGAAGGCAATGACCTCTGGAACGAAATGAAGGAATCCAAGGTCATCGACAAGACGAGTCTCGTTTACGGCCAGATGAACGAACCTCCTGGCGTACGGTTGCGGGTGGCCCTGACGGGCGTGACGCAGGCCGAGTATTTCCGCGATGAGGAAAATCGGGATGTCCTGTTCTTTATCGACAATATCTTCCGTTTCACGTTGGCGGGAGCTGAAGTTTCCGCCCTGCTGGGGCGGATGCCTTCCGCGGTCGGTTACCAGCCCACGCTTGCCGTTGAAATGGGAGGCCTTCAGGAAAGAATCACTTCGACCAAAAAAGGGTCCATCACATCTGTTCAGGCAGTGTACGTCCCGGCGGACGATTTGACGGATCCGGCTCCGGCGACGACCTTTTCCCATCTGGATGCCACTGTGGTCCTGTCCCGTCAGATAGCAGAACTCGGAATCTACCCGGCAGTCGATCCGCTGGATTCAACCTCCCGGATCCTGGACCCGATGATTGTCGGCGAGGAACATTACAATGTTGCCCGCTCGGTCCAGAAAACCCTTCAGAAATATAAGGACCTGCAAGATATCATCGCCATTCTCGGGATGGACGAACTTTCCGAAGACGACAAGAGAATCGTCGGAAGGGCTCGCCGCATCCAGCGTTTCCTGTCTCAGCCCTTTTTCGTTGCCGAGGTGTTTACGGGAAGCCCGGGCAAGTATGTGGCGCGTCAGGATACGGTCAAGGCGTTCAGGGAAATCGTCGAAGGCAAGCACGATGAATTGCCCGAACAGGCATTCTATATGGTCGGAACAATCGATGAAGCCCTTGAAAAAGCTGAGAAACTGAAAGCGAAAGGCTAGGACTGATGGCATTCATGTTGTCCCTGATGACCCAGGAGAAGAATCTTCTGTCCGAAGAGGTCGATTACATCCAGGCCAAGGGCGTGGACGGGGAATTCGGCGTTTTGACGGGGCACACGCCTTTTCTGACTTTGCTGGATATCGGTGAATTTCTGGTCAGGAAAAAGGATTCGACTTATTCCTACTTTGTCGCCGGAGGCGTTGTGGAAGTCCTCCCGGACCGGGTGACCGTTCTGGCTGACACCATCGAACGGGCGGAGGAAATTGACGAAAGGCGGGCAGAAGAGGCGCGCCAGAATGCCCTGGAGGCCTTGAAGCAACCCATCTCTCCGGAATCCCGTGTCGGATACGAGCAGGTGCTCAAACGGGAAGGCGTCCGCCTGAGAATCTTTGCCCGAAGACAGTCCGCCAGACACCCGGGTTCCCTCGAAGAATAAATACGTTTCAGTCCACAGATGGCATTCGGAGACTGAAGGTTCAGAGTGGACGAGGTTCCTCGGCCTTTCCTGACCTGGCCCCATAGAACGGATTCCAATCGCGCTCTTTTCTGACTGTCGTAAAGGGGCCATGTCCGGACACGATGATCGTTTCGTCCGGGCATCCATCGAGCAGCCTCTTGACAGAAGACAGTGATTCCGGAAAATCTTCCGGGGTTTGCGCCCTTCCGCAAGATCCGCAAAAAATGGCGTCTCCCACGAACAACACCCCTCCTGTCAGGTAGGCGACAGATCCTGAAGTATGGCCGTTGGCCCGAAAAACCTCAATATGATTCCATCCGTCCCCCGCATACTTCCGGGAGACAGATTCGGGCTCGAGCCGGTGCACCCGGGCCGGAACCGGTCCATCCAGCAACTTCACGTCCGGTTCCGACAAAAAAACCTCTTCCGGGAGGTATCGACCGAGACGGGCCAGGTCACCTGCGTGATCGGAGTGCCCGTGGGTCAATAAAATGCCTTCCAGTGTCAGGTCCATCTTTTTGATGGTTGACAGCAGAATCTCTCCGATGCCTCCCGTGTCAATCAAAAGCGCTCTTTTGGGATCGTGAGGGTTCAGTGCCAGATAAGCCCAGACAGGATAGCCAAAATAGGATTCTCCGACAGGAACGATGTGTTCAGGGAGGGAAATTCTGGGGGTCATATCCGGGGAAAAGTGGATTTTTTGAATGACAGAACCGTCAAACCCAAGCGAACGTCCCAACAGGTCCCATTCCGGTTCAGACGGAACATACGACCCGGCCTCCGCTTCCCGCAATCTGTCAGGGCTGAGGCCTGTCATTTCCGATAGACTGCGGAGTCCCATCTTTCGGCCGTAACGAAACTTTTTCAACACGTCCGAATACTGGTCTTCCAGTTCATTGTTGACTTTCATGACGTTCAGGATCCTTCCTCAAAAAAATTGATACCGATAAAATAGACCAGAAGAGAGCGAACCTGGTGTTCCAGCCGGACAAAAATTCGTTTGTTCTTGATGGCCAAGCCTTTTTTGTAATAATAGTCGGACAGGGAGTAGTAACCCAGGGACTCATAGACCACGCCGAGATCAAAATACAGCTGATAGGGGGGGGATTTGCCATTTTTCAGAAGTTCGGAATAATCCGAGTTCAGAAAAAAAAGGGCCAGTCGCCTTTTGTTTTCGAGGAGGCTCTGATGGGCTTTCCTCGTCAATCGGTCGAAAGGGTAAAAGGGCCTTTTAAGGGTGATCCTGACCGGATAGAGCAGATAGGCGATATGCTGTGAGATCTTTCCATAAAGTTTCAGGTTGAGGATTTTCTGGGACTCGAAATGACGGTTGAAAAGGGAGAGTGGAACCCTCCGTGTTTCATTGCCCGTTTCAATCGTTTTGTCGAGAAAAATCCTGTAAGGGAAAACCTGGATAATGGCGATATGAAAAGTCATCCGGTTTTTCCTGATCCACATGGGAACGGATAAAACGTTACAGGGGGGGTGCTGGCAGTTTCCGTTGGAGGAAATGGCGACATCCTTAATCGTATGCGACAGGATATGCACCAGGATCAGGAGATTGGACTGGGTGATGTGTGACAGGTTTTCAACGGACACTTGATTGTTCGAGAAATCCGGAGGAAAAGAAACGGGGATCGCCCGGACTTTTCCAATCGATTCCAGATTCCGGATCAACGTTTCCTTGAACAGCCGATTTTCCGGATTGTCGAGTGGCCAGAGAAGCACCCCGACCTGATGGATATTGCTCAAGCGGATCGGCGGATTGATGGTGTCATGAATTACGACTTGTGTCGGAGAGCAGCCTGACGCCACGAGGAGAAGAACGGTCAAGGCCGTTCTGACAAACGGAAAAGAGGAAATCATGATCACATTTTGTCCGTCATGAAAGAATGTTGAGGATGCTGTAAGTTCCTCTTCCCATTATCCATTGAAGCGGACGGACGTCGCAATCCGTTTTTCCATCCGGGGTGAACGGAAAGATAAGGTCTTGCTGGAAAAGAACGGCCACGATCATCTATAATCCTTTTGTACCGCTTTTGATCCAGTCTGACGGGGCGTGGCGCAGCCTGGTAGCGCACCTGCTTTGGGAGCAGGGAGTCGAAGGTTCAAATCCTTTCGCCCCGACCAATTTACCGTCCGGAAGAGTTCCTTATCTGACCATCCGATCGCGTCAAAAAGAACAAATTGTTGAAGGGAGGGTCCGGGAAGGGGTTGACCCGCGAAACCGGAAAGTTTCTCCTGCAAGGCGAAAGGACCCATATTGCGACGAAAACCATTGCAGACTGCCAGTCACCCTTGGGGCCTCATTCTTTTTCCGGCCGTCATCCTGATACTCCTGATCCAGTGGGGTTGCGCCTTTCAGCCGGATTTCACCCGGAGTTGGGAATTAAAAAAAGATGCGCGGGAAACCGCCACCGAACTTGTCCGCGGTCTGTCACGATGCGAACCACTGAAAAAAACGCCGGTTGTCGAGGTGGGAGAGGTGGGTGGAAGCTTTCGTCTTCCTCCCGGTACGGGGATGAACTCTTTGGGCCGCGAAGATGCTTTAAGAAAGATCAAAGCCGCTCGGCGTGCGATGATCCTTTTTCGGGAGTTCCTGGTGGATCAACTAGTCAACTCCCGGTCGGTCGAGTATGTGACGGCCTCGGAAGTCAAAAGACGCGAGTTGTCACAGGAACGGTTGTTCCAGATGCGTCACGCAAGAAGTTCGACCATTCACGTTCCCGGAGAGCTTGTGGGGGCGGATTTCGGCGTTGTGGCCCATTTTGTGCGCGAAAGTCGCCATATGATAATGGCCCACCTCGAAGCATTGGATTTTTCGTCCAATCAAGTTTGCTGGTCCCGCATCCAGAGGATCCGGTACTAGAAAAGATGATGCCGGTTCGACGCCGGTTGAAGGCCCGGCTGTACGGGAGGATGATCGTGTGAAACAGGTGCTCCTCGTCGAAGATGATCCCGTGATCTCCCAGACGCTTGTCATGAGTTTGCCTTACCGGGGGTATTCGGTCGAATCTGTGGGGACGGTGGGGGAAGGGTGGAAGAGATTGTCGAATGACAACTACGACCTGATCCTGTTGGATGTCCAGCTTCCGGATGGGACAGGATTCGATCTGTGTCAGCGGATCCGGGAGAAGGACTCCGTCGTGCCGATCCTCATGGTGACGGCACGAACAGATGAGCCTTCTGCCGTCAAGGCCCTCTCCATGGGAGCCGACGACTATATCAGGAAACCTTTCGGGCTGGATGAACTGACGGCCCGGATGAACCGGATGATCGAGCGGAAAGTGACCCGAAACAACATTCTGAGTTACAGGACTATCCGTATCGATCGTTCGGAACGGATGGCCTGGGTGGAAGGGTCTGAAGTCCCTCTGGGGCCGAGGGAGTTCGAGATCCTGAGTATACTGGTCCGCAGGGGTGGGGAGGTGGTGACCCGTGACGAGATTCTCGACGCCTTGTCAGACCAGTCGGAAATGTATGACAGGACAATCGATTCCCACCTATCACATCTCCGGAAAAAAATACGGGAAGTGGCGGAAAACCGTATTCAGATCCAGCCGGTTTATGGCGTCGGCTACCGTCTGGAAGCCTAGGACAATATCCCTTGAACAGGAAGCTCTTTCTACAACTTGTACTGATCAGCCTTTTCGTCTCGTTCATTCTGGGTGCCGTGATCATTACGAGCATCCGCACCCTCAATGAGGACGGGGAAGGTCCGATCCAGAACCCTGCCCTGAAATTTATGGCCCGCGTCGTCGAAAGGGGCGGGCCGTACCAGGCGACGCTCCAGATTTTCGAGACCATGCGGATCAAGCTTGGCCTTGGGATCATGCCTGTCTGGATTGTCGGGGAAAACGGGGAGGTCTATGCGGAAACTCCGCCGTATGGTCCACTTCCCATCGAATGGGGAAAACTCGTCAAACCCCGAAAGGTTCACGGAATTGTTGCCCACTACGAAACATTTGAGCTGATTCCGGATTACATGATAATCCGGCTGGACTCCTATGTCCCGACCTTTCTTCTCGTCCGGATCCCCAACTCCGGAGCCGTGAAAAAGACATTGTTGGGACAGTCGGTCTTTCTGTTCGGGACGATGGCTGCCTCGGCCTTTGCCGGACTTTTGATCACTTTTGTGTACCTCCGGCAGAAATCCATACAGGCCAAGGACGTCCTTGGTCGTCTCGAACGGGGGGACCTCAAGGCGCGGTTCCCGATCACTCGCCTGGACGAAATGGGTAGCCTCATGACGGATTTCAACCGGATGGCGGATGCCATCGAACGGTTGGTCTCCCGCGTCGAGGATACAGACCGGGCCCGGCAGGAACTCCTTCAGGAGCTGGGGCATGATCTCCGGACGCCGATGACGAGCCTGCGGGCGTCTGTGGATACCCTCCTTGCGCACGGCGAAAAAATGTCGCCTGCGGAACGGGATCGGTTCGTGCGGATCATTCAGGCGGAAAGCCGTTATTTTTTGCGAATGATCGATGACCTGTTCTTTATTGCTGAAGTCGGAGATCCCAAATACCGGAAAACGGCTGAGGAAGTCGACCTTTTCCAGCTTCTGCAAGCCGAGCTCCAGCAACGGGACGACAAGGGCGATAATGTCCGTCCGGTTGCCAGCAGGCTGGTTACCGATACCAAATCCCTGAAGGTGATCGGGGATCCGATCCTCCTGAAACGGCTGTTCCGGAATGCTCTTCAGAATGCCCGAAAATATGCCCGATCCACGGTCGAGGTCACGTTGGAACGAATCAAAAAAACTGACGGAACCTCCCTGGCCCGGATCCGTGTGGTCGATGACGGAGCGGGAATCGATCCGGAAGCGGCCGATTCGTTCGGAAAACGAAGGACCCGAAGATTTTCTTCCGACCGCGCCCTGTCCGATTCTGAAATATCCCTGGGTCTTGGTTCGGTCATCATGGCCGCCATCGTCCGGGTCCATGGGGGAAAAATTTTTATCCGTAACCTTGCGGAATCCGGTGAGGCCCAGTCCGGAACCGAGTTGCAGATCGAGCTTCCCGTATAAATTCCCTTGTCTTCCATCATTTTTCAAGGATCCTGTGGCAAAACTGTCGATGCTGAGAGGAGTTCTCCGAAAATGGAGCATTCCCCCGAACCTATTATCCGACAGGAGGAACGTATGTTGAACGTCAGAATTGCCAGGGCCCTGGTGTTTGTACTGGCCATCGGATTGATCGGATTTGCCGGGATTCCCCGGGCAGAGGCCCATATGGACCATCATCGGATGATGATGCGGATGATGATGCATGGCGGTCCGATTCCATTCTACCTGATGAACCAGGACCGGCTCGGCCTTTCCCGCGACCAGGTGAACCGTCTCATGAAGCTCAAGGCGACCTTCATGAAATCGGTGATCATGGAAAAGGCGGACATCAAGGTGTTGCATATGGACATCATGACTGACATGATGCACCGGAAAATCGACACCGAAGAGGTGAAGAAAGACATGGACAAGATACTGGCGCACAAGAAGATCATCATGCACGACTATGTCGATATGGTCTCCAGGGCGCACATGGTCCTTTCCGCCAAGCAATATATGGAGGTCAAGAAACTGTGGCGTGAGATGATGATGATGCACCATGGGATGATGGAGTCAAATCACCGCATGTGATGGAACACGGTCCTCTGAAAGGGCACCCTTCGGGGTGCCCTTTTTTTTCGCTTGCTTCCTGGCCGCCTTTGACCTGATTTCATTATTGACCATTCTGTTCACGGAAATGGAGGAGAAAGGGGCAGGAAGCGTTATCCGATATAAGGAGAACAACCATGATCAACTCTTCGGACGTCCGGCGCTGTCTCGCGGTGTCCCTGGTTTCCCTGATTGTCGGGCCAGTATCGCCCGTGCTTGCTGAAACATTGCCGGTAGCGCCTCACGGGCCGTTCGCCAGAGTGTATCTTCCCCAGAACCAGCCGACCGGTTCCGACCTATCTTTTGGCCCGAAAAACTGGGAACAGATGAATCGGGACGCGACCCACAACGCGGCTTTTCAGGTGGGGAAAACCGGTCCTTCCTGGTTTTCGGATGGGGTTGGATGGCGTTTTGCCGAAGCCCGGGCCTGGCCTCTCCGGATGAAGAAGCCCTTTGGAACGCGGACCTATGGAGAAACCGAAGCCGGAGCTGTCCAGACCCAGTTTTATGGCAACGCCCTCGGTGTCTCCGTTGTGGACGGGGTTGTTTATGCCGAATCCGATGACATGTTCGCATACGCCCTGAACGCCCGGACGGGCCAGCTTATCTGGCGAATCAGCCCTGTAGGGAATCATCTGATGGGAAACCCCGTGGTAAAAGGACGGTTTGTCTATCTGTCGGCGGGAGGGGTCGGCTTCAACTTCGCCAACCTCGTTCGATTTCGGAAGACGGGTCGCGCGGTCCGGGGAATGGACGTCAGTTACAACGGGATCTATGCGCTGGACAGGCGGACGGGGCAAGTGATCTGGCATGACGGATCGGTGGGTGAGGCTATGCCGACACCGGCGATTCACGGTCAGACCCTGTTTTTCGCCACGGGTTCGGGAGGCGTTCACGCGCTGGACAGGCGGACGGGGAAAAATTTATGGACGACCCGACTGAAAGGTAATGACAACATGTCGAGCCCGGCTTATGCCGGAGGACGCATATTCCTGGCCATGGCGGTTCCGCCCCGGCTCTACAGTCTGGACGCCAGGACGGGAAAGGTCATGTGGAGCCGGACGATTGAGGGTGCCTCCAACACCGGGATGGGAGATGTCTCTCCGGCGGTCAGCCGGGGGATTGTCGTGATGGATACCGTCACATCTCCCCGAAAGGTTCACGGAAAGCGGACCCTTCAACCTGTGATCGAAGCTTTCGACGCCGTTTCCGGAAAACCCCTCTGGATGAAAAAGATGAGAAGAGGCCCCCAGCCACCAGCTTTCAAGGGAGGTGTTCCGATGATTTACGGTCCTGTCGTTTATGTGGGATCTCCGGTCAATGGGGACTATGAAGCCAGAAACCTGTCGACCGGAAGGTTATTGTGGAGGTGGAACCGGATATCATCCGCCAGATCCGCACCGACCTATGCCCATCAGCGTCTCTATATTTCCGGAGGGGACACCCTGTATGTCCTGGATCCGAAAACGGGTCGGGAGATTTCACGAAAGGTTGTAGGGGGTCGGATGGGCATTGTCAGTCCAGTCGTTCTCGGAGGGACGATCTACCTGGCGAACAGCTGGGACTGGATCGTTGCGATTCCCATTTCCGACATCGCGGAAAAGTGATTTTGCCGATTCAGGATGCCGGTTTGAAAAAATGTGACGACTGTCTCCATATTCTTCCATTTTTTTTCCAGAATCTTTCTGTATAACAGAGTCAAGGATCCTTCGGGATGTGGATCCGTGCCAGTGTAACAAGGAAAAGGGCAGGTGGCGGGGCTTTCAGTGATGAAAGCGACCCTCGCCTGTTCTTTCCGGCCTCTGGGCCCGGTGGAAACTTCCAGACATCCAGCCGCCATTAACCAGCCGATTCCGCGCACTTCCCAGTTTCCCGCTTTATTTGCCGGTATTTCCGGTCCTTCCATAGAAAAAATTCCACCGGGTATCAAGGGCGGGGGGTCTCCCCCGTCTGTGGGCCCCCGGCCATGCGGATGCATTGGGGAAAATTCATTGTTAGAATATCGGGTGGTATTCCATCTTTTTTTAACCGACAGGAGGTCTTGATTATGACGGAACAGCAAAACATCCCTTCATTTCTCGATCGGCCGTCCCTTTCAGAAATAACGGCAGAAGATTGTCGTCTGTCTCCTTCCCTGGGCGGGGCGATCGCCAGGCCAAAGGGTCCGGGTCCTCATCCGGCCGTCATCGTTTTTATGGAGGCTTTCGGGGTCAACAGATACATCCGCGATGTCCTGCGCCTGATGGCTTCCGAGGGGTTTATCGCGGTGGCGCCCGACCTGTTTGAGGGAAAAACATACGAATACACCGATTTTCAGGGAGCGATCGGACATTTGTCGCGCTTGAAGGACAACATTGTGATGGATCAGACCCGGCAGACACTGGAGTGGCTGGAAAAACAGGGGGATGTCCAGAAAAGCCGGATCGGGGCCATGGGCTTCTGCATGGGAGGGAGACTGACTTTCCTTTCCCTGTCGACGTTTCCCGATCGGCTGAAAGCGGGTGTCAGTTTCTATGGAGGATCCATCGGTCATGAGGGGCTTGACCAGCTGGGCCGGCCCGAAGTGTTGTCCGGGGCCGGACGGATCACCGCTCCGGTTCTTCTTCTTTATGGGGCCAAGGACGAGTCGATTCCCCCGGAAGAGCACGGACGGATTGCCAAAACCCTCAGCGGACTCAACAAAACTTACCTGATGGGGGTATATCCGGACGCCCTGCATGGGTTCTTCTGCTGGCAACGCGGTTCTTATCTGGAGCAGGCTGCCAGACCAGCCTGGAAACTGGTGTCCTCATTCCTGGGAGATCATCTGAAATCTTCCGGCAAATAGAAATGTCCGGAGACCGCCGAAAGGGGGGCCCCCATTCAGGGGGACCCCTTTGGGTTGAACTGAAAAGCCGGCCCGCCTCATGAATTCGTCCGTCCTGGAACTTTTGCCCGGGAACCCTTCCGTCTGGCTTCTGATCTCTGCCCGGTGGCTGAGAAGCGTGGCTCAGGGGGTCCTTCTGGTCGACTTCACCCTCTATCTCCGGACGCTCGGGTGGACATCCGTACAGTTGGGGGGGTTATTTACAGCCGGACTCTTTTTCCAGATCGTCCTGATACTCCTGACCGGTCCCCTCGTCGACCGGCTGGGGGCCCGACCGGTCCTCATCTTCATCAGTATTCTGCAAGGCCTTATTGCCCTGGGGCCCTGGTTTTCGGACGCGCCGTTCATTTTATGGACCTGTTCGTTGCTCTGCGGATTCGGCATCGGCGCCGGCGCTTCTTCCGGTCCATTTTCTCCAGTCGAACTCGCATGGTTGGGACGGATGGTCAACCCCGCCGGCCGGGGGGTTCTTTACAGTTTCAGTAACATGGCGGGGTTTGCCGGAATCGGGATCGGCGCCTTTCTGGGGATGTTTCCCTCACTCCTCGCCGGTCGGGTGGAGGGTCCTGCACTCTACAGGACGATCTTTCCGGTATTTTCCCTGGTATTGCTTCTGTCCTCGATTCTGGTCTTCCTTTCTCGCGAACCTCCTCCCCGTGAGGAGAGCGGCCCATCACTTTCCGGACAACGATCCCGGGCTGAAGAAAACCGTCTTTTAAGAAGGCTGGTGTTGGCCAACGCCACAAACGGACTGGGGATCGGGCTTTTTTTCCCCCTGCTGGCCTGGTGGTTCAGCGTCCGTTTCGGCAAAGGACCCCAAAGCCTGGGAGCGCTTTTTGCCGTCAACTATCTTCTGATTGCGGCCGCCTCCTACCTGACGGCGCGCCTTTCCCTCGTTGTCGGAATTGTCCGATCCGTCCTACTGACGCGTCTGGCGGGGCTTCTGATGCTGCTCATCCTTCCGATGAGCCCCACTTTTGGTATGGCCTGTTTCATCTATGTGCTTCGATCCGTTTTTAACCAGGGGTCGGTGGGATCCCGTCAGTCGTTAAGCCTGAATCTTGTGGGGGAAAAACGCCATGGACTGGCGGGCACGATCCATATCGTTTCCACCCAGATCCCCATGGCCGTCGGACCAATTCTCGCCGGAGCCCTCTTCCATGCGGGACACACCGTCTGGCCTTTTCTTCTCGCGGCCTTCTTCCAGGGAACGTACCTGTATCTTTACTGGACGTTCTTTCTCCGGCACGATCCGAATCTCCCCCCCACCTAACCTGAAGTCCGGTCGGTAACGCTCTGTATTTCCTCGCGGGACAATAAAAACCGGACGAACGAAAAGAGGAATCGGAATGGAACCCCCATCCCGGTCCCCGTAAGGGTATGCTTTATCCAGAAACTTTTCTTGGGGGATTCACAGTAATCAGGGAAGGGAAAGGTTGGCCTCCGGGAATGGTGGACGGGGATCTGTTGGGGGTTATCCCGGAGAATGATGAGAAAAATGTCGAACCGTCTTCGCAATGGTTCCGGAAAACCAGAACCAGGGGAACTCACCCGAAAAAAGAAATCCGTTGATCCGGATGAGAGAGCGGGGACAGCTCAAGTTTCCACCCTGGACCGCCTTCTCGTTTTGTGGAAAGAAGAAAAACATGTTTTGCGCCAACTTTCCGGGAAAGGCGCTGGACCCCGCACTCTTCACATGGCTCGCAGGTCCCTGAGAATATCGATCCGTATCGGATGTCTAATGAAGATTGCCGGCCTGACGGATCCCGTTTTTATGAAAAGAATGCGCGTATTGAAGCGTGTCTATTCCCGTCTGGGGGCGTTCCGGGAGCAGGATGTGCTGGAAGATGGCTGGAACCGGTTTATTCGGGAATATCCCGGTTGGGGTGAACGGGAGAAAATCCCCGGGTCAGAGAACAAAAAAGGGTATCGCCGAAAACGAAATCGCGCCCTGTCCAAAGCCCTTGAAAAAGCCGAAACATGGGCGCGTCCCGTTATTGAATGTTTTCCCGAAGAGGACGTCGATGCGGGTTCGAGGATTTTTGTTCAACGGGTTCAGCTGGTTTTGGCAAACAGAAACCGCACCCTGCTCCGATTGGCCGGACGGTGGGAAAACCTGGGACCTTCCGGACGCCATCGGTTGCGAAAAATCGCCCGGGAAATTCGGGAAACATGCGAACTGGTGCACAAAGCCGATCCGTCGTTTTACGGGCAAGGAGAGATGGAAGGACTTCTTGGAAGGATCGTCCGCGTTCTGGGCCGGATCCACGACCAGGATCGCATTGTGGAAAGATTTTCGCGCCTCAAAAGGTTTTCCGCCAGGGATCGCATGCGGGCAGCGGCTTTTTGGGGCTGGCAATCCGGTCGAACGAGATGTGACCGTCGCCGGATTGTCCGGTTGATGAAGCGTTACCGAAAAGGCCTGTCGGTTGCGGTCTGAGGACGGGAACGGTCTTGTCACCCCTTCGGTCGGTGTTTTTCCGAAAGGGTGAACGTGGCCGCGCTCCTGACGACCGGATGCTCATCCTTGTGAAGGATTTCCAATATGCCGTCCGGCAGGGCTTCGTTCCATGCCAGGGACTCGCGGACCCAGGGAGACGGGTCCGACAGGAGCGTCCGGGCGATATCCTCGGAGAGGGAGACGTTTTTGGCCAGGACCGATCGGATCACTTCCTTGGGATCCCGGGACAGGACCTGAAAGGCCTCCTCCGGGAGAAACGGATTTTGGGCGGCAACTTCCCGAACCAGAGGGTCCGGGTCCATGGAAAGCGTGAGCAGGGCCTCCGGAGGGGTTGCCGGATGGCCGGCAACCGTTTCCCGGACCCACCGATCCAGACTGCGCGAGAGTTCCACGAGCATTTCGGGGGAGGAGTCGGGGCCGATCGAGCCCAGCTCCAGCTCTTCTCCTCCAGGTAGCGTCGAGGGAGAGGGCGGCGTGTGGACAGACTGGATCAGTTCGATCTCATAACCTTCCGGAGCGTCGATGAATGCGAAGACACTGTGTCCCGTGTGTGTCGGGCCATCTGTGATAGGGACGTTCAGCGCGGACAGACGGTCGAGCGTTTCGTCCATATTGTCGACTTCGAAGGCCAGGTGGACGAGGTCCGGGGGAACATGGACTTCTCCTGACGGTTTGAATTCCGTGATCTCCAGCTCCACGTCGGATCCGGGTATCCAGAGATAAGCGATCCGGGACCCCCGGGGAGAGGTAAAGGTTCTGGAAACACGCAGACCCAGAATGTCACGGTAAAAACGGACGGTCCTGTCCAGATCGTTGACGCGCATGCGGGTATGGAGAAGTTTTTTGACCAGGGGCTTGTCTGAAGCGGGCATGAGGAAATCCTTCCTGTGGTGATCAGTCTTCGAGTGTCGAGGTGTCTCCTTCCGGGAGACCGAGCTCACGGGCCCGGAGGACACGGCGCATGATCTTGCCGCTGCGGGTTTTGGGGAGCCAGTCGGTGATTTCGACTTCGTCAGGCTGGGCGATGGCCCCGAGTTCTTCCCTGACATGGTGCTTGATCCGTTTTTGAAGAGCCTGAAGGTCTTCCTCGGAGTCCGGTTTATGACCCTGTCTCAGGATCACAAACGCCTTGAGACTTTCTCCCTTGAGCGGATCCGGCTTGCCGATCACAGCGGCTTCCGCCACCGCGGGATGGGAGACAAGGGCGCTTTCAACCTCCGCGGTTCCCAGCCGATGTCCAGCCACCTTGATGACATCGTCGATACGGCCGATCAGGTGAAAGTGGCCATGATGGTCCTTGCGGGCGGAGTCACCGGAAAAATACACGCCGGGAACTTCCGTCCAGTACTGCCGGTATCGTCCGGGATCTTTGAAAACGGTCCGAAACATGGCGGGCCAGGGTTTCCGGATGACGACGAGTCCGCTTTCCCCAACCGGGACCGGTTGGCCGTTCTTGTCGACAACATCGATTTCTACCCCCGGAAACGGTTTCGTTGCCGAGCCGGGAATCAGCGGAGTGACCGGAAGCGGTGTGATCATATGCATGCCGGTTTCGGTTTGCCACCAGGTGTCCATGATGGGCAACCGGTCTCCCGTCACCTTCCGGAACCACAACCAGGCCTCGGGATTGATGGGTTCTCCGACGGATCCCAATAGCCGGAGGGACGACAGGTCATGATTGGCCGGCCAATGCTGCCCATGACGCATCTGGAGGCGGACGGCTGTGGGCGTCGAATAAAAGACAGTGACCCGGTATTTCTCGATCAGCCTCCACCACCGGCCGGGATCCGGCCAGTCCGGAGTCCCCTCGGCCAGCAGGATCGTGGCCCGGTTCAAAAGGGGGCCGTATACGATATAGCTGTGTCCCGTAATCCACCCCGGATCCGCAACGCAGAAATAAACGTCCTTGTCCCGTATATCGAAAACCCATCGGGTGGTCAGGTAAGTGCCAACCATGTATCCGGGCTGGACATGAACAATCCCCTTGGGTTTTCCGGTCGTTCCCGACGTATACAGGATGAAAAGGGGATCATCCGTGCCTGCGGGAAACGGAGGAAAAGGGCCTTTTTTCCGGTTGTCCTCCTGAAGCCGGTCGAACGGGATCTCTCCCGGCCCCAGTGGGGCCTCGGGTTCCTTCCTCCGGACAACGACCGAGTGTTCGATGGACAGGATGCCCTGACGGGCTGCGCGGGCGGTTTTCAGAAGGGGGATTTCCTTCCCTCTCCGGAAACCGGCGTCCGCTGTGATCAGGAGGCGGGGCTGGGCGTCCTCCATGCGGCTTTTGAGGGCCGCTTCCGAAAATCCCGAGAAGACGACGGAATGCACGAGGCCCATCCGGGCGCAGGCCAGCATGGAGATGACCTGTTCGGGAGTCGGTGGGAGAAAGATGGTCACCCGGTCCCCTTTTTCAAGCCCCAGGCTTCTGAATCCGTGGCAAAGACGCTCCACCGCGTCCAGAAGTTGCCGGTAAGTCAAAATGCGCTCTTCCTGGCCGTCTCCCGCCCAGATCAGGGCCACCTTGTTCCCGAAACCCGCGGCCACATGGCGGTCCAGCGCGTTGTACGCGATATTGGTCGTTCCGCCTGGGAACCAGCGTCCTGTGAAGGTTTCGGGGTCCCAGTCCAGTGTTTTCGTCCAGGGAGAAAACCATTCGAGCTCGGAAGCGGCCTTGCTCCAGAACGTGTCCGGATCTTCCATCGATTCCCGGTAGAGGGCGTCATAGTCCCTGACGTGGGCGTTTTGCAGGATTTCTTCGGACGGATAAAAAAAAGGGTCTTTTTTCTTTCCGGTGTTTATGGAGGTTTCCTGGTTCATAGGCGCAATGCTCCCGGGGTCCAAGGTTTTCTTTTCCTGACCCGGACACGTACCGTCACGGTGACAGGTTTTTTCATTCTAATACAGATCGGATGCGTATGACACCATCGCGCAACATTCAGGCTGGGGCCGGATGCCTGTCAGGTCTCCCGGGCATGTTTGGCCTTGTTCATTCCCCTTTCTGGCTGTAAAATAGGATCGTTGGATTGCAAGGTTTTTTATCGCTTCAATAGACGGAATCGAAGGGGGACGAAGAAATGGGGTCGGTAGCAGCGGATAGCCACCAGGAAGACAGTCTCCGGATAGCGGGAATCACATTCCGCTCCCGCTTGTGGGTCGGGACAGGAAAGTACAAGTCCTTCGAGGAGACAAGGGAGGCGATTTTGGCTTCGGGCGCGGATGTGGTCACGGTTGCCGTCCGCCGCGTCAACATTCTCAAGAAGGACGAACCGAATCTGCTCGATTACCTGCCGACGGACATGTTTCGCATTCTTCCGAACACCGCCGGTTGCTACACGGTCGAAGAGGCTCTCCGGTACGCCCGGTTGGCAAGGGCGGCGGGGATTTCGGACATGGTGAAACTGGAAGTGATCGGCGATCCCCGGACGCTCTTTCCCGATGTCGTCGGGCTTGTCGAGGCGGCCAGGATCCTCGTCAAGGAGGGATTTATCGTTTTTCCCTACACGAGCGACGATCCGATCATCGCCAAAAAACTGGAAGATGCCGGCTGTCCCGCCGTGATGCCCCTTGCGGCTCCGATCGGGTCCGGTCTGGGAATCCGGAACCCTTATAATATCCGGATTATCCAGGAGACGGTCGGAGTTCCGGTCATTGTGGACGCGGGCGTTGGCACAGCTTCGGACGCCGCCATCGCGATGGAAATGGGTTGCGCGGGGGTGCTGATGAACACAGCCATCGCGGAAGCGAAGGATCCCGTATTGATGGCGCGCGCGATGCGCATGGGCGTCGAGGCGGGAAGAGCCGCGTTCCTCGCCGGTCGCATGCCCCGAAAACTTTATGCCAACGCCTCTTCCCCACTGGACGGGATGCTTGCGCCTGGAGTGCCTTCCTGAGCGCAGCGAAAAGCCTCATGGCCCCTCTTTTTCCACTGATGTATGTCACCCCGGAGGATATCCCTGCAAAGCCCCTTGTCCAGAGGGCGATCGAAGCTGTATCCGGCGGGGTTACGGCGATCCAGGTGCGGAGAAAAGAGGGCAACGCTCGGGACCTGTTTGATCTTGCCATTTTGCTTGCCGAATCCCTCCCGCAAGGCTTCCCCCTGATCGTCAACTCCCGTCTGGATGTCGCCCTCGAAGCCGGGGCCTGGGGAATCCATCTTCCGGAAGACCATCTGCCCCTGTCCCATTTTCGGAGGGTTGCTCCCGAGCTTCACCTGGGGGTGTCGGTCCACTCGGTCGAAGCGGCCAGGAAGGCTTTTTCCGAAGGTGCGGACTACCTTGTCGCCGGGCCGGTTTTTGACACCCCTTCCAAAAGGCCTTTCGGATCGCCTCTGGGTCTCGCGGTCTTTTCGGAAATCGTCCGGTCCGTTCCTTTGCCTGTTCTGGCGATCGGGGGCATTATGGAGGAAAACGTTCCGGGCGTGCGTTTGTCCGGTGCGACGGGTTTCGCGGTCATGGGTCCTCTCGCCTATACGGAGGATACCCGTTCCAGAGCTTTTTCTTTGCGGAGGAGCTGGATCCGCGGTGGGGAAGAAGGCCGATGAGAACCGGGACAGGGCTGTGGTGGATTTTTCTGACGCTTTGCTTTTTCCTGTCTTTCCGGGTCGCTCAAGGCGGTGCGGAAACGGCAGGCATTTCCGTCGTTCAGGGGGGTGTTTTTTGGGTGGCTGAACCTCCGTCCGGGGGGGGACACCATATCGTTTTTCTCGGAAAGACTCTGG
>DAHWKF010000103.1 GCA_027343785.1 Leptospirillum sp. | reverse complement strand
ACCTATGAAGGGGCCTGCACGTTCAGTATTTCAGGAACGACCGTGACAGTAGGGGCCTGTAACCCTTATTCATCGGCTTTCACGATCCCGAACAACATCTTTGAAGACGATTCGACGGACGGCCTCCTTTTCTACACCGATCAGGCACCGTCGAACTGTTCGACGACAGCGATCGACGCCCATATCCTCTCCTACAATAAATCCACCGGGGTGTTTTCGAATCCGGCGAATCCGGCGTCCGAAGCCATCGGGACCTGCGAATACGTGGTCAACAACCCCGACGACTACAATGGTGAAGCCGACCTGACAGAGGACGTTTTCTTTGGTGAAAACTTTCTGAACAACAATACCGTGACGCCGTTTCCCTTTACCACGTCCGGCACGTTCGGCACCAGCGGTTCGGCCGTGACGCCGACACAAACGGTCAACTCCGGCTCCATCGATCGGGTGAACCATCTGATTTTCTTCCCGACAGGGTCTAACAGTTCGGGGTCGACGACGATCACCGGAATCACCAGCTATCCGTATTCCGGGAGTGGTTTTACGAGTGCCGCCACATCGAACCCACTGACTTTTTCAAACAACACCTATTCCTGCGGCAGTGGGGGAAACTGCAGTCTGGGCATCCTTGCCATCCTTCATTGATTGAGGGGGAGGAATAGAAAGAAACAGTGTCGGTGTTTGGGTTGTCCGGGGAGGCTCGTGAGCCTCCCCCCTTGTTTTTTCAGGTCCCGTTCAAAAAAGGTCCGGGACGCATGTCCGCTCTCGAAAATCCGCAATGTCTGGTATACTCCGCTGGTCCGGATTGATCTCGCGTCTGTCAAACAAAAATGGCCGCCCTCCGATCCCGCATTCCGGAACGGGCAGGGTTATGGGAGTTTTTTGTCTTTGGTTCGTCAAAACGGGAAAAAATGACGGTTCGAAGGGTTGCCTTTGGAAACCGTAAGCCATGTTCCCGGCATGAAAGATCAAGGACTGAGGCGCGAGAAACGCTACGAGGAACGAGAGGGAAACTTTCCGGTGAGCTGGGTCGAGTTGGTTGCGGGGAGAGGATTTGAACCTCTGACCTTCGGGTTATGAGCCCGACGAGCTACCGAGCTGCTCCACCCCGCAAGGAAACTATAGGTAAACGCAGGACCAAAGTCAAGGCGGACCAAGGAATGCCAAGCTTTCGCCATGAAATGGAAAAAGGAGAATGATGGAAGAGCGGTATGATCTCCTCGTTGTGGGGGGTGGGCCGGCCGGATATGTTGGTGCCATCCGGGCGTCGAAGCTGGGCATGAAGGTGGCTCTGGTCGAATCAGCAAAAGTCGGGGGCACCTGTCTGCACGAAGGATGCATTCCGACCAAGGTTCTCCTTGAGGTCGCCGGGTTCATGGCCCAGGCGTCCCGTTCGGGGGATTTTGGTGTGGCGGTTGGCAGCCCGACCGTGGACTGGGGTGCGCTTTCCCGCCATCGGGACAGCATCGTGAACCGTCTTTTTCTGGGCGTCCAGGGACTCCTGAAAAAAGACGGTGTCGATGTTTTTTCCGGCGAAGGTCGCGTGGTCTCTCCGGAAGAGGTTGTTGTTTTGGGGGGTGGGCAACGTCGTTTGTCCGGCGCTCACATCCTGGTGGCGACCGGCTCGCGCCCCCGTTCCTGGCCGGGCCTGCCCTTCGACCATCAACGGGTTCTGGACAGCACAGACGCGCTGTGTCTTGAACCATCGGGCAAAAAAATCGGGATAGTGGGCGGGGGTGTTGTCGGTGTGGAGTTTGCCGATATTTTCCATTCGTTTGGGGCTTCTGTGACCATCCTGGAAAAAACCGGCCATCTGGTGCCGATGGAAGATCCGGAAATGCTGGGGATCCTCCGGAAAGAATATGAGCGGCGGGGAATGGCCATCCGGACGGGGTGCGAGATCACCGGGATTCACCCGGATGGGGACGGCGTGAGGGTGGCCTGCGTTCAGGAAGGGGAATCGGTGGATCTGGCGTTCGATGCCGTTTTGGTGGCTGTCGGTCGCGAAGCCCGGCTGGAAGGGGTTGTCGATCGGTCTTTGGGTCTCCCGACGGAACGGGGGTTCCTGAAGGTGGACGGATACGGCTGGACGGGGGTTTCCGGGGTTTATGCCGCCGGTGACGTAACGGGAGGTCTGATGCTGGCACACGCCGCCAGCCACCAGGCGATTGTCGCTGTCGAAAAGATGTCGGGGCGAACCCCTCCTCCTTTCGACCCTCTCCGTATCCCCCGTGTTGTATACTCTCATCCGGAGGTGGTTTCGGTGGGTCTTTCCGCTCAGGAGGCCATCGAAAAGGGCATTCCCGTGCGGGAAGGCTCCTTCCCCCTTCTGGGAAACGGACGGTCGCTGATTCATGGCGAAAGACGGGGGATTGTGCGCATTTCGGCCGACCCGGAATCGGGAAAAGTTCTCGGTTTTCAGGGTGTCGGGGCCGGATTGTCCGAACTGGTTTCCCTTGGTACCTTGTCGATGGGAGTGCCTGAAGGTCTCGAGGTTCTTCGGGAAAGCGTCTTTCCACACCCCACTGTCGGGGAGTCCATATGGGAAGCCGCCATGGATGTGACAGGGGAATCTGTCCACCGGTAGAAGATTCTGTCCGGAATCATGTTTTTTGATGGGAAGGTGACCCAGAATGGGATTTTTCCTTTTTACCCGGTCACTTCGGGATACGACGGAACCCAAAAAGGTTCTGGAGCTGATCGTCAATGACAACCAGACCGCCTGTTTCGTTGTCAATGAGGAAAACCAGATCGTCATATTCAACGATATTCTGGCTTTTCTCCTGAACTGGTCGGTCAACGCCATCGCCCGAAAACCGCTGGAAGACATTCTGCGCTACCTCACGACCCAGGGACATGATGTCAATGTCAAGGCGGAGCTCCCACCCTTTGACACCCTGTCCAAGAGCTTTCTGACCTTCAAGAATTTCGGGCGGAAGGGGGCGCTCCTCCTGAAAGGGTACCCGCTCGGAGGGCTTCCTCCGCCTGCCGGGATCTATTTTCTCATCCGCCAGGAGGATCCTCCGACCGAGAAAAGCATCCGTCAGTATTTCACCCCCGTCGTCGACAAGCTCTTTTCGCGCACCAGGCAGCATCTGGCCATGCTGGCGCTGGATGACTATGACCTGCGTGAAATCGACAAGGCATCGAAGGAAATTCTGGAGTCTCTGGGGCCGTTGCTGCAGCACATCCGGGTTTTTCTGGTCAACCGGATTTCCATGGACGATTCGTCACATTTCGCGCGGATTTTGTACGACGGGCCTCCGGAAAATGTTCAGGAAAGCCTGGAAGGCATATTGTACGGGGATACGGTTTTTTTCCAGAAGTTGTCGATAACCGCCTGCCGCCCTGCCCTGGTCGAACATACGGATCTTCCCTGGAAACACGAAATCCTGTTTCCCTTCAACTGGTTTCACCATGTGTTTGGATGGGTGGGGATCCCGATCACGTCACTGGAAGTCTGGAAAAACCCTGTCCGTTTCTCCTGGCAGGAGATCCTGACGGAACTGGGACATTCGCTGGGGCTCCAGAGAAGCCGGATGGGGCTCCTGCCCCAATACCGGCTGGTTGGAGAGGGGGTGATGGACCGTCCCAGCCTTGGAAAAGCCCTCGATTCGATGATCGGAAGGACCCCTCCGAGGCCTTTTGTGCTCCTGCTTTTCAGACTCCGGGATATGAGCATGCTTGAGGAATTTATCCAGCTTCTGAATAAGGCGAAACGGGGGACGGATTTTCTGGCCGAACACCCTGAAGGGTTGATCGCGGTGTTCCCGGACGAGGATCCCCAGTTCCGGGAGGCGATCGCGGAGCGCTACCGAAAAATATTTGAAAAACTCATCGTGTCGGATTTTCGATTTCAGTGCCTCATTTCCACCCATGGGTTCCCGTCCCGGGAGTGGACTTCGTCGGATTTGCTGGCCCGTATGGACGAAATGAACGGAACGGAGATCAAGCCGGCGGTCGAAGTCGCGACGGACGAAATCGTTTTTGACGACTGGTTCAAGAAATTCTTGCTGTTGAAGGACTTCGAGTAATGGATGATGGATCCCTCCTCCGTGACCTGTGCCGGCATGTTGCGTATGTCTCCTTTTTTTTTCTGGCCGGACTTGTTTTATTCGCACCCGGTGACGGGGTCGCCGGGGAAACGCCAGAAAAAAAACATGTGGTCATCTTTGTCCTTGAAAACAAGGGTTTCCATGATATTATCGGGAATCCGGATGCCCCCTATCTTAACCGTCTGGCGATGCGACATGTCCTGTTGACGGATTATCACGCCTTGGCCCATCCGAGCCTGCCGAACTATGCCGCCATGCTTTCCGGACGAACGGACGGGATCCATTCTGACAACCCTTCTCTCAGGTTCACCGACCCGACCATCGCCGAAGCCCTTGTCCGGAAAGGGTATGACGTCAGGGGGTATTTTCAGTCCCTTCCCCGCGACGGGTATCTGGGAAACGGATACCCGCCGGAGAAACCGTTATATGTTGTCCGGCACAACCCGTTCTACCTCTTTCCCCGGATCCGTTCGGACGGTTCCTGGAAAAACCGGGTCGTTCCCCTCACGTCTTTGTCGGACGATCTTCGTTCGGGACGTTTGCCGTCATTGGCTTTTGTCGTGGGGGATCTGTGCCACGACATGCACGGAGGGGCGGCCTGCCGCTCCAACGGCCGAAGGGCTCTGGTGAAGGCGGGAGACCGCTTTTGCGAAGAATGGATCGACCGGATCCGCCGATCTTCCGTCTGGAGGCGGGATCGGACGGTCATCATCGTCACCTGGGACGAAGGGCGTTATCCCGTGTGGCAAAGAATTCAGGCGGGATTCCGTCACAGGGGTGTTCGGGGTGAGGGAGGAAGGGTTCCGTTTATAGTGGTTTCTTCGATGGAACGGGACGTTCCCCGGAGGATCAGCGGATATTTCGACCACAAAAGTCTCGTCAGGACCCTGGCAAGCCTTTTTCATGTGGCTTCTCCGGTTCCGGAGACGGTGAAACCCCTCCCCCTCGACCTCTTCTCCGGTCGATGACCCGCGTATCCTGATTCCGGGGCGGACTGAAACTCTTTCCGGAAAGCCAGAACAGATAGGCGCCGGCCAGTAGAACCAGAAATCCGCTGATGGTGATCAGCTGGAGACCTTTGTCTCCCACGCCGGAGTGGGCGTGGATGTCGTCCCTCACCAGTCCGAGATAAACGGGGCCAATAGCAGGAGCGATGCCCGCAAGAAGAAGGATGACTGCGAGCCGCTTGAGTCTTGTTTTCATGGTTGTCCTGGCGAACTGGGGGTCAAATGTTGGTCTGACGCGATAGTTCTGGCGTATGTTCTATGGTACCATCAAAAAAAACCGTTCATCAAACCGGAATTTTTTCCATAAACGGAAAGGGCCGGAAACCAGGAGGGCGTCATGGACAAAATTTCCATTGTGCTTGCGTCGGACGAATTCGAAAAGCTTCAGGCGGCGGCGATGATGGCATCCGTGGCGGCCGTGAGCGGTATGGAGGTGAACGTCTTTGTGACCATGGCCGCCATGGCCTGTTTTGTCAAGGAACGGGTCGACCGGAAAGAGTTTCAGAAGGTCGGCGAGGTGGGCAGGAAGGTGCTCGAAAAAAAAGCCCCCTTGTACGCCGATCTGCTTTCCCAGGGGAAAATGATGGGGGGCATGAAGGTGTACGCTTGTTCGCTGGCGCTCGACCTGATCGAAAAACCCCTGTCCGAGATGGTTCCGGTCTTTGACGACGTGGTCGGGGTTGCGACTTTTCTGGGAATCGCCGAGGGGGGGCAGGTGATGTTCATCTAGTTTTTCCTTCGGAGGAACCGGATCTCAATATTTTTCGTTAGTCTATCAGGAGGCAGGCAATGGGGGATGAAAAGAAAGTCGATGAAGTGGTTGATGCCCGGGGTCTGTACTGTCCCGGCCCGTTGATGGAACTGATCAAGACAATCCAGCTGAAACCCGTGGGAACCATCCTGTCCGTCCTTTCCACGGACGAGGGCTCCGTGAAGGACATCCCTGCCTGGCTCCAGAAGGTGGGGCAGGAACATGTCGGCACCCAAAAGAAGGAAGGCTACTGGGACGTGACCGTCAGAAAGGTCAAGTAATCCGCTTGTCCTTCCCCAGAAGATATTCCCATTGATCCAGCGTCAGTCCGATGGCCCTGTAATCGTAGGTGCGGATGACGCTTCCCCCGTCGATCTGGTGAATCGTTTTCCGTTCGGGTTTGGGCAGGAGCTTTTTTCCGGCTCCGAAGATCTTCAGTACCGTCATTTTTCCCCGGTAGTTCTGCATGTCCTCGTATTCCTGGACCATCACAATCTCCCCGTCTTCCGTTTCCAGGAAGGTTCCGAGCGGAAAAACACCGACCATGGACGCCAGCTCCAGGATCACCGGGACAGAGACCCGGTCGCTGTAGTCATTCATCAAATAATGGATGACTTTTTGCGGGGAGCTCCTGGTGCGGTAAATCCGGTTTCCGGTGAGGGCTTCGTAGATGTCGAGCACCATCAGGGAGCGGGAAACGGGATGGATGGCGTCAAGTCCAAGGTGGTGGGGATATCCCGTTCCGTTTTTGCGTTCATGGTGTTCCACGGCCACCTGGGCGGCCAGCCCGTGGATCTCGGGGTCCGGGTTTTTACGAAGGATCTGGAAGCCATAAACGGGATGCTGGTGCATGATTTCCCATTCCACCAGATCCAGCGGTCCCGGTTTTTTCAGGATGTGATCGGGAACGCGGGTTTTTCCGACATCGTGCAGGAGGGCCGCCAGCCCCCACTGGAAACATTCGGGCTCCGCCATCTGGTGGCGGATGGCGAACGCTGACGCCATGAACATGGTGTTGGCCGAGTGGACGTAAGTTTCGTCATCGTTGTCGTGAATATCGGACAACAGGGCGATGGCGTTTCTGTTTTCCAGGAGAAACCCGACCGTTTCACGGACCTGTGAGCGGATTTCGTTCGTCGGAAGAAGGCCGCTGATACGTACCTGATGGAACGCCCGGGTCAGGAGACGGACGGTCTCCTGCTGGAGGGAAAACACGTCCCTGACCTTGTCCGGTTCTTCAGTCGGCAGTTCTTCCAGGGCCGGCGCCGGGTGTTCGGAGAGTGGTGTTTTTATTGTTGCGTCTTTCCGTGATGCTGCGTCGACATCCGGCTTTTCACATTCGACTGTGACGAGCTGGACGCCGCTATCCCGTAATTTGTCGATATCTTTTTTGGAATGTACCAGAAAATGGTGAGAGAGAAATGGCGTTTCAAGCCAGCTTTTGTCGATGCCGACGACTTTCATCCCCGGTTTCAACTCGTCAATCGAAATTGTCTTTTTCAAGGAGTTGGCTCCGATCGCCGGATTACTCCGGGATCTTTTCCAGTATTGGAGAGTGACAGTCTTCCGGAAGGGCGGACAAGGCTGTCTCCATGCTGCCAAATATCCCCCCGCGGCAAAGAAAGTGAGCGGCCGTGGCGCGCACAAGGGGCCGGTGAGGGTGTTGCCTGTTCCGTAGGACTTCCAGGGCGAACTGCGCGTGGGATTGGGCTGTTGCGGGGAGGGAAGGCAACGGGAACGTTCCTTCCGGCGGAGATATGGTTCGGGAGCGCTGAGGGGTTTCGGAGGAGGTCTCGTGAATTCGGGTCGGCCGATGGGCGTGCAGATCCACGGAGCCTTCCGATCCGGCAATGAGCGAGACCGTGTGTCCCGGAAAGATCTTTTCCAGGAGAACGTGCAAACGGGGAGCGAGATTTTCGTGAAAGTAACCGGTCATCATGGTCCGGGCGTTCAGGGGATTGAGTGATTTTTCGACCGTGTTGAGAAGGGTTCTGAGTCCGAGTTCCTGTCGGATCGGGCGAAGCCGGGTCCATTCGGGGAGAAATTCTTCCTGTGAAAGACAGACGACCCCCTGGTGCCGGAGCGCTTCGACGGATTGTTCGAAAGGGGTTATTTTGAGGCCCATGGATTCCCAGACGCGGGTATGCCCGACACCGAATTTGGCGGGCAGGTCGGGGTATCCATGGAGGACAACCTTCAAGCCGGCGAGTGAGGCCCATATGGCGGCGGGAATGGCCAGCCCCGGGGTTCGGGTATGCCCGTCATAGGGGTCTCCGATATCGAGGGCTTCCAGAACGGGAGGAGCTGGCGTCCGGGACGCGATCCGCGACCGGGCCTCCATGAAAAATCCCTCCAGTTCGGTATCCGACTCTCCTTTTGTCCGGATGGACAGCAACAGAGCGCCGATCTGAGCCGGAGTCGCTTTCCCGTCCAGTATCTGGATCGCCGCTTCACGGGCTTGCTCGGCTGTCAGATCCTTCGATCCATGAGGTCCGGTCCCCACGGTCTTGATGAGGCTTTTCATGACTGGCCCTCCTCCTTCCGGATGGAGGTTTCCGACGCCTTGGCCGACTCCCATAAACGGTTCCATTCATCCGGGGAGAAAGAAGAAAGGTCCCGATTCCCTATCCGGGCCTGTTCTTCCATGTATCGAAAACGGTCGGAAAATCTTCTGTTGGCCCGCGCCAGGGATTCTTCGGGTCGTATCCCCTGATGGCGGGCATACGACGAAAGGGCGAGGAAAACGTCGCCCAGTTCATGATCCAGACGGCCCGGATTTTCAAATCGGGCTTCCGACAGCTCCCCCACCTCCTCGAGGACTTTCTCCCAGACGGACGCCTCGTCCGTCCAGTCAAAACCGACGCGTGCCGCTTTCTCCCCCTGTCTGAAAGCGATTTCCAATGCCGACATGGTGCGGGGTAACCCGTCGAGGATGGAGGTCCGATCCTTGTGCTCCTCTTCCTTCCTTTTTTCCTTTTCCCAGTTTGTCCATAATGTTTTGGCGTCAATGTCCGGATCGGGATCCTGAAAGACATGCGGATGTCGACGGATCATCTTCTCCGAAGTGTGGTCCAGGACGGAAGAGACGGTGACCTGATCCGTTTCCCAGAGCAACCGGCGGATAAACAGCAGGATCAGAATCATGTCCCCTATTTCGGAGGCCATTTTCCGCGAGGAACCTTCGTCCACCGCGTCTCGCAGTTCAAGCATCTCTTCCGCCAAATCCCTTGCGAGCCGGGGGATGGTCTGCCGGCGATCAAAAGGGCAGCCGTCTTCTCCCCGTAAATGGTCGATGACGTCAAGAAGGCGACGGAAGGACGGCTCATCGTCCTCTCCGGTCGTCCGGGGGCGGGGGGCGCCAAGGCGTTTTATGGCCTCCAGAAAATCGGGTTCGGGCGGAAACTGACTGTTATTGCTCATTTTTCCAGTATAGGGAGTTTTCTCAAGAAATGACAAGGGAGAGGCAGGGTTGACCGCCGTCAGGCCATGGTTTCCTCCAGGACGGCGGTCGGGCAGGTTCAGAACCCTCCGATACCCTTGATCAGGGGATGCTGGATTTTTTCAAAAATGATCGTCAGAAGGATGGGTGTGAGCATGACGATGGAAAAGGTAAACAGGACTTTTCCCGAAACTTTTTCGTCTTCCCTTGATGCCATCGGAGACTCCTTTTCGGATGCGATCCGCAGAGGGATCATTGGTATTTGCAACCGGCCAGGGGGGGGTTGGTCTTCCAAAGGCCTGGCCGCCTCCTCGGTAACAAGCAATCGGAAGACCAGTATGACCCGTTTTTTTCAAGGGCTTTCATTTCAAGGATAAAAAACAAAAGAAGCCGGGGCCATGCGCGCGCTCCGGTGTCTTGCGGTTACGGGGATGAAACGGATTGAAAAAATGGCGTTTCTAGGAGGAAACGTCGGGGGGGTGGTCGAGGCGCTTCATTTTTCGCCAGAGGGTCACCCGGCTGATCCCCAACTGTCGGGAAGCTTCGATGATTCTTCCTCCGGAACGGTCCAGGGCGTCCTGGATCCGCTGGCGCTCAAAGTCGAAGACCGTCTGTTCTTTCAGGGAACGGGCCGGATCAACCGTCCGGGAATCGGGGGATCGCCATATCAGCTGTTTTTTGATGGAGGCCGGAAGGTCTTCGAATTCGAGGATTTCCCGGGGTTCCGACAACGCCAGCGTCGCATCGACCCAATGCTTGAGTTCGCGGATGTTTCCCGGAAACGGGTAGGCCATCAGTCGGCGAAGAAGATCCGGGGAGAACGCCGGCGCGGTCCTGCCGGAGCGACGCGACCACTCGGCGCGAAAACTGTCGATCAGAAGGGGGATGTCCTCCAGTCTTTCCCTGAGAGGGGGAATTTCCAGGGAAAGCCCGTTCAGCCGGTAAAACAAATCCGGCCGGATGCGTTTTTCCTTTAAGAGATCTTCTGTGGGTTCGTTGGTGGCGGCAATCATCCGGACATCGATTTTGAGAGTCTGCCGTGACCCGATCTGTTCCAGCGTCCCTGTTTCGAGAAACCGGAGAAGCTTGGTCTGCAGCGCGTTCGGAATGTTCTGGATCTCATCGAGAAAAAGCGTTCCGCCATCCGCGAGAGGCAATTTCCCGACCTGATCCTGGACGGCTCCGGTGAAAGCGCCTCTCTTGTGGCCAAAAAGGGCGTCCTCTACCAGCGTTTCCGGGATCAGGGAAAGATCCAGCACCACAAAGGGGGCCGAAGACCGATGGCTTTCGTCATGGATCATCCGGGCGAGACACTCCTTTCCGGTTCCCGTTTCACCGACCAGGAGGATCGGCAGGTCCGATCGGGCGATCCGGGGAAGCAGCGACCGGATTTCTTCTGCCCAGGGTCCCTTGGCGACAAAAGGAGGCTGTTGTTCGTCCATGCTGGAAGGTGCCATGGTCCTGAAGCTCTTCAGAATTCCTCCGGACTCTCCTGACCCTGTACCCGGAACGCGTTCCGTCCTGACCTGAAAGGGAGGGTGTCCCGGATGAAAACAGCATTCGAGGAAGGAGGATTTACCGGGAGGATGTTCCAGCGAGGAGACACGGCATTCCGAGGTGCACAGCCTCCCCTCCAGAAGATCCTGGCAAAGGCTGCCGGTGATATCTTCAGCAACACCCAGAACTCTGCGGGCTTCTGGGGAGATCCATTTGACGCGGTAGTCGGATCCGATGAAAATGGCGGAGATCCCTGCCGATTCGGCAAGTGCGTCGGCAATGGGAATGCCCTGGTTGTCCTTGCGGGATTTCCTGTGTTTCACGGCTCCCCCTGAACAGGAGGGTGTGGCGGAGAGAGAGGGATTTGAACCCCCGCTGGAGTTACCCCCAGAGTTGATTTCGAGTCAACCGCCTTCAGCCTCTCGGCCATCTCTCCGTATGGGAAAAAAAGCATGTCTGATCCACGGCTATATTATCATGACACGTCGGGAGATACCAAACCCGAGGATGTGGATCGCCGGACTTATCTTCGCGTTTCGAAAAACGTTGTCATCAGGGATCGGCATTTCTCGCTGAAAGGACCTTCCCTGACATGAATGCGGTGAGGGAATCGGGGATCGTTCTGAAGATCGTAAAGGGACCCTGTGACCCCCCATCGGGGTTCCCTTGTTCCAAAAACGACCCTTGATACCCGGGCTTCCATCAGCGCTCCGAAACACATGAGACAGGGTTCAACCGTGACATAAAGGGTTGTTCCGGAGAGACGGTAATTGCCCTGCGCCCGGGAAGCCATCCGGAGGGCGACGATTTCGGCGTGCGCTGTCGGATCGAGGGATTCAATCCGGTGGTTGTGACCCCTGCCGATCAGAAGATCGTCACCCAAAACCAGGACCGCGCCGATCGGGATCTCTTTTTTTTCCATTGCCCGGGAGGCTTCAACGAGGGCTTCGGCCATCCAGCGTTCGTCCACATTTTCGCGGGAAAAATTTTCATGTACCATGCATGCGACCTCTCTATCGATGGAAGGAAATAATGCGATTGCGTTGCCGATTTGCCCTTTCCGTTTTTTTCTGTTTTCTTTTGTGGGGAGGGACGTCCGTATCGGGAGACCCCCTGACCAGCCCGGGGGATCCGCCCGGCCTGGCGGGTCCTCTCCGCCAGAGCGCCCGTCTGATATTATCCGGAAAACCCCGTGAAGCCGTCCCTGTTCTCCAAAAACTTCTTCGGGCCTATCCGGATTATGCCATGGTTCACTTTCTGCTGGGACTGGCTTACGGAAAGATGGATGAAAACGCAAAGGCGGTTATGGAAGAAAAAAAAGCCCTTATCCTGAATCCGAAAAGCGAAGCCGCCAGGGTCAGTTATGGAATCGCTTTGGGGAACACGGGGCATTTCAGAAAAGAAATCCAGGAAGAGCGAAAGGCTTTGGCCCTGAACAAGAATGACGAGATGGCCTGGGAGGCGATCGGATGGGCCTATGCATCACGCGGAAACTGGCGTCTCGCCCGCGCTTCGGAGGAGACGGCCATCAAGTTGAAGGACTCGGACCCTTCCGCCCATATGGTGCTGGGAGTCGCGCTCGCCCATCTGGGCTTTCCGGTGGAGGCGATGACTCAGGAAAAGATCGCAGCGAACCTCGACCCTGACGATCTGGGTATCAAGAGGGCGATCGCCTGGGTTTCATCGATCCTCCATCCGATCAAGGAGGACCAGCAGGATAAAGGGGGGCAATTCAACCCTCTCCTGGCGCCGGAAAACGGGACAGCTCCTCCGGGCGCGCCAACGCCACAGACGCCCCCCAACCCCAACAACAATGCGAACGGGACACTCAGGGCACCCGCTGCCGGCCACTGACAGGACTTTCCCGGGAAAATCCGAAGGGACTTCGCGTTGTCATCAGCCATGTCCTGTGGTACATTTACTGGCCATGCGCCAGTCCGGGAAATTTGTGTCTCCCGGTGGCAATGCTGCGCTCACCGGACTACAGTCCGTTTTTACCTCAAGCAAGGATTTTTCCGGTATTCCGGTATCGGAGGGGTGGCCGAGCGGTCGAAGGCGGCGGTCTTGAAAACCGTAGAGCGAAAGCTCCGTGGGTTCGAATCCTACCCCCTCCGCCAGTTTGACAGGAAAACGGTTCAAGGAGAGGTGGCCGAGTGGTCGAAGGCGTCCGCCTGCTAAGCGGATGTGGGGTCTAAAGCCTCACCCAGGGTTCGAATCCCTGCCTCTCCGCCATGTTCCTTCCCGTGTAAACGGAACGGGTCCCCTTCCCCGGAAACACATCATTTATCGAAAAGCGCCGTAAAACTCCGGGGTTCAGGCCGGAGATATAAGGCGTAGTCAGTCTGAGTGTTGTTATCTAACCATAAGATTGGGTAACGTCCTGGCCATGAAGAGACTGCGCGCCTTCAAATTCCGGATCTGT
>DAHWKF010000053.1 GCA_027343785.1 Leptospirillum sp. | reverse complement strand
GCAGTCCGGGGAAAGATGCTTCCGGGCCCAGGAGTCGATCTCGTGTCGGGAGAACCCCCGGACCCGGGTGAGGCGAAGCCGGAGGGGACGCCCTTCTTCGGTGCACTGGACCGCCGCCAGGAACGGCGTTTTTCCGGGAGCCCCCCGGCCCCGTTTGCCGCCGCGTCGTTCTCCCCCCCAGTAGGCGTCATCGATCTGGACGGGACCGGACAAAGGGAGTGCATCGTCCCGTTCTTTCATCACCTGGAGAACCTTGTGCTTCAACAACCAGGCGGTATTGTAACAAACGCCCAGCTGGCGCTTGAGTTCCAGTGCCGACATGGCATTCTTGCTCTGGGTCAGGAGGTAGATCGCCAGAAACCAGACGGTGAGCGGCAGCTTGGTGCCGGCGAAGAGCGTCCCGCTCGTGAGAGAGGCCTGGTGACGGCAGCTGTTGCACTGGTAGCGACCGTTGGAAAGCACACAGAACCGGTCTCCTTCGCAGGAGGGACACCGAAACCCCGAAGGCCAGCGCCACTGGAACAGGGCTTGCCGGCATTGTTCCTCCGTTCCATACTGACGGTGAAATTCGGCGAAACTCAGCCCTTTCTGGAATTGGATCCGATTTTTGGCCATGGTATCCTCCGTCCAGTAAATAGTTGAGATATCAAGGTTGTATGGTATCAGAAATCGGGCTGATTATCATAGGTAATCAGGAAGAAGTTTGACATCCTTCAATCCGCAGATCTCACTTCTTGCAATCCCGGTGTCAGCCTTCCTTACGAAAAGCGAAGGAATCCGCCCGGAATTCTTCAGAACTGCCGGAATCAGAATACTGCCGAAAACAAGGCGATCGGCAACATATCCGGACCTTCTTCAGACGGGGCGGCAAACGGAAAATCGCGCCGGATGCCGGAACTGTCGGTTTTTTTGACAACAACTGAACATATCCTTTACAAATCCGCACTCCACTCGTGAAACTTCCTCAATTTGAGCAATATTGTCATGAGTTTGTCTTCGGCCCATGTTGGACTCCCAATGGAACGGGAATTGCACTACTGTCTACTTCTGGAGAGACAGGAGTCCTTGTCAAAAATCATTCCCGGGAGGAAAGACCGGACCCGCGCGTTCAAGGTTTTGTCCTCGCCGGTCCGTCGACGTTGCACTTGTTTCAATGCCGGACGAAAGGCCGATCCAGGCGAACAGAAGAGCTGCCCAGGCCAGACGTTTCTGGAAAGAACCGGGAGGAATCCGTTCCATGCATCGTTTTTCCAGAACAGCCCAGGTTTTTTTTCTCGTCGCAGGTGTCCTCCTTCTTTTCTTTCTGGCCGCCACACCCTCTCCCGACTGGGAAACCCAACTCTGGCTCGGTTCTTTTCTGTTCGCCGCCGGACTTCTTCTTAAAAGCGTCCTGGACGGAAAACGCTGGGTCATTCTGACCCTGATTTCCCTGTCGCTGTTTGCCACCTTCCGGTACGCCTGGTGGAGAACGACCCAGACGCTCGGCATTGGAGATCCCAACGTCCACTGGTACGAGTATCCCTTTGTCTTTATCCTGTTCGCCGCGGAACTCTACTCCTGGGTGATCCTGGTCCTAGGGTATTTGCAAACCGCCTACCCCCTTTCCAGAAAGGCCGACCAGCTTCCGAAAGACATCGCATCCTGGCCTGACGTCGATATCCTGATTCCAACCTACAACGAGCCCCTGGCTATCGTGCGTCCGACGATCCTCGCGGCCCTCAATATTGACTGGCCCCCGGACAGGAAGAAAATATTTTTACTCGACGACGGCGACCGCCCGGAATTTGCCGCGTTTGCGGAACAGACCGGAATCTCGTATATCGCCCGACCGGAACACCATCACGCGAAAGCCGGAAATATCAACTTTGCCCTTGCCCGCACCGAAGGGAAATACGTTGCCATCTTCGACTGCGACCATATTCCGACCCGATCGTTTCTCCAGACGACGGTCGGTATTCTGGAAAAGTCTCCCGGCATGGCTTTCGTGCAGACTCCTCATCATTTCTACTCCCCCGATCCCTACGAAAAGAACCTGAACGTTTTCAAGAAGCTTCCAAACGAAGGGGAGTTGTTTTACGGCGTCATCCAGGACGGAAATGACCTCTGGAACGCCACGACATTCTGCGGTTCCTGCACAGTCATGCGAAGGAAAGCCCTGACAGAAATAAGGGGATTTGCCGTCGAAACGGTCACGGAAGACGCCCACACCTCCATCAAGCTTCATCGGCGCGGATGGCAGTCGGCCTACCTGAACTTGCCACAGGCGGCGGGTCTCGCCACCCCTTCCCTCTCCGCACACATACGGCAACGGATCCGGTGGGCGAGGGGAATGATCCAGATCTTTCGGCTGGAGAATCCGCTTCTGGCCAAGGGGCTGTCGCTCCCCCAGAAACTTTGCTATCTGAACGGGATGCTCTTTTTTCTTTCCTCCCTCCCCCGGATCATCTTTCTGACCGCCCCCCTGGCCTATCTTTATTTCGGCATCCGCATCTTCGATGCCGACGCCTATTCGATCGCGAGTTACGCCTTACCCACGATCGGCCTGTCCCTTCTCACGAACGCGGCCATCAACGGACGCCACCGGCATTCGTTCTGGAACCAGGTATACGAGACGACCCTCGCACCCTACATCTTTCTCCCAACCCTCCTGGCGCTGATCAAGCCGGGACTGGGAAGCTTCAATGTGACGGCCAAGGAAGGCCGGATCGAAAAGGAGTACTACGACCGAGACATCGCCAAGCCATTCATCGTTTTGTGGATTCTGAACCTGGGCGGCCTTTTTTCCGGAATTCTCCGGTTCACCGGGGGATTCGGGGAAATCCCCACGATTATCCTGACGTTGGCCTGGACGATCCATAACCTCCTGATTATCGGAACGACCCTCGCAGTCGGATGGGAACGGGCTCAAAGACGATTCCGGCCCCGTATCAGCGTAACGTTTCCGATCCGGATTTCCGGCGGAGGAGGACAGGTTATCTACGGAGAGACCGAAGACATGTCGGATTTCGGCGTCAGGGTCCGGCTTCTCAAGAGCGCCGCTCTCCAGACCGGCGAAGAGGTGCGGCTGGAGATCCCCTTTCTCGACCGGATCCACGAATTTCCCGCCGAGGTTGTCGGCATGGATGAATTTTCCGTCCGTTTCAATTTCAGGCCACTCACCCTGCAGGAAGAACGGGATCTCGTCCTGATCCTGTACGGAAGGGCGGATGCCTGGGTCCGGCTGGGGATCTCCGAAAAAGCGGACAGCATCCTGAAAAGTCTCTGGGAAGTCACCGTTTTTGCTATGGTGGGCCAAGCCCGCGCCATCCAGGGAATTTTCTGGTCGAGCTCCCCCGGGTCTTCCGGGAACAAACAGCCTTCCGGAGAGTCGGCGTGATCCGTATCCGAACCTGTGGGCAGATCATCCCGTGCCTGATGTTCGCCATGCTCTTCTTTTTTCCCGGAGCGTCGCTCGCGCTGGAGGAAAAGATGGCCAGCCCGTCCTCCGTCCCCCTGTCCCCCCCGATGCCCTTACCTGACGGCGAGTTTCACCAGACGCTGTCCTTTGAAGACCTCCAGATGGAAAAAGACCTGGACATCGGCCCCAACTCCGCCGACCAGACGTTCCATATCGGTGTGTCTCCCGACAAGCTGGTCCGGAACGCCACCATCCACCTGATCTATCGATTCCGGCCCGGACTGTTCCAGACGGCACACCACACGCTGGCCGTCGACTGGAACGGGATCTTGCTGAGAAATGTCAGCGGGTCGCCCCAGGATTCCGGACTGGTTTTGTCGATATCGATCGGCGTCCCGGGGTTTCTTGTCAACACCCGAAACACCCTCAGGCTCCGCGTGATCCGGGATCCGAAAAACCCCTGCGCCATATTCGGCTCTGTCCCTTTTATCACCATCCTCAGACGGTCCACCGTGACCGTCCATGGAAGCCGGATCGGTGTTCCTCCCCGCCTTTCCGATCTGCCCTTCCCCTTCCTGTACCCGGATGCCGCCGGACTCAGGCGGGTTCCCTTTGTTTTCGTCTCGACCGATCCGGATGTTCTGGAAGCGGCCGGAATTGCCGCCTCCTGGCTCGGGGTCAACGGCCCTTATCTCCCGTTCCGTTTTCCGGTCAGCATCGTGAAAAAACGGGATTTTTCAACACTGCCGCCCGGACATCTGATTCTTCTGGCCTTGGCCCGGGACATTCCTCCCGGCTGGTTCCCCGCACCCATATCGGGACCATTTCTCGGCATCGTGCGGCATCCAGCCGATCCGTTTTCCCGCATCCTCGTGATCTCGGGCCAATCTCCGGGGGAAATCAGGCTCGCCGCCATCGCGCTTTCGGAAAACCGGTTTCCCCCCGATGGTGGATTTGAGAATCTCCAGGGTGCTTACCCTCCGCACCCCCGCCTTCCCGATGACGCTCCACGGTGGGTCACATCCCGGAACACCATTCCGTTCGGCTCGCTTGAATCTCCGGATGCGTTGACGGTTCATGGAAGCGGGTCGGTGCGGGTCAGTTTTTCTCTTCCCCCGGACCTTTTTACCTGGAGCCGCAAATGGATTCACGCCCGTATCCGGTTTCGGATCCGGACCAAAAACCGGGAAAACCGTTCCCGGCTGGATATCTTCCTCAACGACCGTTACCAGGAATCCCTCCCTCTTCCGGCGACAGGAGACGGTTCGATCACTCAAACAGCGGATATTCCGCTGGCCGTCAGCGATTTCACACCTTTCAGGAACCGGCTGGTTTTCAACTTCAATTTCCGGAACTCCTTTCCGGCGGTCCTCTCCTGCACAATGGACAAAAATCCCCGTCTGTCCGGAACCATCCTGCCGGATTCCGCCATCGACATTCATGCCTTCCCCCGGTTTGCCGTCCTTCCCGACCTCAGGCTCTTTCCCAATGGCGGATACCCCTTTACCCGCTATGCGGACCAGGCAAGGACAGGCATCGTCTTTTCAAAAGTTCCCGGCTCCGGAGACATCGGGATCTTTCTCCATATGATGGCCACGTTCGGAGCCCAGACAGGACTTCCCGCCGTCCGGATCAGGGTGTCGAATCCCGAAACCCTCGGGCGGGTTGAAAAAAGAAACCTGGTCATTATCGGCACCTACGACTCCAACCCTCTCCTGTTGAAGTTCACACGATCCCTCCCCTGGGAGTCGACGGCCAATCTCGAAAAACTCCGGAGAGAAGACCTGTTGCTCAAGATCTTCCGGTGGAAAAATCCGCCGCCCTCCCATTTCGGGCCATCAGACCTCATCCATGAATTCAAAAAAGCCCGGATCCCGGTCGGAGTGCTGATGGAAACCGCCTCCCCATATCACCCCGGTCGGGTGGTCCTCTCGGTCGTCGGCGTCAGCCAGAATGGCATCCGTTCGATGGACCGGGTCCTGTTCGATCCCCGCCACTTTTCGGGAATTTTCGGTAACGTGACAGTGGTGACGCCACAAGGGATGAACTCCTTTTTTCTCCCCGCCTCCTCTTTTGAAACCGGACACCTCGATTGGCTCCAGTCGGTACGATTCTGGTTCTATTCCCACCCGATCGGGATTGTCGTCTGCGTCATCTTTCTGGTCCTGGGGACCGGTTTTTTGCTCCGGGCCCTCCTGAGACATATCGCCGACAAACATTCCCCAGACAATGACACTCCGGAGAACACATCGGCATGAAATCTCCTGTATCATCGACAATTTTTCGGATCTTCGTACGAATGGGGAGGCAAGGATGGGGTCTTCTTTCACTCCTGGCCGTTTGGCTTTCCTTGTCCCCGACAGAAGGTGCATACGGTCAGGATATCCGGAAGGACCTTGAAAAGAAGGCCCAATACTGGCTTGACAATGGCCGGGAAGATCTCGCGGCCGGAACCTACCGGCAGATCCTCTTCCTGTATCCCCACGACCGGCCGGCCCTGACAGGCCTGATCGAGGCGTATCTCCTGACAGGTGACAGGAAAAAGGCACGACCCCTGATCAGGACATTCGAGAATCGCTATCCCGAAAGCCCCTACCTGCCGGTTTTCCGACGGGAACTCATGCTCGGTCACCGCTGGACGACAGATATTGCCTCCGCCAGACAGGCGGAGAAAAAACATGACGATTCGATGGCCCTCCGGATGTTCCATGAAGCGTTTGGCCCTGAACCGCCTCCACCGAATCTTGCCGAAGAGTACTATCAGCTCGTTTTCCGTCAGCCCGGTGGCGCCCCGAAAGCCCGGGCCGAGCTCTTGGCCCTGACAAAAAGATACCCCCAAAATGCATCCTACCTTCTCGCTTACGGCAAGATTCTCTCCTACAAGCGCTCCACCCGCCGACAATCCTTCCGCGTATTAAAACAGGTGGCGCTTTCCAACAGTCCGGTCCGTGGAGACGGTCAAAAGGCCTGGCGTCAGGCGCTGATCTGGGCCGGAGACACACCGTCTTTCATCCCCGAGATGACGGATTACCTCAAAAGATTCCCGGATCCCCGGATCTCCCGCCTTCTTTCCCGGGCCCGAAGCCGCACCCTGGCCGAAGGCCCCCTCCCCCAAAAAGCTTTTCAAGCCCTCCACGCGGGCCGGATGGAGGAAGCCCGGGATCGTTTTTTACTGCTGACGAAGGAAGATCCGGACAACGCCTCCTACTGGACGGGGCTCGCCTCCGCCGACCTGGGGCTGGATCATCCAGGGCAAGCGGGGGAGGCGATCAGAAAAACCCGCGCCCTGCCGCTCTCTGCCGGACAACAAACGGCGGTCAAGCGTCTGTCCATGGAAATCCGTTATTGGAAGCTGATCCGGGCCGCAAAGGAAAAAGAGTCCGAAGGAGACGAGGAGAAGGCCGCCAATCTCTTCCGGAAAGCCCGCCGGATTTTGCCGCGAGATCCGGCAGCCCCCGATCTCCTGGCAGAACTGGATCTCCGGCGTGGCCGACCCGGAAGTGCCATCCGGATCGCCCGCGGCATCCTGAAAACGCATCCGGACGACATCTCGGCCCGGATCGCTGTCATGAACGGGCTAGTCTCCCTCAAAAAATACCGGGACGCGCTGGACTTTCTCCGGTCGACCCCCGCCGAAACCCTCCGCCAGGAGGAAGAGTCCTCCCCAGGCTTTCTGGTGCTCGAAGGGACGATTTACGCCCAAAACGGTAATACCATGTTGGCCGACAACAAGCTGGAGTCGGCTTCGAAAAACCGGACGGGGATGTCGAACCGGGACCTGATCGCCATGGCCTGGGCCTATGAGGTGCTTGGTGAGGACCACCCCCTCACGGCTCTTCTGGCCCGTCTGGACGCCATCAGGACCCTTTCGAAAGGAGAGGCGAAACAACTCCGTTCCCTCCACCGGCTGGACCTACAGCTGACACTCAACCGGCTTTTCCGGGAAAATCGTTCGGGGGAAGCGATCGACCGCGTCCGGGCCGACCTGGAAAAACGCCCGGACAGCCGGTTTCTCCGTAGGCAGGAAGCCATGGTGTTTCAGTCCACCGGCCATCCGGGCAAAGCCTTTTCCGTCATCCGTTCCCTCCACCCCTGGAAGACGTTGCCGTCTTACGAAAACGCCATCGATATCGCCCTCACGGCCCGACATCCCCACACCGCGCGCCAATGGCTTTTTGAAGCCCGATCCCGGTGGGGTAAAAGGTTGGGACTGACCGTTCTCGAGGCGAGACTCGTCGCACTGGAAGGACATCCCCATAGGGCCCGCGGCATCTTGCTCGCCCAGTTGAAAGTCCACCCCCGTTCCCCCCGCCTGCTCCTGGCGCTGGCCCGTCTTGATATGAGCCAGAACCGTCTCGCCAAGGCGCGCGAAGAAGCGCTGGAAGCCCGGCGCTTCGCTGAAAACGGAGAAGGCTTTGACAATCGGACAAACGCGCTCGACGCCGCCAACATGCTCGCAGCCATCGACCGCCAGCAATCGGCGTTTGGGGGCAGCCATTTCGAGTTCCTTCTGGGAGAAACGGTTTTTAGCCAGTACACCCAGTACTACTACACACAGATCGGAGGATTCTTTCCCGTTGGCCAACTGATGGGTAGGAATGGGCTGGAACCTGTCTATTTTCACGCCTTTGTGCTGGCGAATGCCTTCACGTTCCAGTACCACCCGACCCCTTCCAGCCCTTCGTTCTTGTCCCAGTCCTATATCGGAATGACCCCGGCCGTGGGCGTCCGGATCCCGACATTCTTCGGCAGCGTCGAAGCCGACGCCGGATGGGGGGTGGCGCTGCACGACCAGACGCTCACACCCCCCGATATCGTCAACGGCCTTTTCCTCCAGGGGGACATTCTGTCATACATTCTGGGAGGCAGTCTGGACCTTTTTGCCAACTATACCGGATACATCAACTACACCTATTTTCAGTCCCGCTATCTGCACAGGTTTTGGGCCAAGGAGGATCGGTCCCTCCGGATGGCCGCGGGGCCGGAGCTGATCGTTCAGGGGAACCAGAACTATAACGCCTTCCAGGGAGGGGCCGCCCTCCGCCTGTCCGTGGTCCCGCTGGACTCCACCCTTCTGTTCGACGGGGGAATCCTTCGTTCGTCCGCGTTCGGAGGGGTGGGAGGCTACGAAGGTTTTTCATGGTATTTTTATTATTGAGACAACCGGATCGCACATCCGGACATCCTCCCCGGAGGTACCTGAAAAAGTGAGCCAGTCACCGGATCTCGACCGAATCAAATCCTATTTCCAGATGGCGAGGAGAGGGGAGGAGTCTCCGTATGTGGAATTCCGGCCGGACATCCAGAACGCTTCCCTCCCTGCCGAATCCCCCCCACGAAAATCCCTCTCCCCTCCTCCGCTTCGCAAAACCCCTCCGTCACCACCGGAACATCTTCCCGTCCCTCCTTCGCCGGACGAGTTGCCCGCCCTCGACCGGGCGATCGGAAAATCCCGCCCGACGATCGTCCAGCCGGAAAAACGCTGGCCAGTAGTTTTGGTCACGGGACCGGCGGGAGGCACGGGAAAAACCCTTCTCCTGGCCTCCATTGCGGCCCAGTGGGCCCTTATGGGTCGGCCGGTCGTTGTTCTGGACCTGAGCCCTTCGAGCTTTCTCTCCTTCCTTTTTCTGGGTCAACAGAAAACGGAAACCGCACGGTCAGGCAAAATCTGGACTTCCTTCTTCATGAACGGTGAAAAGATTCCCCTGTTGTCCGTAAGGATGGATCCGCCCTTTTATTCCCCCACCGGGACGGATCTGGCGTTTACCGACCTCTATCATGAAATCCGCAAGGAAGCGCCTGCCCTCTATACGTTCCCGAACCATCCCTCTCCGCTGATCCTCCTCGACCTTCCCATGGCAAACCGCCTCCTCTTCGAGGAAGCCGTCGGGTTCGGACCGCTGGTCATCGCTCCCCTCATCCCGGAGATCCCCTCCCTCCTGGCGGCCAAGGAGATGGAAAACTTTTTTGAACGGGCCGAAACGGAAAAAGGGACTTACTGCGAACGCTATTACATCATTAACCGCCTGCACCACGGGAACGCCTTCCACCATCACCTGACCGGCCGGTTCGAATGGTTGCTCAAATCCCGTCTTTGCCCCCTGTCCATTCCGGAAAATCCCTCGCTCGAAGCCTTGCTCGCCAAAGGGGAAAACTTTCTGGGAATCCATTCGGATGTCGAATTTCCGGCCGTTTTCGAACAGGTCTCCCGATGGGTTCTCGACAGGATTGATCTTTTGAGCCGGACGGGAAGCGCCCGGACGGTTTGACCGCGTCAGGGGAGAGGCGTTTCTGAATGGGCAGGAACAGGGGACAAACCGGAAACGGAGTTTTTCAGGGGACGGAGACGCAGGCATTGCCCTTGATGTAATAACGCAACAGCCTGCGGGCCCAGTGACCGGCGTAATCGACTCCCACACGGGGGCGGAGGATCACCTGAAAGCGCCGGATTTCCGGATCGGAGGAAATAAAGAAACTGTCGCTTGTCATATCCCAACCATTGTGACGCATGTCTATGTTCATGGCCCGGGAGAGCCTGCCGGGGCCGGATGCGCTCCCCGAAATGTTCCGGATGGGTTCAACCGCCCGCAGAAGGACCGCAGAGGCGAGGCCTTCCTTTTCGGTCACGACGTTCATACAAAAGTGCATGCCGTAGATCATGAAAACATAGGCATATCCCGGGGGACCGAACATGACGCGCGTCCTCGCCGTCAGACCGCGGGAAGAGTGGGCCGCTTTGTCATGCGGCCCCAGATAGGCCTCGACTTCCACAATCCTTCCTATCTGTTCGACGCCGTCGGTGCGGTTGACCAGAAAATGACCCAGCAGCTCCCGGGCCACCAACCGGGGATCCCGGTCATAAAAATCCCTTGGGAGTGGCAGCCCCCGGAAGATCCCGGAATCCGGTCCGCCAAACGCCCGCTGTTCCACTTCTCCTGATTTCTCTCCTCCCATATTCCCGTCCTCCGGCATCCGAAACGCCATTATCATACACAATCAGCCAACCAGGAAGGAGGACCGCCGAACGCCGTCCGGAAAGAAGCGAAGGCCTTGACTGTGAGCAAACGAAATATTTTTGACGACCCGTTAAATTCCATATTCCCCTCCGAAGGACGAATTTCCGGAATGGTTGGCGGAAGGTCCCGGACTGTTGTCCAAAAAAATTTTCTGAACCGGAAGTTTTCGAACACCGGATATATTGGCCGGGACTTCTTCCAGTCTTGAGTCGATTCAGGTTTTCTCATCCGATGCCTGAAATCGGACAGAACGATTGAACCGGCACAAAAAACGGAAACCCCGGGAACAATGTCATTATCTTTTGATTGTCCGACTTCCTCCCTTTCTTCCGGCGTACACCGAAAATCCATCTCGGTTAAGCGAGCATCATTGCCTGTTAGTAGCAAGTAGAGTTGTCCGGTTTTATAGCAAATGATTTGTCCGCTTTTTTCGATTTGAGAAATCAGGGTTTTCCCGTTCTCAGACCCGAGCTTCAACCGGGCGGATTCCGGTCGAAGGAGCTTGGGCAGGGGGTTCCTTTTTCGTTGTTTGGATCTCCGGTTTTTCGAAAGGATAGTCGGAAAGCTTTCGGGGTCCATGGAACAGGGAAAGCGATCCGTCGGGATGCCGGTGGATCCGGACCGTGGC
>DAHWKF010000091.1 GCA_027343785.1 Leptospirillum sp. | reverse complement strand
GACAACAGGGATCGAACATGGGTTGTCTCCGACCATAACGCCTCATCGTCGACGAAAATACCAAGGGACGAAGCGGCATGTTTGGCTTCCTGGTAGGAAACGCCGGCGATGGCGGCCACAGAGGCGATGCCGCATCCTGTTCGATCAAGCTGGACAACGGGTTTCAACGGGATTCTCCTTTCCGGACGGATATAGTCCGACCTTTCGTTCCGGCATTCCGGCAACAGTCCCTTCCGGAGTCCGGTCGCAAAGGACGGAATAAAGAAGGGATGGCTTCAGGAAGAACTCTCTGAACTTCATACCAGATCGTCACCTTGTCAACGGGAGCCATCCCATTCCTCGATCCCCTGATCCGATTTCAGAGAAAACCTCTTGAACGACAGCGCGTCGAAGATCCTCTCCAACGGAAACTCGGGATTGCCGGATGCCGGGGGCCGAACCGAATCCATCACCAGTGTCCCCTGGGCTTCGACATAAAATCTTTTTCGGATCGGGGAGTTTTCTCCTGCGGAAAAAGCCGAATACCACCATTCCATTACTCTGTCTGCCGCTTCAAGAAGCATTCTGGAAGACGGAAGCTTGTCGCTTTTGCTCCGGTTGACCTTCTGGTGCGCCGGCAACAAGTTCCAGAGATCGTCGCAAGGCCACGCCGACCAGGGAAAGCAATGGTCGATGTCGATGGTGTCATTCCTCAGCCTTTTTCCGCTCCAGACGCAAAACAGCGACTTATTCTCCAAAAGGCGCTGGGCAATCTCCCTGACCGCCGATACGTCCCTTCGGGGCTCAGACCATTTCATGGCTTCGAACATCTCCCGGGGATTCGTCTCGATCCCCAGGCGATCGAGATACCCCTGCATCAGGCGCATCCATTCGCTTTGAAGCGCAGGTTCGATCCAGACGTCGTAACGGGACAACGCATTCCAGATGTGAACGGGAACCAGCATCTCCCCGAAACTCCGAAAGTAATCCTCATCCAGAAGAAGTCCCGGAAGGGCCCTGGACCGGGCCTTCCCGACCCTGAAAAGAGGGTCTTTCGTTCCGGGATACGTCATGTAATGGGCAGGCATCTTGGCGATGGTGTCCACGGCATCCTGAATCGTCCGATGAAGCGAAGCGCGAGGGCATCATCTCCCGAAAAACGCATGCCGGGCCTGAGGTCGAGGGGAGACAGATTCAAATGATGCCAGGCCTCCCTCACGAATCCGAGTCCCTGAACTCCCCGATTGTTGGGAGTTTGAGGAAGACCGGCGGACAGGAGGGGTTTATAGAGGCGGATCCAGAACAGTCCCACAAGCCCCAGTGGAACGGAAACCGCTTCAACGTTCCGGATTCTGCCCATTCCTTGCGAACCGTCCGCGATCCTCGCGATCGACCGAAGCAGGCCGAGCTTGTAAGTGGAGCTCTTGTCCGATTTGAGGATTGTATGGCGTAAAAGAGGCAAGGCTCCCGTTTCATCGTCGGGAACTTTCATCGCCACATGAACCCAGATCACTTCCGACCGGCCGAGACGATCCGGTTCGACACTGGTATGGAGAAGGGTCACTCCATGGGTCCGGACCAGTTTCTCCAGTTCCGGGAGAGAAGACTCATACATATGACGGCCAGGGTCGGGAGGACCTTGTCTGAGGGTCATGGCAAGAATGGCTCCCGGTTTCAGCAAGGACAAAATTTTCCGAAAGGCCCTCGGGCGATCTTCCGGGGAGACATGCATCCAGACAGCGCTTACAAGAGCCACATCAAAGGAAAGACCCTGACGGACAAGCTGGTCAAGACCGGGAAGAGCATCGTCGACCCAAAGAATCCCGGGATCGGGATGGCGTTCCATACCCTCCTTCCTCATCCCGAAGGAAGGCTCCACTGCCACCACCTCAAACCCCATGTCCAGGAGACCTTTGGCATCCCGACCCGATCCGGCACCCACGTCCAGCGCAGATCCTCTGGCTTCCGGCAGAAAGGGAAGAAGCCATTCATGAATTTTCGAAAAATCGAGAGACTCGTAGCGTTCCGCAAGTATTTTCGCCTGATCGTCATATCCGGGAACGGAACGTCGGGACATACCGCGAGATCTCCTCTTCAACTCCTTTATTCAACGCATTTGGATCAAACTTCCAGTGCAAAAAATGAAAAAAGCGGGAAGCAGTGTGACCGGGGTCAGGATGCCCCGGTCGGTCACCAGCACCCCCCGCGACAGACCGAACCGTGGCCGGAGCTTCTCGATCTGTACCTCCAGCGTCTTCGGATCGGCCGTGTTCCCCTCGAAGATATCGATGGCCACTGGACAGACGGATGAAAAAAATCCGTTCACAGAGTCAAACCGGACGAACTGGCCGGCAATTCCGTGCCGCGACTCATAATCTCGATATAGCTCGCATAGCTGAAAAGGCGGTTGCGCCTTCGGGTCGTCAGTTCCCTGACGATACCGAGTCTCTCCAGATGGCGGAGTGCCTTGTTGACCGTGGCCGGAGAGATACCGGTTTTCTTGACCAGCGAACCCGAGTTGGCGATGGGGTGCTCCATCATTGCCTGTTGGACCCGCAGAGCGGATACCTCTGCCCGTCCCAGGCTTCTGATCTTGTCCTGGTCCTGCTTCGACAGTTGAAGAAGCTGCTGCGCCGTTTCCACCGCCTGTGTGGCGGTAACGATAACCGCTTCGGCGAAAAAGTCGAGCCAGGATTCCCAATCGCCAGTCAGACGAACTTTGTTGAGCAACTCATAGTAATATTGCCGATGCGTCTTGAAGTAAAGGCTGAGGTAGAGCATCGGCTCCTTCAACACTTTTTGCTCGCACAACAGCAGCGTGATCAGCAGACGCCCCAGACGTCCGTTACCGTCCAGAAAGGGATGGATCGTCTCGAACTGCACATGGGCCAGCGCCGCTTTGAGCAAAACCGGAGTCGCCTCCGGCTGGTCGTGGAGAAAGAGCTCAAGCTTGTTCATGGATTCCATCACCGCGTCCGCCGGAGGGGGAACGAAAGCCGCGTTGCCCGTCCGAGTGCCGCCGATCCAGTTCTGGCTGCGCCGGAACTCTCCCGGAGTCTGGTGGTTTCCCCGGCCCTTGGCAAAAAGTACACCATGAATCTCCCGGATCAACCGCATCGACAGCGGCAATCCTTCCTTCAGCATTCTCAGCCCGTGGTCGAGGGCGGCCACATAGTTGACGACTTCCCTCACGTCATCCAGCGGAACACCGGGTTCCTGGTCCAGTTCGAACATCAGCAGATCCGACAAGGACGACTGGGTCCCTTCGATCATAGAAGAGAGCAACGCTTCCTTGCGGACATACATGTAAAGGAACAGCGAGGTATCGGGAAGCAAGGTTGATACGCTATCCAGCCTCCCGAGCGACAGCAGAGCCTGGTCAAACTTGCTACGGAGATCCGGCGTCCATTCAATAGGAGGATGTGGCGGCAACGGTGCAGGAATGAAAGCCTGAGCCCTCTCTTCCACCGTCGATATGGCCACATACTTGCCCTGGAGCGCTCGCTTCATCCTGATCTTCCTCGAACCTAAAATTCGATTTGCTGTTATTTTATTTTACATGGATATAATAAAATAAAGCAGGAGGGTGGAAGGGATCAAGCAACTTTCCCCATTGAGAGTTCGATGTCAATCGAAATCTCTTCACGGAATGGCTTAAAATATAATTTGTTCGACAACAAAATTTGAATATTACTCACAATTCTACTCACATTTTCTTGCCCTTACTCCTTTTTTACTTGACACAGATGTCGCCTCTTGACGATTTGTAATTTAAAAAATTCAATTACATGATGATCGAAATAAAGCAAACTGAAACATTCAGAAAAAATGGCGGGAGCGGCTCAAGGATAAACGGGCGCGCGTTTTGATCGCGCCCCGCCTGGACCGCCTGGCCTTCGGTCATATGGGAGACGTGGAACCGGTCGGACAGGGGAACAGCGAATTGAGAATCCACTATGGATGGTCCCGGATATCGGATCTACTTCCAGAAGCAAGGGACCACGATCATTGTTCTTTTGTGCGGCGGCGACAAGAACTCCCAAGCGAAGGACATCAAGACAGCAAAGCA
>DAHWKF010000090.1 GCA_027343785.1 Leptospirillum sp. | reverse complement strand
GATGCGGAAACATCAGGTCCATTCCGCCACCATGGATGTCGATAGTTTCACCGAGTTCGGTCAGGGACATCGCGGAGCACTCGATATGCCAGCCGGGTCTTCCATCCCCGAAAAACGCGGGATAGGATGGCTCTCCCGGTTTTGACCCCTTCCAGAGAGCGAAATCCAGCGGATCTTCCTTGTCCTCATCCGCTGCCACGCGGGCTCCCGAACGGAGCTCATCGATCCTTTGATGGGAAAGTTCACCGTACCGCGGATACTTCCGGACGCGGAAATAGACATCATTCCCCTTTCGGTAGGCATACCCCTTCTCCAGCAGGGTCCCTACCAACCGGATCATCGGATCCAGGTATTCTGTGGCCCGAGGTTCCTTTTCCGGGGAGAGTACGCCCAGCCTGTGCATGTCGCGGTGAAACGATTCAATATAGATCGAAGTAATTTCGGATATCGTCCGACCGGTCTCCTGGGCTTTCCGTATGATTTTGTCGTCAATGTCCGTGATGTTCCTGACATAGCGGACCCTGTACCCAAGATAAGCGAGGAGGCGGTGAAGGAGATCGAAGACGGTCTGGCTCCGGGCATGCCCGAGGTGACAGTCGTCATAGACAGTCACACCGCATACATACATGGTCACCATCCCTGGGGTATGGGGGAGAAGGGCTTCGGCCTTCTGTGTCAGCGTATTTTTGAAGACGGGTACCGGAGGAAACCCGACAGGACTTTCGTCCTGATTTTTAATGTTCAATGCGCCCTCCAGACGGGATGGTTTTCAGAGCCCAGCTTCGGAATATTGTCTTGAGAACGCCTTTCACCCGCCCTTCTTCCGGGAGAGCGGACGGCTCGACAACGCGGATCAGGCGGGAAAGGGTTCCGGAAATGTTTTCAAGCTCAGCCAGGGAAGACAGGACGGGAATATAGGCGTGACCCAGCTCGTCGACGGATTGGTGGATAACTTTCCGGATTTCCGGTTCTTCTTCCACAATCACAACCCTGGTGGTCAATTCGAGGAGCAGAAGCAGAAAATAGAGATCGGTCGGCTGCCAGATGGCAACCTTCTCTCCGGGCCGGATTTCCGCCTCGTCCAGAATCAGAATCGTTTCTTTCAGGGAGGGGGAAACCCGTTTCCCCCATCCGGTAGGCCTGTTGCCACCGAAGAGGGACTCTTGTGATGATGTCAGGAAAAACGGCGCCCTGGGCAACCGGATGACCCCCGCCAAAAGCCGGGGTGAAATCCCGGGATGTTCTTTCAGCAGGGTTTCCAGAAATCGATCCTTCTCTTCTTTTTCCGGATCCCGGTTCATTCAGGTTTGGATCCCGCCTTGACGGAAGCCGGCCCCTCCTCCCATTTTCGCAAACGGGAGAGAGAAGGGTAGTGTGTCAGGTCCAGATGGAGGGGGGTCACCGAGACAAATCCGTGGTCAATGGCATGGAGATCCGAGCTTTCGTCCGGCTCATAGTCTTTCGGACCCATTCCAATCCAGTAATAGGGACGACCGCGGGGATCTTCCTTGCGGATAATATTTGTTTCGTTGATAAGACGTTTCCCCAGCCGTGTGACCCGTATTCCTCTGACATCTTCCGGTGGCAGGTCCGGGATATTGACGGAGAGAAGGACAGAGAATTCCAGAGGGGAAGAAAGGTGGGACTGGGCAATTTTCCTTGCGTAGATCAGTGCCGTATCAAAATGCGCTGTCTTCTGAGGCTCTTCCGGTACCTGGAGGGAAAAGGCAATGGAGGGAGTTCCCAGGATGGACCCTTCGAATGCGGCGGATACGGTACCCGAATAGGTGACGTCGTCAGCCAGGTTGCTGCCATGATTGATGCCGGATACGATCAGGTCCGGTTTTCGGGGCAGAATAACATACAAGGCGAAATTGATACAGTCTGTGGGGGTTCCGTTCAGGGCGAAATGACGCGCATCCTTCTGTGTAATCCGGAGAGGTTTGTGGATCGTGAGCGCGTGAGAGGCGGCGGAGCGTTCCTGATCCGGGGCGACGACATAGACATCCCCCAGGGAGGACACGGCCTCTTCGAGGACACGGATCCCTTCGGAGGAAATTCCGTCGTCATTTGAAACCAGTATCAGGGGTCTGATCAAGGAACTCCCAGAAGGATCTGAAGGTCCGGCATCGCGAGTGCGAAAAGACTGTCCGCATCGGTCCCGGGGGTCAGCACCATGAAGATCGAAAGACTGGTCGGGGCGAAAGGATTTGAACCTTCGACCACTCCCACCCCAAGGGAGTGCGCTACCGGGCTGCGCTACGCCCCGATCTCGGAATCTGTTTCATCCATCAACTGGATGGCCTTGCGGAGGTCAACCAGGGTTTCTCCCACCCATTGGGGGCTTTCAGGCAGGTTCACACCTTCGAGTATGGCCCGGGAACCTTTCAGGGAACGACCTTCCACACGGGTCAACTCTATCACACGTCCCAGAAAACGAAGGTCTTCCTCCGAATACTCCCGCTGTCCCCCTCGGGTCTTCTTGGGAGACAGCAAAGGGAAGACTTTTTCCCAATGACGCAATGTGGCCGGAGTAATCCCAAGAATCCGACAGGCTTCTCCGATCCGGTATTTCTGGGTGAAGGAGATGCCGGATTGATGACGGTCCATCTGTCAATCCACCCCCGCTATTTTTTTTCAGTCTTCCCGGACTCTTTCACCAATGAACGGGAAGGATGAAAAAGAACAGTATGGTGGGCGGGTATCATCACCGGTTCTCCCGTCTTGGGGTTGCGCCCGGGCCGATCATTGATCTTTCTGACGATAAAGGTTCCGAGCCCCGTAATCTTGACGTCCTCGCCATTTTCAAGGGTCGAAGATATCTCTTCGAGGATATCGTCAAAGACCTGTCCGATAAACTTGGCTGTGTACCGGGCATTTGCAGGCTTGTTCAGAACGCGCTGGACAATGTCGAGTCTTTTCATAATATTCCACCGTCCCCCGAATTTTCTCAATCATATTCACTGCCTGCATTTTTGTCAATGAATAACCTTGAATGACAAACACCCCGCTTGCTTTCCAGAATGAAGAGGGCCAACTCACGGACCAGCTCCGGGCTGTCTGATACGATCCGGCTGACCAGGTTCCTGTCCAGGGAACGGTTTTGAAGGAAGATTTTTCGAAAGTATCCGCGTAGTTCAGAGATTTCACCGGAGGTGTACCCGGCCCTCCGAAGCCCGATCCGGTTCAGAGTGCGAACAGTGTGTGTTCCGTCAATAATGCAGAAAGGCGGGACGTCACGGCTTGTCCGGGCCCCCCCCCGCAACAGGGCTAGCCGCCCGATCCGCACAAACTGGTGGATCAGGACGGCTCCGGAAAGGAACACCTGATCCTCCACTACGACATGGCCGGCGAGAAGCGCACCGTTTGCCATGATCACCTGATTTCCTATCTGACAATTGTGTGCGATATGCGACTGGGCCATGAAGAGATTTTTGTCTCCGATTCTTGTTTCCGTCCCTTCCTTCGTCGCACGGTGGATCGTGACATATTCCCGAATCTCGTTTCCATCTCCGATGCGCGTCGTTGTGACAGAACCCTGGAAAGCCCTGTCCTGGGGTTCGTGCCCAATGACGGCACCCATATGGACGCGGTTGTCTTTGCCCATTGAGACGCCAGGGGCAATCGAAACCCTTTCGAACAGCGTCGTGCGATCCCCGATGCGGGAAGGTCCCCTGAGAACGCAATAAGGCCCGATCGTGACGTTCGCGCCCAGTTCCACATCGGGATCGATAATAGCGGTCGGATGAATCAGAGTGTCACCCACAGGGCTTGATTCCCGATTTCAGGAGTCCAAAGTCGATACTGTCCTTCAGAGCCAGAAGACTGGCCGCGATCACGTTTTCCGAGACGCCGACAGTCCCCCATTTTCTCCCGTCCATAGAGGATTCGATCAGGACCCGAACGCGGGAAGCCGTTCCATGGGCGCCTGACAAGACCCGAACCTTGTAGTCAAGAAGGGAGATCGAATCGACAACGGGGTAGAAGGTTACCAGGGCTTTTCGGAGCGCGTTGTCGAGGGCGTTGACCGGACCGTTCCCAAGGGCAGCGGTATGTTCGAAACGTTTTCCTACCCGGACGCGGATGGTGGCTTCGGAGAGGCCCTCCTCCGACTGGCCTTTCTGCTCCATGAGGACATGAAAGAAATCTATATCAAAATAGGGGATAAAATCGCGGGAAGTCGACCGCATGAGCAGCTCGAACGAGGCTTCGGCCCCTTCGAATTGGTACCCTTCGTGTTCCAGCGTCTTGAGGACCGAGAGAAGTTTCTGGGTTTCCGGGCTTTCCCCGTCAAGGGGGATTCCGTATTCCTTTGCCTTTTCGACAAGGTTGCTTTTTCCGGAATGTTCTGACAGGAGGATGCGCTGGGTGTTGCCGACGGCCTCAGGAAGAATGTGTTCGTAGGCCCGGCGATTTTTCCGGATCGCATGGACATGGACGCCCGCCTTGTGGGCAAAAGCCGAATCACCCACAAAGGGCTGGTTCTTTGGCAGGGATCGGTTCTGCACCTCAAATATGAACGATGCCACCTCCCGGAGTCGGGACAGTTCCCGGGCGGGGGTGACGGGAATCTCCAGTTTCAGGGCGAGGTCGGCAATGACCGAGATCAGGTTGGCATTGCCGCAGCGTTCCCCGATTCCGTTGATCGTGCCATGGACCTGGGTCGCGCCGGCCTTCACGGCACTCAGTGAGTTTGCGACAGCCAGTTCGCTGTCGTTGTGGGCGTGAATTCCGAGAGGAACCCGAAGGATTTTTCGGGCCTCTCCGACCGCCAGACTGACTTCCCAAGGCATTGAACCACCGTTTGTGTCACACAGGACTATCCAATCCGCCCCGCCCATTTCCGCCGCCTTGAGGGTCTCCAGGGCAAAAGAGGGGTTCTCCCGGAATCCGTCGAAGAAGTGTTCCGCGTCATAGACCACTTCGCGACCAGACTGTTTGAGAAAATCGCAACTTTCCCGAATCATCTCGAGATTCGTTTCCTTGGAAATCCCCAGGATATCCTCGACATGAAGGGACCAGGATTTTCCGAAAATCGTCACGACGGGAGTTTCTGCATCAAGAAGCGCCCGGAGGACGGGATCGGCCGAAGTCCGGTTCGTCGCTTTCCGGGTGCTGCCAAAGGCGGAAATTCGACTGTGGGCTAATGGAACTTCGCGAACCTTCCGGAAAAACTCGATGTCTTTCGGATTGGCACCAGGCCATCCGCCCTCGATGTAATCAATTCCGAGACGGTCAAGGTGTTCGGCAACACGGATTTTGTCTTCCATCGTAAACTGGACATCCTCGGACTGACTCCCATCCCTGAGGGTCGTGTCGTATATCGCGACACGGTCGGGCGCCTCCCCGGATGATGGATATCTCGAAGGACGATCATTCATGGATGGCTCCCCGTGTTTCCGGCTGGAATTCAGTATGCAGGGCGCGGACGGACAGTTCCGAATATTTCTCGTCTATCAGGCAGGAGATTTTGATCTCCGACGTGGAAATCATCAGGATGTTGATCCCTTCTCTCGCCAGGGAGGAAAACATGCGGGCGGCGACACCTGAATGGGAACGCATTCCGACACCGACAATCGAGATCTTGACGATATCTTCCTTGACACGGACTTCTCCGGCTCCGATCGATGCCGCGACCTCTTTCCCCAGTCTCTGGGCTTTCCTGGCGTCCGAGCGGGGAACGGTAAACGAGATGTCCGTCAACCCGTCCTGTCCGACATTCTGGACGATCATGTCCACCACAATGGAGTGGTTTGAAATGGTATCAAAGAGTCGTGCCGCGAGACCCGGTTTGTCCGGAACATCCTGGACTGTGATCTTGGCCTGGTTCTTGTCCAGGGTAATGCCTGAAACGACGATATGCTCCATCCGCTTTTCCTCCACTGTAACGAGCGTGCCGCAATCTTCAGGAGAGAAGGTCGATCGAACCCTCACGGGCATCTTGTACTTCATGGCAAACTCCACCGATCGGGTCTGGAGAACCTTGGCTCCGAGCGAAGCCAGTTCCAGCATTTCCTCGTAGGATATCTGGTCGAGTTTCCTCGCACCAGGAACCAGATTCGGGTCCGCCGTGAAAACTCCCGTGACGTCAGTATAGATATCACAACGGTCGGCCTTGATAGCGACAGCCAGACCCACAGCCGTGGTGTCGGACCCGCCACGCCCCAGGGTCGTGACGTTTTCTTCCGCGGAAATCCCCTGAAATCCCGCCACGATCGGAATGATTCCTTTTTCCAGTGTTTCAACGAGACGTTCCGCTGAGATACTGGCAATCCGGGCTTTCGTATGAACACTGTCGGTACGGATTCCGACCTGTCTGCCGGTCATGGATTGGGCGGGAAGGTTCATGTCGTTCAGGGCAATCGCCAAAAGGGCACTTGTGACCCTTTCCCCGGAAGACAGCAGCATGTCCATTTCGCGTTCGGGAGGTTCCGGGGAGAGTTCATGCGCCATCTTGAGGAGGCGATCGGTTTCACCGCTCATGGCGGAGACAACCGCGACAACCCTGTCGCCTTTTTCTGTCGTCGACCGGATGATTTTCGCCACGTTGCGGATCCGTTCAATGGATCCGACGGACGTACCACCAAATTTCTGGACTATCAAAGACATATCTTGGCGTTCACCCTTCTTTTAAAATCCCAAGGCTGTTTTCCAGCTTCTGGTTGAATGGAGAGGACCGGATGCCGACCTTTTTTCCGTCCATTTCCCCCGCTCCCCGATATCCGACGGAATCAATCCTCCGGGAAAAAGATGTAGAAAGGGGACGGGACCTTTTGCATGATTTCCCGTTTGGGGAGAGCTCAGGTGATCACACGTCAACCAGACGCCTTCCACTCGTTTTCTTTCAAGGCAATCAAGGATCACAGGCCCCATCACCCGGTCAAATTTCTCCAGAAATCCGATCTTTTCGCGGATGTTCTTCCGGTGGCTGGAAAGGTCGAACCCTTCAAGGTGGCAGACGACATGGGTTGTTTCCTCCCTGCCCAATGCATCCATGAGAGCTTTTCCCTTGGCTTCGATGGATGTGTCGACATCGCCGGTCGCCCCGGGAATGAGGGGGGTCATCCAACCCATGACTTTTCCGAGGGCCCTCGAAAGAGGTGCACCGGCAATCATCCATTTGTTCGCCGTTTTCTCCGGAAGGACCATTTGCTGTGAATCCCATTTTCCCATTCCCCAGGGCCACACGCAATTAAAGGTTCCACCCTTCAAAATAAAAGAGGATGCCTCCTCCATGAGCGAGGCTGCCAGTCCGACGGAAGGCACCCGGGCTCCGGATTGGGGCACATCAGCCAGACCCGGGGACTGCCCGTCTACCGGATGGGTTGCCAGAAGGCGGAGGATTTGACCGTTGGCACCCGACACGGGAAGATATTCAAACTGGCGTGGAAGGGTAGCGGCGTTTTCCAGAAAATTTCTCCAGAAAATATCCACCGGTCCATCTTCGACGTACGACTCAAGCTGGTCGTTCCTGACTGACGCGGGGTTAA
>DAHWKF010000085.1 GCA_027343785.1 Leptospirillum sp. | reverse complement strand
CCAGATTCCCCCCGGAAGAAATATACAAATACTGTCAGAGTTCTCGTTCACAGTTTGTTTTTTTTCTGCTTGATAACAAATAGAAAGCATCCTGATCCACCAACACTTCCATAGCCGTTTTTAAAGGAATCGGCTCTTCTGTTTTTTAATTCCACCCTTCGCCTATTCCTCAAATTCCGCAGTCTTAAATTTCAGAACTTTGCAGTTTTCCTTGATTGTCCTCTGAAACCACTCATCGAACTGTTTCGACGTTTCTGCATGAATTTCAAGGGAGAGAGTCATCGAAACGTCTGGCTTTAGGTTGAAGTGGTTCAGAACCTCCTCCACAATCTGGGTGAAGACCGCCTTGGGACCTTGGGGATCAAGATCGATACTGGCATAGAAACGCTTTTTCGTTGATCCTGTATGAGGATAATGGGGCGGAGGATGTGACCCTGCCGAGCTAGGTGTTTTTTCGGGAATGGGGCCGTCCGTTGATCCTCCCGATGGAGGAGTGGATTCCGCGCTTCTCCTCTCCTCTTCAATTCCCCTGGCCACATCGGGGTCGATCAGAAGAAGGGCGTGATCAAGCGTGACCGAAAAGGGTTTGTTAAAAGAAAATCCCATATAGTGATCTTTCTCTTGCCCGTAGGCCAACCCGAAAAAATCCACACTGTCAGACCCTTTCTCGATCGCCCCGCAAAACACAGACTCATTCAACAATCTGGGAAAATAGAGGTAGCAGGACATCTTCTGCCAGACATCGAAGGCCAACACATCAGGAGAATCCCGTTTCCAAAACCATGTTTTGAGGATCGTCTTGAGATGGACAGGCGACCACTCGGAAATCACAATCTCGTTTTCCCGAAGAATCCGTTCAATCTCCCGGGTAAAATGGGGAACATGGGTCGAAAGGGCAAAGGACTCCCACCGGATCTCTCCCACGCCTTTTTCGGGGCTTGCTTCCTGGGAGGGAACAAGCAGCCACTTGTAGGTCTCCCGAATCGTCCGGTCGAGATAGGACTGGGCGTCCTCAAGGCTTTTCTTGGCCTGTTTCGTCTGGTATTGATCAAGGTTGATGCGCATTTCGCCAATATCGTCAATAATCGATTGCCAGGCAAGAATGATGCGAATCTGCTCCTTCAGATTGGGGACTGATCCATGATCCGACAGAAGAAAGAGCAGGCGGTTCTGACGCTGTCGGGGCTGATCCCCCCGATATGTCAAAAAGGGTTTGGCCTGCTCAAAGGCAAAAGTCGGACTTCCGGAATTGTAGGCATCTTCCAGCGGCAAGACGATCAATCGAAGGGCTCCGTCATCGGGAACGTCCGCATGCTTGGTAAAGACATGGATTCCACCAAACGGACCCGGTTCAATCATTTTGCGAAGTCGCTCCCGAAGAAAAGGGGAGAGATGCTCTGATTCCAAGAATCTCCTCTTCCGCTCTTCCATCTCGCGTCTCAGATTGGGCCGGGTGTCAAACCAGTAGCGGTTGTTGGCACTGTTCAAATAATGCAACCGGTCGGAAAGTCGGCCCAATGCATCCCTAAAGAGCTCCGGAGGTTGTCCGGGCTGGACGCTTCCCAAGAGGATCCGCTCAAGCTCGATGCCCCGGGACTGCTGATTTGAAGCCGGAGGGGCACTTCCCAGAAAGATCGTCCGGGCCACCCGTCGACAGGCCTGAAGACTTCCAAAACGTGTTTCCCGGGTTTCAATGGTCGCGGCCTCGGACCGGTCTCCGTCGATGTCGCGTTCCAGAACCGGATCCCATCCCTGCGGAAGAGGGTTCTGGATCACACTTCGCACATCGGCATCCGACAGGGGGAAGCTCCCTGGCAGGATTAGAAGATCCTTGTTTCCGTCAACCCACAGGCGATGAATGACCATCGCCATGAGTTTCAAGACTCCCCGTGTTCGCTGGAAGGTTTCCAGTGTGGACCAGTCTTCGTACAAACGGTCAAAGACTTCGGGATGAATGGGATAAGCGCGCCGGAGACGATCATAGTACGACCCTTCCCGGGCTTCGATTGGGAAATCCGGGGCCCGGTCGCTATAAAGATCGGCAAAACTCCGGCACACGGAGTCAACAGCCCGGGAGTCCGGTATTTCGGAGAAAAGTCGTCTCCGGACGATCTCAAAGGATTCCTCGGTCGAAACCGGACGCCAAAGAGCCTGCACCCGCCCAAAATAGTATTCGAGGGTCTGAAGCACATCGTTTCCTCGCTCTCCGCCCGCCTCCCGGTCCGATTCCGGAAGGGAGACCAGAAGGACGGCATTGGGAACGGCCTTCAACGCCTCGGTCAACCCCTGGACAAAGGACAGATTCGAGTCGTAGGTTCCCCCGGAGAGTGTCGCCCCCGGACCGAACTGGCGGATGTAAGAGACCAGTTCATCGATCAGAATGACGCAGGGAGAGAATCGGGCGATCAGACGGGTCAGAAGATCTTTTCCGGGAGATGTTCCGGAAAGATCCGACTCGGCAATCATGCGGTATCCCTCGTCGCCTCCCAGTTGCCATGCGAGCTCCCCCCACAATGTCCGAACCTGAACACCGCCACGGGTTCTCGGAGCATTGGGTGCCAGATTGATTCCATCGAGAACGGCAAGCTGAGTCCGAGGAAGATCGGTGACCCCGGCTCTGTCGAGGATCGGAGGGATCCCCTGCATCTCCCGGGTGGGAACCTCCTGGTTTACCAGATGGAGAACGGCCAGCATGGTATGGGTCTTTCCCCCTCCGAAGGCCGTCTGAAGCTGGATGACCGGATCTCCTCCCTGACCGGTCAGGCGTTTGACCACCGACCCCAGAAGAGCGGTCATTCCCTCCGTGATGAAGGTCCTTTTGAAAAAGAGCGCGGGATTTTGATATTCGGGGACGGCGGTCTTCTCGTGAACACGGGAGAGGTCGGCGGCAAATTCGGCCTGCTGAAAGGTTCCCCTCATGACGTCTTCATGGGGAACGGCGATCTCTGTCCAAGGCTTTAGCGTCATTTCCCGGGTCTCCTTTCGTGAAGCGTCCTACTCCGCATCCGAATTCTCCTCCTGCCCCTCATTCTGTTCTTCCCCAAACGAAATCTTGCCCAGTTTTCGAGCCTTAACCGGTTCGTAGCTGGCCCGGTCCACTCCATGCCAGGAGGCGATTAGTTCATTAACCATCCGAGCATCCTCGGCCCACCCTTTCCGTTCACAGAAGGTATAGAGCCGATAGGCCAGCTGACGGATGGCATCCGACAGGGGGCGCATGGCGGCCAGAAGAGCTCCGGCCTCCTCCTCGCCTCGGGTCTGCAGGGCTCGAACCAGGTGGTACAACCCTTTCCAGACCGACAGGCGCCCATCGTTTACCGGATTCCAGTCTGACGGATATTCGGAAAACTTGAGAAGCCTGACCTTGCCTCCCTGGGATTCGATGACTCCGCTCTCCCGCACTCCGTCGACACTTGTTCCCTTGGCCCGGGAAAGCGTTTCGGCATCCCCATAGGGACCAACGCTCCACCCAAATCCTTCAAACCATGAAAGACAGAACCGGGTGTCGGGATCGAGATCGCCTTCGGCATGGGAGAAGTAGGCATCGAGTTCCTTGTTGATCAGTTTCAGTGCTTCGTGAACCGGCATGGGAGTGCCGTCGGCTTCAAGGACCGCTTGGCGGGA
>DAHWKF010000079.1 GCA_027343785.1 Leptospirillum sp. | reverse complement strand
TCGCCCAGGGCCGGGAGCACGCCTACAGCCAAGGCTTTGTTGATCACCTTGTTGACCGCCACCCGGCTCATCCCAGCTTCCTGCGCCAAAACCGCCAAGGATTTCTGCTGGAAGTACCCCAAAAGAATCCGGGCCCGGACGATGGTCCGATGAGATTCCACTCGGGAACTGGTCAGTCGTTTCAACTCCAGAACTTCCGACTCGTTCATCACGAGCGGAGGTCTGGTCCTCGCAAAGGGCATCGGCTCCTCCTCCCTGGCAGTATCTTACAGGAGGAGCGTAACACAAAGAAATTACATAGTAAACTTATTTATAGAACTTTCTACTAGTTAGAATATCGGATCAACTGGCTAAAAAGTCAAGCATTACAATTTCAGCAGACCAACCCCCTACTCCTCTTCAGGAGACGCACACCATGAAGGCGACTAATCAGGGTTTTGGTCGATTCCTTTTTTTTACTATACCCCAGGGTATCCAAGGATAGCAACCCGTTTTTGAGTAACCTGGGTTCTTGCGGAAAAAAAGAAAGTGATCCTTTCCGAAATCATTGATCGGAGGCGGTTTTCTCGGATTTTTTAGTGTCCGTTTTGGTGTCTGTTCGAGATCAAAAATGAGGGTAAATCATATTTAGTGAAAAGGGGGCCTGGCCGACCAAGCCCCCTGCTTTGGCAGGCATTTATGATATCTGGTGGTCGATGGTCATCAATGGTCAAAACCCGATTGGAACAGGATCGCACCCTGAAGGTCAGGGGTTCAAATCCCCTACCCTCCACCAATACCAATTCCAAAGCCATTTCCTAAAAAGATCCCTCCCCTAAATTGACTTTTGAACCAATTTTGGACATTGCACCTCGAGGAATAGTCACTATCTTCTGAGGTATTTCAGAGTCACCGTTCGACAATTGGAGCGACAAGAAATGGCGCGTCCAGACTCGGCGGAATGGATTTCCGGTGAAGAGGAGGACCATCGATTCCCGAACGGAAGGGTCTGGAATCTTTTTGATGAAACGGACGACGCTTCGGCAGAAAAGCATTTCATCAGGAAGAGCTCGACCTGTCCGGCTGATCGTCTCGCGGCCGGGGACGACGAAACCGGAAAACCGGTTGGCCAGAACGCGAACCGTCCGCCGCATTGCTCGAAGATCCTTTTTGGCAATGTTATGGGCTGATTGAGGTGCGTGTAGGCGAGCCTGTGATCGGGACAGACGGATTCGAATACGAAGTACGAAACCCCGTGACCCTGAGCCGTTGAAGTTCGTCCCAAAACAAGCTCTTTTGTGGGGGCTCTCATGCGGTGATCGTTTTTAACGGCCCTGTCGTTATCCATTGACACGATGACTGAATGGGGGGAATATGGGCGACGGAGGCGGAAAATCACCTCACCCTGGAATGGGATGGAGTCTTCCGGAGGAACCCTGGCAGGCTCTTGAACCAGACAGTCATTCATCCTGATTTGTCCTAAATCCAACATCGATGATCGGCTTCTTGACCGCATGATATTGCTGTTTTCTGGAGAGATCAGGTTTTTGATCCCAGAAATCCGCTATGTGATGACACTCCGACATAATCTGGATGAAACGGCCCCGGGTTTTGTGGTGGCCTGAGGACAGGACGCAATCGGGAGCGGGAAAAAACCTGGAAAACATAGGGAGGAAAACCAAGATGCAGATCGGTATGATCGGTTTGGGGCGCATGGGGAGTAATATGGTTCGCCGGCTGATGAAAGCGGGGCACCAATGCGTCGTCTACAACCAGAATCTGGACGCCGTCAAGAAACTCGAAGGGGAGGGGGCTATCGGAACGGTGACCCTCCGGGATTTTATGGGCCGGCTCGAAAAGCCCAGGGCGATCTGGCTGATGGTCCCGGCCGCGGCCGTCGATACGGTTCTTTCGGATATTGTTCCATTGGCCCAGCAGGGAGACATCGTCATCGACGGTGGCAATTCCTTTTACAGGGACGATATCCGACGCGCGGCCGAACTGAAAAAATCCGGTATTCATTATGTGGATGCGGGGACCAGCGGCGGAGTCGCGGGTCTGGAACGGGGGTATTGCCTCATGATCGGCGGGAACAAGGAGGTCGTCACCCATCTGGATCCGGTCTTTTCCTCCCTCGCCCCTGGCCTGGGGACCATACCCCGCACTCCGGGACGCCCCAAGCCGGGCTCTACCGCCGAACAGGGTTATCTGCACTGCGGACCGCATGGTGCGGGTCATTTCGTCAAGATGGTCCACAACGGCATCGAATACGGACTGATGGCGGCTTATGCCGAAGGGCTGAACATTCTGCGAAAAGCCAACGCCGGCATGCACAAGCAGGAGCAGGACGCCGAAACCGCTCCGATGCAGGACGCCCAGTTCTACCAGTACGAAATGGATTTGCCTGAGATTGCCGAAGTCTGGCGGAGGGGCAGCGTCGTGGCGTCGTGGCTTCTGGATCTGACGGCCGCCGCCCTGGCGGAAGATCCGAAGCTTTCCGGGTTTTCCGGCCGCGTCTCCGATTCGGGAGAGGGCCGGTGGACCGCGCTTGCGGCCATCGACGAAGGCGTTCCCGCCCCCGTCATCAGCGCGGCCCTTTTTTCCCGCTTCAGTTCGCAGGGGAACGCCGATTTCGGAAACAAGCTTCTGTCGGCGATGAGAAAAGAATTCGGGGGGCATGACGAAAAGAAAGGAGGGTCCTGAGATGGATGGCAGCGATCCTTCGAAAACGCTCTCCGATGCACTGGTGGTTTTCGGGGTCACCGGTGATCTCGTTCACAAGATGATTTTTCCAGCGCTCTATGAAATGGTCAAGAAGGGCGTCCTGGATTGTCCGGTGATCGGCGTCGCCTCTTCTCGATGGACTTTGGACCAGCTGCGAGAACAGGCGACAGACAGCATCGGGCAGGCCGGCACGATCGATGACAGGGACGCCCTGAACCGACTTCTTTCCCTCCTGCATTATGTTGGCGGGGATTATAACGATACCGAGACATTCAATTCACTCAAGAAGGCTTTGGGAAAAGCCGGAAGACCGGCATTTTATCTTGCCATACCGCCTTCTTTATTCGCGACTGTCATCAAGGGGCTTGGGGATGCGGGTCTGGCTGCCCAGGCCAGGGTGATTGTCGAAAAGCCGTTCGGACGGGACCTCTCTTCTGCCCTGGAGCTGAATGCCGTGGCTCATTCGGTGTTTCCCGAAGAGTCGATCTTCCGGATCGACCATTACCTGGGGAAGGAGGCGATCATGAATATCCTGTATTTCCGTTTCGCCAACTCTTTCCTCGAACCGATCTGGAACCGGAATTATATCGACAGCGTGCAGATCACCCTTTCGGAAGATTTCGGGATTAAAGGCCGTGGACTGTTTTACGAAAGCGCCGGCTGCCTTCGGGATGTCGTCCAGAACCACATGTTCCAGATCGTCGCTCTATTGGCGATGGAGCCACCGGCCTATCAGGGGTATGAAGCTGTTCAGACCGAAAAGGCCAAGGTGTTCCACGCCATGCGGCCTCTTTCGGCGGACGATGTTGTCCGGGGACAATACGACGGATACAGGAACGAACCGGGTGTGGCAAAAAATTCCGATGTCGAGACCTTTTGCGCGCTCAGGCTGTTCATCGACTCGTGGAGGTGGAAGGACGTGCCGTGGTATCTGAGGTCGGGCAAAAATCTCCAGGTTTCCGCCGCCGAAGTGCTCGTCGAGCTCAAACCGCCCCCCCAGAGGCTTTTCGACGATGCGACCCCTGTCGCCATGGAAGATAGGGCAAACTATGTCCGTTTCCGCCTGTCTCCCGGCTCGGCCGTTGCCCTTGCGGCCAGGGTCAAGACCGCGGGAGAGGAGTTCGTAGGAGATCAGCGGGAACTTTACCTCCAGAATGACCAACAGGGACAGGAACGTCCGTACGAGCGGCTTCTGGGCGCTGCCATGGCCGGAAACCGATCCCTGTTTTCCCGGGAGGACGCGGTCAACGCCGCCTGGGCGGTGGTCGATCCGGTTCTCAAATACCATCACCCGGTCCACCCTTACGAGGTGGGCAGCTGGGGACCGAAACAGGCCGATGCCCTTGTAGAGCCGGAAGGATGTTGGCACAATCCGAAACGGGAAAAGGGAGCGCATTGACCTGACCGAAGGGACCGCTTTTCCTTCCGGGGAAAGCGGTCCCTTCCGCTGGTTGTTTGAACGGAAGACCTTCCGCCAAGAACCAACCCCTGGCCATCTGCATCCGGTTTTTTCCCATCGAAGATTGATCGTGGAGGTGTGATGAAGAACTGTGTCGTAACCGGGGCCTCCTCCGGTATTGGCGAGGCGACGGTCCGGTTGCTCCGTGAACACGGCTACAAAGTATATATGGGCGCCCGTCGTGAGGACCGGCTCCGCAAACTGTCCGGTGAGACCGGAGCGAAGGGGCATGTGCTGGACGTGACAGATCCGGCGTCCGTCCGGGATTTTGTCCGCCATCTGCCGGAAGAGATCCACGTTCTGGTCAACAACGCGGGAGGGGCCCTGGGGCTCGAGCCGGTTTGCGAGATGAAGGAAGACGACTGGCTGGGGATGTACCAGTCGAATGTCCTGGGCACGGCCCGGATGATTCGGGAGGTGTTTCCCCGTCTGTCCCGGTCCGGAGACGGCAGCCATGTCGTGAACGTGGGTTCCATTGCCGCCATTGAAACCTACCTGGGCGGAGCGGGATATACCGGAGCCAAACACGCTCTCCGGGCGCTTACGGAAACATTGCGGCTCGAATGGCTGGGCTTGCCGATCCGGGTGACTCAGATCGACCCGGGTCTGGTCGAGACGGAGTTTTCGGTTGTCCGGTTCGGTGGCGATGCCGTCCGAGCCGCGAAAGTGTATGAAGGGATGACCCCCCTTGTGGCGGGAGATGTCGCCGACGCGATTGTCTGGACACTGACCCGGCCTCCTCACGTCAATATCGACCAGATTGTCATCAGGCCCCGGGATCAGGCCCGGGCGGACAAGGTGTTCAGGGCTGTCGGACCGGACTGAAGAATGGATTTTGGGCTATGGAGGGATGCCAGGCCGGAAAGGAAGTGGCGATGGAAACAGAGGATCTGAAAAAAAGGTTCCGCCAGATGGCGCAGGGGGCGTTGAGTCTTGACACCGCTTTTGTGGGGGTGGCCAACGGGCTTTTCCCCGCCATCCGGAAAGGTGGTGCCCTGACGGTCGGGGATCTCGCCCGGGAAACAGGCATGGACAAAACGTATCTCGCCCGATGGTGTGACGCCGCTTATGCTTTTGACTACCTCGAGGAAAAGGAAAAGGGGCAGTTTTGTCTGACCGCTCTCGGAGAGGCGATGTGCCCCGATGCCGCCGACACGCTGATGCCCATTGCGGTGGGAGCCGTCCTGTCTGCCCATATGGCCGAACGGGCCACCGCCTGCATGCGGACGGGAGAACAGCCCGGAGAGGCGGTCCTGGCCGAAAGGAAGACGATTCTGCCATGGTTCGGATCGATGATTGAAGCCAGTTTCGCCCCGCTCTTTTCCGGACAGATCCTGCCCCGGCTGGAAGTGTTCGCGGAGGTGGACGCGTATGGCGGAACCGTGGTCGACCTCGGGTGCGGAAACGGCTGGTACCTTGTCGAGCTGGCCAAACGGTATCCCCGGCTGAGAGGGATCGGTCTGGACGGATTCGAGGAAAACATCCGTCAGGCGACAGAAAAGGCCAAAGCGTCGGGCCTGGAAGACCGGCTCCGGTTTGTCCGGGGGGATATCCGGCGTTACCCCCTGGAGGAACCGGCCAGCGTGTTTGTCATGAACCGGGCCCTCCACCATGTCTGGAGCGACAAGGAAACCGTTTTCTCCTTCTTCCGCGACCATCTGGCCAGTGAGGGGTCTGTTGTGATCTGGGAGCCCGCCTGGCCAGAAAACCGGAAGGATCTGAGGGATCCGGCCCGCCGCCAGCTGGCATTCCAGGGTTTGAGCGAGCATGTGCAGGGGAACCGGCTGTTGTCCCCCGCGGAGATCGGGCAAGCCTTTTCCGATATCGGACTGGATTCCACCGTCCTCTTGTTTGCCAACGGAAACGAAGCAGTCGTTCTGGCCCGAAAGAGGCGCTAAACGAACACGGACTCAGGAAATGAGGGTCTGGAACTCATCCTTGACCTGCTGGAGGGCCATTCCTGTCCGCGAAGCGGTCTGTTCCGTCGATGAAACCGTGCTGCCCATTTTGGTCACGCTTTCCAGAAGTTCGTTCATTTCCTGGCCAATTTCCCGAATATGGCCGGTTACGTCTTCCACGACGGTGGCAAAAGAGTCAAATGTGTTTGTCGCGTTCGTCGTGACCGTCGAAACCTGATCCATCTTCTCCTGGATGCTCTGAACCAGTGTTCGAACCTGTTCGGAGAGGTTCCGGACCTCGTCGGCGACGACCGCAAAGCCCCTTCCGTGTTCACCGGCCCGCGCCGCTTCGATCGCCGCGTTTAAGGCCAGCAGATTGGTTTGGGCAGCCACGTCTCCCACCTTCGAGACCACGTCGACGATTTCGACAACCGCCTTCTTGTTTTTCTCCATGACGGTGCGCATCTGGGAGGCCGTCTGGTCCATGGAAGAGACCGTCTCCAGGGCGGAACTGACTGTTCCCTGCATGCCACCCATGGTCTTGCCCATATCCACACTGGTTCCGAAAACCTGTTTCAGGGTTCCCAGAAGGGATTCCCAGGCCTGGGAGAATCCGTCGAGCTGGTTCACGGTGGCGAATGCCCGGGTTTTTCGTTCTTCCGCGACCTTTTGCAGGTTTTTCATGGAAGTCGTTTCATAGAATGTGGCCATGTACAGAAGAGGGTTCCCTTCGGCGTCGGGTATCATGGAGGAGGTTGAACCGAGGAAATGATCTCCTATCTGGGTTTCCATATTCTGACGGACATCGAAAGGTCGGAGCCGACGGAGAATGTCCCGAATACGGTCCGGATTTTCGTGGAAACGGTGGATAGAAGTGCCCACAAGATGGTCGACATCCACGCCGAACCGTGCCTGGACCTCCTTTTTGATCGGGCGGAGGATTTCGACCAGGGAGGGGCTGACGTAAAGAATCTCGTTACCTTCATTTCCGCTTTTCATGTCGGCGGCCACCACAACCACGCCATTCTGGGCCATGGAACGCGTGATGGTCGTGAACAGGTTTTCCAGTGCCTTGGTGGCATTGAAGATGCTTTTCTCCTCGACGGTTTCGGGGGCATATTCGAGCTCCGTGGCCTTGAAGGTGGCCACGGCCTGAATGTTGTCGGCCAGCTGGCGAAGGTGTCTGGACAGATGGTCCATCCGGTAGAAGAGGAGGATGAGCATACCGACGGCCAAGAGTCCGGCGATTGCGGCCATGATCCGGGATTCAAGAACAAAAAAATGCAGGTTTTTCAGGGAATTCTCCTGTTTTTCCTCCACTTCCCTGAATCGGGGGGCCAGCCAGTCCTTCCGGATGATCGTCGCCTGGTTTCGGACAGATGCGATCATCTGTGAACGGGCGCGCGGATCCTTCATGATCCCGATATATTTGAGCATCCCTTTCGATTGGAGGACCCCGCTTCTCAGGACCATCGCCCCGGGATCAACCGCCATGACCAAATCGAGGTGCCGGATGATTTCGTCGCTTGATCCGCCGTTGACCTCAAGGTTCAGCAGACCTGAATCGATCGCAATGAGTGAAGACTCGACCTTCTGGAGACTGGCGAGCAATTCCATTGTTTTCTGGATCTCGAGTGACTGTACGGAAACCCGGTGGGCGGTCCACAGGGACATGAGCGTGGTCAGGATAATCACGGATCCGACCATATAGACGTTTTTGAGGATGATTGTTCTGAGCGAGGTCATAACTGTCTTGTCTCCGTGTTTTGGTACGGGATCGCGACGGCAAGTGGCCGGAGCGGATTTCCGATTGCGGTAAACCCTGTGATGGCGATATCTCTCTATCGGTCCGGAAGGGCAATCACATTAAGGGTGTGCGAGACCATGGCATAGGGGATGTTTGCAGATGTCCAGCCTTGAAAAATCAGGTTTTTATGTTTTTCATTTTTTTTGATAAAAATATTTTATTTTAAAACGAGGAAATATTATAGAAGAATCCGGGTCCAAAGAAAAGCTTTTTTTGGGAGGACGGTTTTTCCGAACGTGAAGAACAAAAACAGACGGTACAACATCGGTCCGGGAACCCTCAAATATGTCTTGAGATAGACGGGGTTTAAGGCGATAATCCAGGGAAGGCGGCCAAGTCGGCCCGTCGCGCAGTGAACTTCATCACGCGGGAGTACCTTGCATGACCGAGTCATTGGATCCTGTGTCGTTCATACGGGGATTCAGGGAGTCTTCCCCCTACATCCATCGTTTCCGTGGAAGGACATTTGTGATCTCTTTTGGCGGAGAGGTTTTGCCGGACGGAAGTTTCTCTTCGATCGCCAGTGATATCGCCCTCCTTCGAAGTCTGGGGATCGGAATCATTCTGGTTTGCGGGGCGGATCCCCAGATCGAAAATCGACTGAAAGAAGCCGGAAAGACAATGGACAGGACGGATCGGGGGCCTGTCGTTTCCAAAGAGTTAATCCCGGATGTCCTGTGCGCTGTGGGAGAGGTCCGCTTTGCTGTGGAAGCGGCCCTGTCAAGGGGGATCAGTGATTCTCCCATGTCCGGAGCGGAGGTGCGGGTTGTCGGGGGAAACCTTGTGGTTGCCCGGCCTCTGGGGGTCATCGACGGGATCGACCACCATTTTTTTGGAAAGCCCCGGGAGATCCGGACAGCAACGATCCGGCAATTCCTTGAGGAAGACATGGTCGTCCTCCTGCCACCCGTGGGTGTTTCCTTGTCGGGCGACCTTTACCTGCTGTCTCCCGAAGATGTGGCTCAGGAGGCGGCTGTGGCCCTGTCCGCCTCCAAGGTTCTTTTCCTGGTGGATGACGATGGTGTCTGCGACCGAAACGGTTCCCTGGCGCGGGAGTTGACCAACCGGGAAGTGACCGCCCTCTTGACCGATCGAAAATCGCAGCGTCTTGCCCGGGAATCGTTGCTGGAACGCGCCGTGGAAATGATAGATGCGGGTGTCGAAAGGGTTCATCTGGTCAACCGTCACAGGGATGGTGCCCTGTTGCTGGAACTGTTTACCCGGGATGGTTGCGGAACCCTGGTGTCCTCCGATCCCTTCGAAGCGATTCGTCCGGCGGAACCGGCGGATGTCCCGGGGATTCTGGACCTGATCCGACCGCTGGAAACCCGTGGCATTCTTGTGGATCGGACGAGGGAAGCCGTGGAAACGGATATCGGATTTTACGCCGTGACACACAGGGACGGGAAGATCGTCGCTTGTGCGGCCCTTTACCCCTATCCCGACGAAAAGGCGGGGGAAATTGCCTGTCTGGCCGTCCACCCGGATTACCGGGAAGCCGGCAGGGCCACCCATCTTTTGTCGTGGTTCGAGAGAAAAGCCCTTTCTTCGGGACTGGATCGGATCTTCGTCCTTTCGACCCAGTCGAGAGAGTGGTTTGTGGAGCGGGGCTTTGTCCCGGGCCGGACGGAAGATCTTCCGCCGAAACGCCGGATGATTTACAACCACGTTCGAAAGAGCCAGGTCCTGTCCAAAAAACTGAACGGAAAGTCGACCCCGCCGACCCTGCATTGATCGGCTGGATGTCAAATATATGACATTCCTGTCGACCGACAGGTGGTCGCAGGGCAGGAAGATTCCGGATGTGGGGCGTCAAGCCGGTCTTTTTGGACCGGCTTGACGTTCTCGATCAGGCCATGAGAGGGGAGAGAAAATCCGGAACGTTGGTGGAGGGGCAATCGCGGGGATGAAACCGGGAGGCGGGCTTTGACCAGTCGATGGAAGAAGCCTGACCCACAATGAGATCTTCCGGTAACCCGAAGGATCGGCCGGACAAGTCCGCATGGGTTGTCCGGATCCCTGAAACGTTTCAGGGAGGTAAACCCATTAAAAGCAAAACAAATGCCATCTCGCAAAAAGGTTTTTCGGGCATTTTCGTGGGCATCCGCCAACAGCCGGGGGCGGGGTGCAACGCATGATCATGAACCCGATAATATGAGTGTTGACGGGGAAAATGTGGGATCGACGAAACGTCTTCTGATCTATCCGCCCAAGCGCGCCGGCCATCCCGAAAAAAAAATTCTTGCGGGTTTCTTTGTCATTGCCGCATTCTTTATCGGGCTTTTTTCCCTGACCCGCCTTTTCATGATTCACTGGGTCTGGCTGGTCCCTGTTTCGGTGGGGTCCCTGGCAGCATTGATGCTGGCGATCCTGTATTTCCGGTTCCGGGAAAAACCGGTCCAGGCCATATGGCTTGAAAATTCGACGCTGTGTCTTGCCTCTCTGCCGGCCTTCGGGGAACCACTCGTTCTCCGCTTTCCTCTGTCCGACATCCGGGCGGAGTCGGCAGGGAGAGGAAACATTCCCCGGGAAATCCGTTTCAGGAAGGGGGATGAGCTTCTTCTCTCTTGTCCGATCGAGCAGGTCAGGGATGTGACGCTGTATGAGGAAATATGGCACCGTTTTTCTCCCCCCCCGGAAGTTTTTTCCGCCCGTCTTTCCGCCGGGAAAGAAAAAAGGGGAAAATTTTTCTGGACCGTGCTCCCCTGGGTGTTGATCGCCCTGCTGATGGCCGGGTGGGAGCTTTACGAAAACCATCTGGCTCCCAGAAATTACGGCCCGTTTTCCAACCCCTGACAATCCGGGAGGTGCGTCTTCCTGGAAAATGTGATCGATCCCCTTGATCATTCACACCCCTGGCGTTTCCCCTCCGGACGTCTTGATCCCCTTTGCTGAAATCCTTTAAAAATTTGCCTCTTTTTGGGAAACCCGAGCTTATCAAATTAGCAGTATGCGGCTTTGGGTGGATCCGGCAGAAAACGAAGACGATGGATGGAGGATGGTGTGGAACCGGGGTATTCGATCATGTGGAACAGCGGGAGTGAAGCTTACCAGGCGGCGATCCGGAGCCTCGAGGTCTATGCCAGGCATGACCTGACGGTCGTTCTGGAAGGGGATACGGGAACGGGGAAGGAGCTTTTTGTCCATGCGATTCATGAAAAATCCGGACGTTCCCGGGGACCCCTGATCCCGGTGAACATGGCCGGTATTCCTTCTGCCCTGTTCGAAAGCCAGTTTTTCGGCCATCGAAAGGGTTCTTTCACCGGAGCCCAGGAAAACAGGACAGGATTTTTTGGATCGGCCAATGGCGGAACCCTGTTTCTGGACGAATTCAATTCGATGGACCCGGACCTTCAGCCCAAACTTCTCCGCGTTCTTGAAACCCGCTTCTACCTGCCGGTCGGGGAAGTGCGCCCCCTGTATACGGATGCGCGCATTGTTCTCGCGACAAACGTCCCCCTCCAGACCCTTCGGGAAACCGGCCGCTTGCGGGAAGATTTGTATTTCCGTCTGGCCGGGCACCGGATTCGGATTCCGTCGCTCAGGGAACGATTGATGGATCTTCCTCTCCTTGTCGAGGAACTGGTACGGAAAACAGGACGGAGCCTCGGAAAGGAAAACGTGAGGGTTCCGGAAACCAGTCTGGACGCGATGATGTCCTACCCCTGGCCGGGAAATGTCCGGGAGCTTTCCGAGCGTTTGCTGTCTGCAATCCTGCATTCCTCCGATGGCGTGCTGACGGTCCCTCTTTTGTTTCCCGATCAACAGGAAAACCCCTGGTTGCCCTTTTCCGTCGCGAAAGAAAATTTCGAACGGGACTATTTTGTCGGCCTGCTCAGAAAAACCGGTGGAGACCCCGTTTCCGCCCGCAGACTTTCCGGTCTTTCCGAAACCACCTATCGTCGAAAGATCCGCCAGTGCAAAAGAGTTTTCAGCTTGGGAGGACACAAGGAAAAACACGAGGCGCCTTGATATTTTTCCCCGATTTCCTTAATCTGAAACTCAAATGGACGAGGGCTCCGGCCGGTTCACAGGATGCAATACGGATCTGCCGACGGGTGGAACGGCTTCAGGGGTCCGAAGACAACTCTAAAGGATTCCCCGTCAGGTTTTCTCTCGTGCAACCGGTTTCCAAACGGGAGAGGGGATGCCTTTTTTGGCGGTTCCCGCATATTCCCATCCACCCGGAAACCTGCAGTAAAGACAGGACGTTCGTTGCGACAATTTCCGGCCTTGCTCCCGGGAAAACAATCCGGTTTCCCTACCACGGGTGACTGGCGGCCTGACTTGACCGCAGTGTTCTCATGTGAGGATCTTCTCCACCGCCCAATGCCCGGATAGCTTTCAGAAAGGAGATCGGGAACAGACGCTATCCTTCTCTGGCTTTATTGCCGGAGGTTCCCGCGCATCGCTATGAAATACATTCGTTTTTTTAATGAGATCAAGTTGACGGATCTCCCCCTTGTCGGTGGAAAAAATGCGTCCCTGGGGGAGGCCTATCAGGAACTGGTTCCCCAGGGCGTCAAGGTTCCCAACGGTTATGCCATCACCTCCGAAGCCTACTGGTATCTCCTGTCGGCCGCCGGCATCCTGGACGCCCTCAAGGAGACACTCAACGGGCTCGATCGCCATAATATGGACGATCTGGCCCGGAGAGGAAAACGGGCCCGGGACCTGATCCTGGGTGCGCGCATTCCGGAAGACCTCTGGTCAGAGATTGTTCAGGGTTATGAAAGACTGGGCAAGGAATACGGTGAAAACCCCGACGTTGCTGTCCGGAGTTCCGCCACGGCCGAAGACCTTCCGACCGCCTCCTTCGCGGGACAGCAGGATACCTCCCTGAACATCCGGGGTCTCGCCGATCTCCGGGAAGCCTGTCTCAAGTGTTTCGCGTCCCTCTTTACCGACCGGGCTATTTCCTACCGTGTGGACAAGGGTTTCAACCACTTCGATATCGCCCTTTCGATCGGAATCATGAAGATGGTGCGCTCCGACAAGGGAGCCAGCGGTGTCATGTTTTCCCTCGATACGGAAACGGGCTTCCGCGATGTCGTGTTCATTACGGGAGCATATGGTCTGGGTGAAAACGTCGTCCAGGGCAACGTGGATCCGGATGAATTCTATGTGTACAAGACGACTTTCCTGACCGGTCACAAGGCCATCATCCGGAAAAATCTGGGCCAGAAGCAGTTCAGGATGGTCTACTCGGAAGGGAATGCCAAGGAGACGGTCCACAACCAGCGGGTTTCAGCGGAAGATGCGCGGAAATTCTGCCTGACCGACGACGAGATTCTCGTACTGGCGGATTATGCGATCAAGGTCGAGAAACATTACTCCCTCAAGGCGGGTGAAAATCGTCCGATGGATATGGAGTGGGCAAAGGACGGCATTTCCGGGGACATCTTCCTCGTCCAGGCCCGTCCGGAAACGGTCGAATCCCAGAAAAAGGATGATTACCTGGAGGCCTACACCCTCGATGAAAAAAGCCGGGTGCTCGTCCGCGGAAAATCCGTCGGCCAGAAGATCGCCGCCGGAAAGGTCCACGTCATCCGGACCCTTTCCCAGATCAGGGATTTCAAGCCCGGAGAGGTTCTGGTCGCCGAGACGACAACCCCGGACTGGGAGCCTGTCATGAAGACTGCGGCCGCCATTATTACCAACCGCGGGGGACGGACCTGCCATGCGGCGATCGTCAGTCGTGAACTGGGAATACCGGCTGTCGTCGGGGCGGAGAACGCCACCGACCAGCTCGAGGATGGTCAACAGGTGACGGTGTCCTGCGCCCAGGGTGACACGGGTATGGTCTACGAGGGAACGCTCCGGTTTCATGTCGACCGCACAAAGCTGGACAAGCTGGAACGGCCGAAGACGAAAGTCATGATGAACCTGGGCGATCCGGATCAGGCGTTCAGCCATTCGTTTATTCCCAATGACGGGGTCGGCCTCGCCCGCATGGAATTTATCATCAACGGGTTTATCAAGATCCACCCCATGGCCCTGGTGCATCCGGAAAAGGTGCTGGATCCGAAGGTCCGTGCGGAAATTGAAGGTATGACTTCGGGATATCCGGACAAAAAAGAGTATTTCGTGGAAAAGCTGGCATTCGGAATCGGGACGATCGCCGCCGCCTTTTATCCCAAACCGGTGACGGTTCGGATGAGCGATTTCAAGTCCAATGAATACGCGAGCCTCATCGGTGGTTCGTACTTCGAGCCCCACGAGGAAAACCCGATGCTGGGATTCCGGGGGGCCTCCCGTTATGCCAGCCCCCGCTACCGCGACGGGTTCAGTCTCGAATGTCAGGCCATCCGCCGGGTTCGCGAGGGGATGGGGCTGAAAAACGTCCGGATCATGATCCCCTTCTGCCGCACGATCAAGGAAGGTGAGGCCGTGATCGAAGTTCTCGCTGCAAACGGTCTGGTCAGAGGGAAAAACGACCTGGAAATATTCGTAATGTGCGAGATTCCCAACAACATCATTCAGATCGATGCATTCTCGAAGCTGTTTGACGGGTTTTCCATCGGCTCGAACGATCTGACCCAGATGACGCTGGGGGTTGACCGGGATTCGGAAATCCTTGCGGACTCATTCGATGAACGGGACCCGGGCGTGATGTCCTTCATCCGGATGGCTGTCGAGGGAACCAAGCGCAACAAGGTTCACTCCGGAATTTGCGGTCAGGCTCCGAGCGACTTTCCAGAGGTTGCCGAAGAACTGGTCCGGATGGGGATTGAGTCCATCTCTCTGAATCCGGATACGGTGATCAAGACGACGCTGAAGATCCTGGAGGCGGAACGTCAGATGAAATCCTGACGGAAAACCCGGTTTGGGGGGAGATATGTCCCCCGCGAAAGGGGAATGGCCCGTCGGCCTTTCCCCTTTTATTATTTTTCGGAGGAATCCCGGTTCCTGCGGCTTTTTGCCTGGATTTTCAGCAGGAACGGCACCCCGGTGAACGCATATTTTTCCCGGATTTTACGGGACAGGAACTGCCGGTACTGGAGGGAAATCCCTTCGGGTCGATTCACAAACGCCATGATGACGCTCGGTGCGATCTGGACCTGGGTGACGTAGAAGATGCGGACCGGATGGTTCTTCAGACGGGGCGGAGGGGAAGATTCGACCAGAGGGAGGATCAGCGCGTTGAGTTCCGATGTCGGTATGCGGGTGAAGTACCACTCCCGGACGGTGTTGATGTGCTGGAAGAGCTGCGAAACGTGAAAGCCTGTCAGGGCTGAACAGCCGAACATGGGCGCGAAGGCCAGGAATGGATAGCGCTCGCGGACATCGCGGAAAGGGGGGGAGGATCGGACGTCTTCCTCGGGGAGGATATCCCATTTGTTCCATGCCAGGATCAAGCCTCGCCGATGGTCGATCACTTGCCGGATAATCCGGAGATCCCCGTCCGTCAGACCGTCTTCGGCCGACAGCAGCACAACCGCGATTTCCGACTCCAAAATGGCCCGGTCAGTCCGGATCTGGGCGTATAGCTCCGAAGCTTCGGCCACCTTTCCTTTTTTCCTGAGCCCCGCGGTATCGACGAAATGATAGTTCCTGTTGCGGTAGGTGACGAGCGTGTCGATGGCGTCCCGGGTCGTCCCGGGTATGGGACTCGTCACCAGACGTTCCTCCCCCAGGAGGCGGTTGATCAGGGTGGATTTCCCGACGTTGGGACGGCCGATGACCGCCACGCGGGGAGGGTCGGAGATCCTCCTCTTGAGCCATTCCTGGATATCCGACTCCGATGCGTCGGAAAAACGGATGCCCGGATCGACCGGATATGTCTCCAGCGTGTCGGGCATGAGGTCCATGAACGCGTCCAGAATCGCGTCCACATTTCGTCCGTGGGCGGCAGAAATGCCGACGAGCGGGTCGACGCCATGGCGGTGGAATTCGGAGAGGACCTCTTCGGTCTTGACGGTATCCACCTTGTTGACGGCAAACACGGCCGGCTTTCCGGATCTGCGGATCCGTCCGATCACGTCGGCGTCTACGGGGAGATATCCCTCCCTTCCGTCCATGACATAAATGATGGCATCGGCTTCTTCGAGAGCGAAAAGCGCCTGTTTCCGGATAGAGTCGCCCAGGGGGTGGTCGTCCCCGAACAGGATGCCTCCGGTGTCGACAAGCCGGAAACTTTTGCGCCCATAGGTCCCCTGACTGTAATGCCGGTCTCGGGTGACCCCCGGACGATCTTCGACGATCGCCTCTTTCCGGGAGAGAAGGCGGTTGAAGAGGGTTGACTTGCCGACGTTGGGACGTCCGAGAATGGCGATCAGCGGTGGTATTTTCACGGCCGGTCCGCTCCGGCTGTCGCTTTGGCGAGGGCTTTGCGCGTGAAATAAGGCGTAGGGGTAACGACTCCCCAGAGTCCGCGGATGGAATGAAGCCGTCTAACCAGTTCTGGTGAAATGGCCCCCGTAATCAAAAAACGGGCGAGATCCGGGGGATTCCCGGAGGAAAACAGGGAGCCGTCGAGAATCCACTGCTCTTTTTTCCCGTCGGATCCGGGCCATTCATTGTGGGTTCGTCTCCATACGAATGGGGGGGAAATTCCGTCCGGGAGCGGATGTTGGGGGGAAAGGACAAGATGAAGGGGGAGCCGGGGTGACGCGGACCGGACAGACTCCCAAAAACGTTCGGCATGCGGGGTCTTTTCCCCGACCTGGCCGGCCGGCTCCAGAAATCCCCTGACCGGTGTCAGGGACAGGTAGACAAGAAATTCCTCCAGGGAGGAGAGGCGGTAGGGTTGTCCCGTCACGGGCGAGACAGGCGGGCGGGACAGCAGATCCTCCCGGGTTGTCTTTTCGACCTCGATCTCTCCGTTGGCCGACGGGAGGACGGAGGAGGGCGAAAGGACAAGCTGGCCGTCCAATGTTGCCCATACCCTGACAAGGATGCCGTCCGCCCATTCAGACACTGCAATAGCACAGGATTCCAGCGTATCGGAGGGTGCCCTTTCGGGGGAGCCTCCATCCCCAATGATCCACATAGGACTGATGAACACCCGACTGTCAAAAATTTGAATATTGTCCCGGGATCAGTCCTTGCGGAAGATCCGGGGTTTTTCGGTATATTCCGGGGGATGGGTGCGACGGACGAATCTCTGGTAGACCCACTGGAGGAAAACCACAACGAGCCCTCCCGCCATGACGGCCAGAAATCCGTATACCATAACGACATTGATTCTGGATACGTGATCGTAGATTTCGTTGCCGGACATCGAAGGCCCTTTCTTTCACAACTTCTGTCCCTTACACTATCACTATAAGTGTTTTATTTCAATCAAAAAACCTTCTTCAGTCCCGGGAAGAGGGCTTTTCGGCGGTTTTGGAGGTCAATCCGGGAGAAACGCTGCGTGAGGAGTGACGGATCGTGCGATTTTGGTCCTCATGGCGCATGGACCATACGGGTATCCGTCCCGTCTCTCCCTCTGAGAGAACCTACGGTTTTTTCGACCTGTTCTGGAACTGGTTCGGAGACGGCGCAAACGCTTCCAGCTGGTATTTCGGGGGGCTTCTGGCATTATCCGGAATCCCTTTCCTGTTCTGGAATACGTTTTTCTGGACGCCCCTGATCATCCTTCCCTGGGCCACCCTTGCCTACATCGCTTACCGTTACGGGGCCGCGACCGTTGCCCTGGCCCGTCCCGCGCTGGGCGTCCGGGGGGGAGACCTGTTTCTGGGGGTTGCCGAGACGGTCGTACAGGTCGGCTGGACGACGGTCACGACTTACATCGGTTCAGCGTCCATCGTCCAGATCTGGAAAGGAAGCGGTTTTTCCGCCGGGGCGGGGCATACGGACACCTTCTTTCTTGTTCTCGCCATCCTGCTGATCGGGGTGTTGCAGGGTGTCGTGGCGACCCTGGGTCCGGGGGCAATCAAGATCCTGAAGTGGATTTCCTCCCTCCTTCTCCTGGGCTTTGGAGGGGTTGAAACCTATGAAGTCCTTTCCCGGTGGAACCTCTCGCAGATCCTGTCCTACCGCCATTCCGCCCCGGCTTTCTCTCCGGTCCAGCTTGTCGATATCTCCTTCATCAACATCTGGACCTGGCTGCAGGTCGGGGATTTCGCCCGATTCTCCAGAACCCGCACTGTCGCGGTCTGGGGATCATGGCTCGGAATCTGGTTCGGGCAGGCGTGGTTCGTTTTGGTCGGAGCAGCCGGAGTGATCGGGCTGGGTCTGGCGTCCGGTCATCTGAGCGCTGACGACAGCGACCCTTCGCGCATGATGGCGCGCCTGGGGCTGTCGGGGGTAGCCCTTTCCGTGATCTTCCTTTCTTCTGTCAGTGTCAGCGCCAGCAACCTGTATGGCGCCGGCACGGCGCTTTTGGCCCTGCAAAACCGTCAAGGAAAATCACCGAATCCCACCCGATCCCTGGCGGTCGTCTCTACGGTCCAGATCCTGACGGCCTTCATCCCGCTCATGTTTACAAGTTTTATCCAATACTTCATCGCCTTTCTGACCACGATCGGAGGAATTTTCATCCCCTTGTGGAGCCTCGTCCTGGCAGACTACCTTTTTTACCGGAAACGCAATCTGGACGCCCGATCCCTGTTTGATCCGTCATTTCATTCCCGTTATTGGGGAAAAGGCGGTTTTAACCCTGCCGGATTTTTTGCGCTGGGGCTGGGAATCGCTTTTTACTATACGGTTCCGCACCTTTTTCCGCAGGCGGTCCATATGACGGGTGTCGCGCTGCCGACGATCCTGTGGACGGGAGGAACATACCTCCTGACCCTGCGGTGGGTGGGGGAAGGCACCGCCTGTGCGCTGGAAAAGGATGCCAACGAAGAATGGAAGCTTCAAAAACGGGGAGAAGATGTCTGAAAAAGGCTCAAGCGCTCCTCCCGGGGGAACAGGTTCGGGGAGGCCTTACCGGATCCTGGTTCTGGGGGCCGGTTTTGGCGGACTCTATACAGCGGTCTATCTGGACCGTTTCCTGAAAGATCATCCGGATGTCTGGATTACGGTCATTGACCGCAGAAATTATTTCCTATTCACTCCTATGTTGCACAGCACCGCCACCGGAGCGCTGGAACCACGCTATATCGCCCATTCCGTCCGGAAAATTTTTCGCAAGACCCGTATTCACGCGCACATCGGAGAGGTACTGGACATCGATCTGGCCCAAAAAACGGTCGAAACCGTTCATCGGACCATGCAGTTTGATGATCTGGTGATTGCCCTGGGCAGCGAGACCAACTTCTACGGCATGGAATCCCGACTTGAAAACGTCTTTACCCTGAAATCGCTGAAAGACGCGTCCGCCATCAACAACCACCTGATCCGGATGTTCGAAAAGGCCTACTGGGAAGAGGATCCGGAAAGCCGGAAGGCCGCCCTGACGTTTGTGGTGGTGGGGGGGGGACCGACCGGGGTCGAGCTTGCGGGAGAGATTTACGAATACGCCAACCGGGAGCTTTTGCGGGACTTCGGTCGGCGGATTTCCAGGGAGGAGATCCGCGTCATTCTGGTCGAGGCCACCGGGAGGATACTGCCGTCCCTTCCGGAAAAACTGTCCCTGGATGCGCTCGAAAGGCTTCGGAAGATCGGAATCGAGGTGTTTCTTGAAGGGCGTCTTGAAGGGTACAGGGACGGTGTGATGGAGATCAAGGGTCTCGCCCCCTTGCGGACCGACACGCTGATCTGGGCGGCGGGGGTCAGGACGAATCCCCTGACGGCCAGCCTGCCGCTTGAAAAGGATGGACAGGGGCGGATCAAGGTTAAGGGGACGCTGGAAAGCCCGTCGATGGATCATGTCTGGGTCGTGGGGGACAATGCTTCCTGCCTGAATCCCTGGGAGGGGAAGCCCTACCCGCCCACCGCACAGACGGCCGTTCGCCAGGCAAAAACCGTGGCCCACAACATCGTTGCGCGGCTTACCCGCAAACCCGAAAGGATTTTTGCCCACAATCACGTCGGAGGTTTTGTCTCCATCGGTGACAACTACGCATTGCTGTCGGCAAAACAGTTCACGCTGAGCGGAATCGTCGGATGGTTTCTCTGGAACATCGTTTACATCCACAAGCTTCCGATTGTCCGATACCGTCTTTTTTCAACGTTTGGACTGTTCCTCAAGGTTCTCTTCGAACGGGCCACCACAGAAATCGATCTTTGCCCGGAATACGAAGAAGCGTCCTACCGGAAGCCTCCGGAGGAGAGTCAGGCCGGGGGCTGAGCTTCCGTCGGACCAGGGGATTTTTCCATCTTCCCTTCGGCGATGATGATCGGCCGTTCTCCTGTCAGGCGGGGTTTGGGTGTCGGCGTCCGGTCGGCCCCTTCCACCTTCCGGAAACTCCAGATCGTGACGGTATTTGACGACCGTTCGACGGTTCCCAGAATGGTCCGGGAGATCGCTGATCCCGTGTCGTTGATCACCAGGGTATCCGCCCGGGTTTTCTTCAGGTGAAAGTTGAGCAATGTTCCCACCGACCGTCCTTTTGCCAGAATCGTGTCGATGATCACGTCCTCCTCCACTCCGATCGCCTGACACAGATCCAGCGTATGTCGCGCCACCTTTTCTTCGATGGACATATCCGCCGTCAGCGGGAGGGTCAGCGGAACTTCGATCACGGAGATGACCGTGATGCGGGCGTCGTCCGCCCGGGCGACCTTGCAGACGTCCCGGAGCATGGGAGAGGGACGGGTCGGGCTGGTGGCCACGAGGATGAGTTTGTGGGGATCCTGTTTTTCGGGTGTGTCGGGAAGGTCGGTGATCTGGACCCGTTGCATGACCGGGAGGGATTCATGGCGGCGAAACCAGAGGTAGTAGAGGATGCCACCGATCATCCAGACGGTGCCGAATACCCGGCCGTATTTGTGGAAGAGGAGAACCATGAGGAAGACGCCCCCCGTTCCCATCACCCCGAAAACGGCCGTCATGGGAACTTCCCACCGTCCGATCACCAGCGACAGGGGAATTTTGAAAGGACGCGGAAGGTTGGGTTCCTTGTTCCGGAGAACGATCAGCGCGAGATGGGTCATGGTGAAGGAGAGCATGGCCCCGTAATTGTAAAGATCGGCCAGAATGTCTAGGTACGGGAAGAAGGCGACGATCGCGGTGGACAGAATGCCGAAAAAGGCAAGGGAGTAGACCGGGGTCTTCCATCGGACGGTGGTATGCCGGAAAATCGGGTGGATCAGAAAGTTGTTGGACATGGAGTAGGCCAGACGGGAGACGCCGATCAGGCCTGCGTTGGCGGCGATCGTCAGGATCGTCGCGCCGAGCACCGCGATCCAGGGTCCGAGAAACGTGCTGACATGCGGCATGTAATGGGCAATTCCCGCAATCGGATCATTCTGCCAGGTGGTGGAAAGAATTTTGGGATCCATCGCCGAGAGGGCGACCATCGAAATGCCCGCATACAGGAAAACCGTTGTGCCCATCGTCATGAACATGGCCCGGGGAACGGATTTCCCGGGATCCCTGGCTTCCGAGGCCATCTGGCTGATGGCCTCGATTCCGGTATAGGCGACCATGGCGATCGAAATTCCATAGAGGAAGTGGGGCCATGTGGGGGAGACCCCCATGGTGAACTGGCTCCAGATCTTGTGAAAATTCAGGAGGAAGAAGACGCCCAGACCCATGAGGGAAACCTGTGTGAGGATATCGAACCCCGTCAGCATCAGGCTGAACCACGAGGATTCCTTGAGGCCGAAGACGTTGATGATTACCAGCAGGACGATCAGGGCGGCGGTAAAGGTGACGTTGACCTGGGGGTTGGTCTTGAGCGACGGAAAAAAATAACCCAGATAAGGGCCAACCGAAA
>DAHWKF010000064.1 GCA_027343785.1 Leptospirillum sp. | reverse complement strand
CCTCCCTTTGCTATGGCGGCGTTGTTCGACATGTTCTGGGCCTTGAACGGAGCGACGGAAAGTCCCCTGTTTCGTGCGTACCTGCACAGCCCGGCCACAACCAGGGATTTTCCCACACCGGATCCGGTTCCGAGCACCATCAGCCTTCGTTGCCCAGTCTTCACTCCCAACGTCTCCCCTTTCCCTTCATCCGCCAGGCAGGCGCCCGTCACTGTCTCCCCAATACAATCGCACCGGTTTTAACCATCTTATGACACCGGCTTCCGCATCATTTGACCCCGGACCTTTCCGGGAGCGGGGGAGAGGGAAAAATCTTTCCCGACATCATCTTCCGGATCTCTTCCGCCGATTGTTTCCCCAAATCCAGCTGGATGAAACCGGTCACAGTCTGGCCCGTCCGGGGATCCAGCTTCTTTTTCAGGATCCCGGTAAAACCGGGATCCGCCACAACAAAAAGACGGTCATAGAGACTTCTGCGCCGGGACTTTTCCAGAAACCCGGATAGCTTTTTTGCAAAAGTCACCTCCTCATGCATCACCTGTCCCCCCGGGTGTCCTCCGGCATGAGACACCTTGTCGCCACCCCGGTGGAATGATCGACCGGCCCGATCGGAAACCATTTCCTGCTCCCGCAATCTCCCGGCCGGATGCGCAAAGACATGTTCCATGGACCAGGAATCCTTTTCTCCCGGCTCAAAAGAAAAGACTCGTGCGCCGGCTTTTCCTGCCACCAGAACCCATGTCGCTTTCATATCATCCTCCCCGCAACAGAGCATCCCGTTTCTTCTAGCTTGAGTATATACCTGAAAGCAGCAACCTGGTCGATCTGCGGAACGGAATCGATCCGTTCGGAAAAGTCTATCGGCTTTGGCGGGGGTTGTTGACTGAAATGGCCAAAAGAGCCGGAGAGGATAGAACTGAACCTTTTGATGAAAGCTCGGGACTCCCGAAAAATCCGGACAAGCAATTCTCGTTCTTTTCCTGCGGTCAAGTCTGGTCTAATGTCCGGATGAGATCGATCATCCGGATCCGTTCCCTGTTCGCATTCTTGATCGCCTGTATCAGGGCATCGAAAACTTCCACATCTCCGGAGTCCCGGGCCACCAGCGCCTGCCTGATCAGCAAATGGAGATGTTCGGGGACATCCCGGTCTCCTTGAATTCTGATGTAGCTCCATACCTGAGACCCCCTCTCGATCGATCCATCTTCCTTGCAGGCACTTGTTGAAATCTGTTCATTCGACTCGGGGCTATCCAGGTTTGACGATCCCTTCCAGAAAATTCTGGTAAAAAACCTTGGCGGCCTCCTTGTCCAGTACCGGAACCAGGTTGTTTTTGACGGTCTGTTCGGCAACCTCAGAGGGAATGACGTCCGTCGTGACGGCGCTCCGAGCCCGGGCCGGACGCTACATATGCCGCTCCCCTTTCCGGGAACGACGGATGAATGTTTCATCCGTCTCCACGATCCCGCGAACGAGGGTCGGTTTCTCCTTCGGGGGACAGGATAAAAAGCGATGCCCGCCGGATTTCACGATATTGACCACGTTCGGTTCAAATCACTGCTACTCTCCCCCTCAAAAGTCCTGACACCAGAACCCAATACACTGGTGGTCAGAATCCCTTCCCTGAAAACGGTTTTTCCGATCGCAAAACGGCACGACACGATCGGAGAGCCTACACCGGCCGATGGCATTCTGGATCGACTGGTTCCCCGGAGCTTCTTGATTGAAATGCAAGGCGAATCCATGCGAAAACAAAGGGCAAAGACAGCCGTTCCGGCTGCCTCTTGATCGGATTTTCGGCTAAGGAGGGAAATCAGGGGAATCAACAGGGTGACAACTTTGAACCAGAACAGATGGCAGTCCTCATCGGGAGATACATAAGACAAATTCATTCTCTATTTTTCTCACGGGGATTGGACACCCAATTCTTTCTTCTCTCCCAAAGGAAGAACCATTATCCGAATGGCTTCATCCCAGCAAACGGCGGATACTGTTTTCCGGCCGATGTTCCCAGCAGAAATTCCGGTATCGGATACCGGAATTAAAAAGGAGTTGCTACATGTCTCATCTCTGCTCCAGAAATAAACCTGTCGTTGTTGTCGGATGCAGAAAAATTTCGGGTATTTATCATCTTCAGCTTGTGCGGACATTTTTCCTCTTCATGCTCCTTCTAGTTGGCTCGACAGTCATCCATCCGGAAGGAGCCCGCGCGGACAAGATGCCTAAAAAGATTATCCTGACGACAACGCTTGCTCATCGAGTGGTTGCAGGAAAACCCATTCCTCTCAGGATTCGGGTCACTCCTCCTCCCTCCCGACAAAAACCTGTCCATCTTCACGTTTATATCGATCAAAAAATGGCTCAGATGCTGACCCTGACCCGTCTTGTGAGCAACGTCAAACTCCCGCCTCTTAATGCGGGAAAACACAGTGTCACCTTCATCGAAGCGAATCCCCTGACACACCAGCCCATGGAAGGGGATTCCCGGATGACCGGCATGAACGGTATGGATATGGGGATGGCGGGTTCGGGAAAGGACATGGGAACGATGGACGACAACCTTTCGTCGATTCCGGCCCGCTTCCGCCTCAAAACCCTCATACTGCTCGTCGAACCCAGATAATGTCCTGAAAAGACCCTCCGATGCCAGCCAGCCGTACCTGCCATCGGGATTTCCCTTTCCCCCGCACCGTGGACTCTGCTAAATTGGAGGGAAAGTTTTTTTGAAAAAAATTCCCGCTGATCGGTCTTTTCCACCACAGCGCACTATGAAAGAGGAGGACAGGCAGCATGAAGAAGACATTCCGAAGCCGGGCGATCACCGAAGGCGTGGAAAGATCCCCTAACAGGGCCATGCTCCGGGCGGTCGGCTTCAGCGACGGGGATTTCGACAAACCCATCGTCGGTATAGCGAATGCTTACAGCACGATCACCCCTTGCAACATGGGCCTCAACACCCTGGCCCTCCGGGCGGATGAAGCAGTACGACAAAGTGGCGCCATGCCCCAGATGTTCGGGACGATCACCGTATCGGACGGTATCTCTATGGGGACGGAAGGCATGAAGTTCTCCCTGGTTTCCCGCGAGGTGATCGCCGACTCCATCGAAACGGCCGTCAGCGCCCAGAGCATGGACGGTGTGATCGCGATCGGGGGATGCGACAAGAACATGCCGGGGGCGCTCATCGCCATGGGCCGGATGAATATTCCTGCCATCTTTGTCTACGGCGGAACGATCAAGCCCGGCCATCTGGGAGACCAGGACCTGACAATCGTCAGCTCGTTCGAAGCGGTCGGAGCTTATTCGGCCGGACGCATGGACGAATCCACCCTGGTCGAAATCGAGCGGCACGCTTGTCCGGGAGCCGGTTCATGCGGAGGGATGTACACGGCCAACACCATGTCGTCGGCAATAGAGGCCATGGGCATGAGCCTTCCGTATTCGTCCACAATGGCGGCGGAGGATCTGGAAAAAGCCGAAAGCGCCGCCCGATCTGCCATGGTTCTGGTAAACGCGGTCCTGAAAGATATCCGTCCCCGGCAGATCCTGACACGTAAGGCCTTTGAAAACGCGATTACCGTCGTCATGGCGATCGGGGGCTCCACAAACGCTGTCCTCCATCTTCTCGCCATCGCACGATCGGTCGACGTCCCGCTTACGATCGATGACTTCGAGACGATCCGAAAGAAAGTTCCCGTCCTGTGCAACCTCAAGCCTTCCGGAGAGTATGTCGCAACGCAGCTTCACGCGGTTGGCGGCATTCCGCTTGTCATGCGCATGCTGCTGGACAAGGGGCTTCTCCACGCGGACGCCCTGACCATTACCGGAGAAACGGTCGGAGAGATCCTCAAAAATGTTCCATCCCATCCACCCGCCAACCAGGATGTGGTCCGGCCTTTCGACAATCCGGTCTACCGGGACGGACACCTCGCCATCCTGAAAGGCAACCTCGCGCCCGAAGGATCCGTCGCCAAAATATCGGGGATCAAGAAACGTTCCATCAAGGGTCCCGCCAGGGTCTTCGACTCGGAGGAAGAGTGCATGAACGCCATTCTCGCCCGATCCATCCGACCGGGCGACATCGTTGTCATCCGGTATGAGGGACCCAAAGGTGGCCCTGGAATGCGCGAGATGCTCGCGCCCACCTCGGCCCTGATCGGAGAAGGACTCGGAGACAGCGTGGGACTGATCACCGACGGCCGCTTTTCCGGAGGAACCTATGGCATGGTGGTGGGACACGTCGCTCCGGAAGCCGCGGTGGGAGGGCCGATCGCCCTGGTACAGGAAGGTGACACCATTCACATCGACGCGGACAGGAACCTGATCGAACTTGCCATCGGGGAAACCGAGCTGAACCGTCGGAAAGCCCTCTGGAAGGAGCCGGCCCCCCGGTATGCGAAGGGGGTTATGGCCAAATACCGTCTTCTCGTCAAAAGCGCCAGTGAAGGCGCCGTGACGGACTGATGATCGACGCGCGGAGAAAAACGGAGGCGGTTGTCCAACCCCGGGAATACCGAATGGGAAGGCAGCCGCGTGGCTGACAACGGGATCTGGCTGGTCTCCGGCCTTGTCGCGGGCGGGTTCATCGGTTTTCTGATCGCGTCTCTCAAAAGCCGGTCCGCCAACCAGACTCTACGGGAAGAAGCATCCGCCTCGCGCGCGCTTCTGGATGAGGGGGTGCGCACAAGAGAAGCCCTGAAATCAGAAATCCAAATGCTTCGCCAACAGCTGGACGATGCGAACATCCGTCATGCGGGGGCAGCCTCCAAACTGGAAACACTGGAGAAAACAGACCGGGAGCGACAGGCTCTCCTGGAAGAATCCCGGAAGACGCTGACCCAGGCGTTTCAGTCCCTCTCACTGGAAGCCCTCCAGCAGAACAGCCGGTCCTTTCTGGAACTCGCACAACAAAATCTGACAAACTTCCAGAACCTGGCCAAGGGGGACCTCGAGCTTCGCCAGGCCAAAATAGACGAAATCGTCAAGCCATTGAGCGAAACGCTTGGCAAGGTCGACTCCAAGCTCCAGGAGCTGGAAGGGGAAAGGAAATCCGCTTACGCCTCTCTCAACGAAATGGTCCGCAGTCTGGTCGAGACCCATATCCCTCGCCTCCATTCCGAAACCATGGGACTGGTCAAGGCCCTCCGACAACCGGTAGTTCGGGGAAGGTGGGGGGAAATCCAGCTCAGGCGCGTTGTAGAAATGGCGGGAATGCTGGAACACTGCGATTTCCTGGAACAGCAGACCGCGGGCGACGAAGAACGCCTCCGGCCCGATCTGATTATCCGCTTGCCGGGAAACAAGCAGGTGGTGGTCGATGCCAAGGCTCCCCTCTCGGCTTATCTGGAAGCGGCTGAAGCCGAGTCGGATGACGCGCGCGGCCAGAAGCTTTTGGAACATGCCCGGCAGGTCCGCCAGCATATCGCCCAGCTGGGAAGAAAATCCTACTGGGAACAGTTCCAGCCCGCCCCGGAATTCGTGATCCTTTTCCTGCCCGGGGAGATGTTTTACAGCTCCGCCCTCCAGGCCGATCCGGGGCTGATCGAATACGGCGTCACCGAACGGGTGATTCCGGCCACACCCACCACCCTGATCGCGCTTCTCCGGGCGGTAGCCTACGGCTGGCAGCAGGAGACCATCGCCAAAAACGCCCGGGAAATCAGCGAAATGGGCCGGGAACTCTACAAGCGGATCACGGACTTTACGGAACACTGGGCAAAGGTCGGAAAAGCCCTGGGAAGCGCCGTGGAAACCTACAACAGGGCCTCCGGGACACTCGAACGCCGTGTTCTCGTCACCGCCCGGCGTCTGAAGGAACTTCGTTCCGGAACGGAGGAAGAGATTCCTGTGCCGGCCGCCATCGATTCCGTTCCCCGACCCGTCACCCCCAATCCCGGTCCGGGGGAAGCATCCGGAACGGAAAACGGCGAAAACGACCCCCAACCACAAAAGGAAACCTGATGAGCCTGATCCTGAGAATCCTCCTGAACGCAGTCATCGTCTATGGTGTCGCTCACCTGATCCGGGGTGTCCATGTCCGCGGATTCGGAACGGCCCTCCTGGTCGCCCTGGTCCTGGGGATCATCAACGCCCTGATCCGTCCGATCCTGTTTCTACTGACGCTTCCGATCAATATCCTGTCCCTGGGTCTCTTCACATTTGTGCTTAACGCGCTCCTGTTCTGGTCGGTCACCTGGTTCGTGCCAGGATTTTCGGTCGACTCTTTTGTCAGCGCTTTTGTGGCGTCTTTTCTGGTGTCATTGATGAGTCTCATCTTTTCCTGGTTCCTGATCTTCTGATCCGGCATTCCCGCTCGGGAATGCCGTCGAATCCCCCTCTTCATATGGCGGCTCGACCACAACCAGGACTTCTTCCATGAAAGGAAGCACCTTCCGGATACGGTCTTCCGCCTCCCTGGCCAGACGCCTCGACTCTTGAAAAGATATTGGTCCGTCCAGAACCATCAGTACATCACAGCGCATACAGTGCCCCATCCAACGGGCCCGGACGCGGGAAACCTCCCGGATTCCGGGACCGTCCCCGGCCGCCTGACGAATGGTCTCGAGAACCCCCGGTTCGATCCCGTCCGACAAATGGATTCCCACATCCCGGGCCATTCGGATACCGATCAGGAAAATGACAAATCCCAGAAAAAAACCGACCAGGGGATCCCACAAGGGGTGCCCCGTCACCGACCCCGCGACGCCAGCCAATACCGACAGGCTCGCCAGACCATCCACGCGTGCGTGCTGGCCATCTGCGACGAGAGAAACCGATCCGGTCCTTCGTCCGGCCCTTATCCGGAGGAGGGCGACCGCTTCGTTCCCGATAAATCCGGTGACACTGGCCAAAGCCACCCATCCGGGGTGGAGAAAAATCTGGGGATGGAGGAATTTTCCGAACGACCGCGTGATGGAAAACGCGGACGATAACAGGACCAGAGAGACGATCATCACACCGGCCAGATCCTCGAATTTTCCGTACCCGTGGGGGTAGCGGGCGGTGGGTTTCTTTCGTCCAAGGAAAAAAGCCAGCCAGAGCGGAACGCCCGTGAGGGCGTCGGCCACATTGTGAAAAGCGTCGGACAAAAGGGAAACCGATCCGGAAACAAGGGAGATGACAATCTCGAAGGCCGCTGTCAGCGCCAGAATCAGAAAGGACCAGACAAACACGCGCAAGGCGCCTTCATCCGCCTCCAGACGCAGAAAACGCATGGAACCGGAAGACGAATGGTCGTGGCTGGAATGCAGATGGAAAACAGACACGGGAAGCTCCCTTCGCATGGGGCGGAGACGGCGGAAAAAAGGGGGGGGGAAAATGCTCCCCTCCTCTTCATAGTGTAATGGAGTATAATATTTTGAGCAAATCCCTGACCGTCGTGTATCTGCTCAGGTCCCCTTCTGAAAAAACTCAGGGCTCGGGAGGGGTTGTGGAGATCTGGGCATGGGAAGAGCCGAAAAGGATGTCGAGGTTTTTATGAGGAGGGTCAGGCGTCGGA
>DAHWKF010000031.1 GCA_027343785.1 Leptospirillum sp. | reverse complement strand
GGGACATGATCCAGAGCCATCTCCTCCAGGTCATGACCCTGACGGCCATGGATCCGCCGGTCGCGTTCGAGTCGGAGGCCATCCGGGATGAAAAAGTGAAAGTCCTGAGATCCCTCAAGCCTTACACCAGGGAAGAGATTTCACAGAATATCCTTCGAGGCCAATATGTGCAGGGGGTGCTGGACGGCTTGCCCGTTCCCGGTTACCGGGAAGAAGCCAAGGTTTCCCCGGGTTCCCGTGTGGAGACCTTCGCTGCCATGCGGGTGGAGATCCAGAACTGGCGGTGGGCAGGGGTGCCTTTTTTTCTGGTGGCGGGAAAAAGGCTGAGCAAGAAGTCGACGGAAATCACCTTGTTTTTCCGTGCGCACCCTTTCGCCATTTTTCGACTTGCCCATTGCGACGACAATATTCCCAACTCGCTGACCATCCGGATTCAGCCCAACGAAGGGGTTTCGATCCGATTCGGTCTCAAGAGGCCGTCGTCCAGATTGCACATCGATCCGGCCGAGATGGACTTTTCTTACCAGGAGGTCTATCAGGGACACCCGCCGGACGCATATGAGCGGTTGCTGCACGATGCGATGGTCGGAGACTCGACATTGTTTGCGCGAAACGACGAGGTGGAAAGAGCCTGGGCTTACATTACACCGTTCCTGGCAGATCCCGCTTCGGCGCCGGTTCCGACCTTTTATGAGGCGGGTTCGGACGGACCGCAGGAATTGTCCGCCTTCCTCAACAGGTCCTGACCGCCCGATTGATGCCGATTCGCTATAAGCACCCCTGGACCATCCGCTTGTTGCCCGAAAGCTTTTTCCGCTTCCGGACGGTTTTTTGGTTGCTTGTCCTTATTCTGGATGGCTGCGCCCATATTGAGACGGATTCCGGTCCGACCGCCGTCTGGCAATCGGCCCCTCAGGAGCCTGTCTGGGTCCATCACGCACTGCCTCCTTCCCGCGGGAACGTTTATCTTGTGGCGCGGGCCAAATCCCGGGCGGGTCGCCCGGAAACTCTCGCGAAGGCCCGGGAGACGCTTGCCGAATCGCTTGTCAAGCGTCTCGAGGCGTCGGGGCTCCACTTTACCGCAGGGAGTCGCCGGACTCTCCTGGAGCGGTTTCGGGGAGAAATATCCCGGCGGAAGGGGCCACTGGTTTTGGTCGATTCCTGGGAGTACGAAACACAGCCCGATACCAGAAATCCTTTTCTGCTGGAGCGTCACGCCTGGGTTCTTGTGCGTGCGCCGGTCAATTTTCTCCGGAATATCAAGGAGGAACTCGGGTCAATGGACCGGCAGAGGTTCAGGCGCATTCGCAATCGGCACCTCCGCCTTCTTGCCTACCTGAAGCAGGAAGACGGAACCCCATCGTTGATCCTGTTGGCTAAAAATCGTCGCTCCTTCCGGGAAATTCATGCCATCGCCTCCCTTTCCCGGGAAGATCGCAAGCGTTACTTTCTGATATTGAAAGAGGAGTACGGGTTGTGGAACCAGTTTCTGGGTTCTTCATCCATCCGGTCATCCTATAACATGGATCATCCGCTCAAGGTGACGGATGCGACGGGAAGCAAGACCTCTTTTTCACTGGATGCCCGATTCCGTGACAATCTCCGAAGCCATGGCATTTCGGGATTTGTGCCGGTGCTTTTCCTCCGTCCGGTTCTCCCTCTTTTGCCCTTTCCGCCCCCGCCCATCCTGTGGAGGGGTGGGGGGGTGGAAAACACCCCCTATCGGGCGCTATCCCTTTATTGGTCAGGAGACCTGGGGTGGTATGGCCAGTACCGTGGAAAAAACCGGCTTTTGTACCGGTGTTCACGGACAAGCGGGGACGGGGAAGGCCAATGTCGAGTGGATCGCTGGCCCGCTTCCGGGAAAACTTCACTGGTTCATGTTGGCCTCGTCCCCGGAGACGATAAAACGGATTCGAAGGTTGCATGGGATTTGGCGAAAAAAGTCCATGGCCGCTTTCCGGTTGAGTTCCCGGGCCCACGGGAGACCCATCGGCTGAAAATCTCTGTTTCCGTGGACCCTTCTATTCATGGAAACAGCCTCGGTTTACGGGAGGAGGCCGACTTTTTGAAGAATTTTGCGTCGGACCTGTCCCGGGAGGGATTTGTCGTCCGTTTGCCGGGAAATCGGGGGAAGGTCCTGCGCCGGATCTCTCGAGAAATAGGGGGTGCCTTCTCCGAAGCGGAACTCCGGCTTCACTGGCATCCACTGGATTCAAGGTCCCGCATTCTGGGAGGCAACAAGCTTGTTGTCCGGAGGATAGGCTGGCGGGCGGAGGTCAGGGATGCTGGAAACCATGTTCTCTGGGGGGCCTCCGGCGAACTGTCGGGCGCCGGGGTGGGAGGGAAGGAAGCTTTGGAAGAAGCGCTGGACATGCTGGGGAAGAACGTTTCCCGGACGCTTTCCCGTCTGTTGTGGGTTCGTCCGGGGGAAGAGCCGGATGACCGGTTCATGGTGATGAGGGCCCCTCTCCTTGACGGTCGCGCATATTGCGTCGAGGATCTTTCTCCTTGAGCGGGGGCCCGGTCGATACCGCTGATGTCGTGATTGCCGGTGCGGGAGCTGGCGGACTGACCCTGGCGACGATCCTGGGAAGGGCTGGTGTCCGTGTCCTGGTGGTGGATCCCCGCCCCGCTATCCTTCCCGTTGGACGCGGGGAACTTGTTCAGCCACTGGGTCTGGATGTTCTTTCGGACCTGGGCCTTCTGGAGTCCCTGCTGGCTCTCCCTCACGTCCGGAACGCCTCTTTTGATTTTCTGGACGGTCAAGGGCGCATCCTCATGCGATCCCGGTATGATCAGGGGGGAGGCCGATTCCCTTTCGCCATTTCCCTTGAACCTCACCGGATGGACCAGATGCTCCTGGAGGGCATCTCCCGATATCCCTCCGTCCAGGTGCGTTTTGGCTCCGGGTATGTGGACCATCGGGTCATTCCGGAAGGGGTCGATGTTTTCTGGACCGAGCAGGGTGAGCCACGGCGGACGCGAGCGGTTGTTCTGGTAGGGGACGACGGGCGTCGATCCCGCGTTCGGGAAAAGGCGGGCATTGCCGGGGTGGTCAGGCCCTATCGGGACTCGTATCTTTCATGGTCGTTCGATTGTCCTTCCGATGCGCCTGATTCCGTTTCCAGTACGCAAGGTCGATATTTTATTGCGCCAGGCAAGATTTTTTTCCTGTTTGCCGTTTCTCCTGTGAGGAGATTTTTTCTGTACATGCTGTCGGGTGGGGACCGACAACCCCTGGAAAAAAAAGGTTTGGAAGGTTTTTTCCAGGAGCTGGACGGATGGATCCCCGGGCTAGCATCCATTCTGAGGCGGACCGGCCCCAAAACCCTTGGCGAGATTCCCGAAATGACGGTGATGAAGGTGGATCTGAAACAATGGTCTTCCGGACCGGTGGTTCTTGTCGGAGACGCGGCGCACGCCATGAACCCCCATGTGGCGCAGGGAAGGAATCAGGCCATGGAAGACGCCCGGACCCTTGGGGGTCTGCTGATAGAGAGTCTTGGAAAAGGCCCGGGACCGGTTATTGGGGCTATCGGTGAGTACGAGTCTCGGAGAAAGCCCCGGACACTCCAGCTCCATCGGTTGGCGGACGAAATGACCTGGGTGTGGAATTCGGGAAATCCTTTCGTTGTTGCGGTGCGGGAAAGGGTCTTCCGGGGCATGGACAGAACCCCCGTCCTGGGACGAAAAATTGTCCGGACAATTTCGGGTCTGGATTTTGAACCGTTGACGTCTTTGGACAAGCTAAAGGCTTTCTGGGCCGGTTAGGTGTTCCGGTTTTTTCCGCAGGAGGTCCTTTATTTGGCAAGGGGTATTCCCCTATAATAAAAGAATTGAATTTGTCCGTACGGAAAAGCGTGTGCTGACCGGATAGAGAAAGGATGACGGGGATTTTCGCCCCCTTTGACCGAAAAGACGGGTGGGGGATCCCGTTTACGCTCTCGATTGATGGACCAGACTGGAAGGAAGGGATCTCGGGAAGGATGACAGGATTGATGGATGTACAGATCGAAAAAGGAAGCGGAAATCTTCATGTGTTCAAGGTGGACCTTTCCGGCCAGGAAATCCGCGACAGGGTCAGGGGAAAGATTCGGGCGGTCAATGCCCGACTCAAGGTTCCGGGTTATCGCCCCGGGCATGTTCCGGAACCGGTTATCCGGAGGAATCGGGAACTGATCCGCTCCATCCATCAGGAAGTTCTGGATGAACTGCTGGACGACGCCTACTCGGAAATTCTGAAGAACGCCACGGGTACGGTCGTTCACCTGAACCCTGCGCCCGTTTCCCTGGAAACCCAGGCGGAGGAAAACGGTCTGAAGATTGAGGGGGAGGTGGAGGTTTTTGAAGTGCCCGAGAACCGTTCCCCCTTTGGCGTCGTGCTTTCCCCCGAAACCGAGGTTTCCGTGTCGGACGAGGAAATCGAAAAAGAGATCGGACGCCTTCAGGTCATCATGTCGAACCAGTTCCGCGAAGACCTCCCTTTGGAAGAGGCTGTAGACATTTCGGACTTTGTCCGGTTCCGGATCCATTTTGTCCACCCGTCGACCGGTGAGAGCTTCGACTCGGAACAGGTTTCGGAGGTCGGTGGGGATGGTGTGCCGGAGACTTTTACCCAGGCGCTTTTGGGGAAAAAGAAAGGTGACCGGGTTCAGGCAACCCTCCCGCTCAATGTGCCGTCTCCCGGCAAGGGGGGCGGCACACGTGTGGAAACCCATTCCGCGGAGCTCGAGGTGCTGGATATTCAGCGACGGATTCCGCTCACGACCGCTGAGCTGGTTGTGAAAGTGTTTCCGAATGCGGAAGGGGAAGATCCCAAGACAGAGGCCGACCTGAGGACAGATGTCGAGAAGGGCCTGCTGGGGCAAAAAGTTCTTTCGGTCCTGCGCAAGAAACGCCAGGAGCTTCGGCGTGAAGTCCTGACGTCCTGGGGGATGGCCACGCCCGAAAAACGCATGGAACGAGAATACCAGCGCCTTGGGCTTTCATCAGAAACCGAGCGGGAGGAGTACAGGCAGATTTTCCTGTGGCAACTGGTTCTGGACACCCTTTCGGAACGGGAAAAAATTGAGCCGGACTGGGAGACCGTCGGTCAGGAATACAGGGAAATCATTCAGTCGAGAGGAGAAGCCCGCTCAAAGAACGTGGACAGGGAGGCCCTGTCGATGGCCATGCAGGGGGCCCGCCGACTCAAGCTTGAAGAGATGATGCTCCGGGAAGCTCAGTTTGGCGGACAGGAGCTCTTTTTTGGTGAGGGGGGATACCTGGACAAGGTCGGAATGACCAAGTTCGGAAAAAAGGCAGCATCCGGTGCCGGACACAACCACGATCATGATGGTCATGATCATGAAGGCCATCATCATGAAGACCATTCCGGCAATGAAGGACAGGCATAGAGCAGGACAGGAGGAAGCCAGAGGATGCTGATACCGTATGTAGTGGAACAGACAACCCGGGGGGAGAGATCCTACGATATTTATTCCCGGCTGCTGAAAGACAGGATTATTTTCCTGGGAACGGCGATTGACGATATGGTGGCCAACCTGGTCATCGCCCAGCTCCTTTTTCTGGAAGCGGAAGACGCTTCCAAGGATATCAACCTCTATATCAACTCTCCGGGAGGGGTTGTGACGGCCGGGCTCGCGATCTACGACACGATGCAGTATATCAAGCCGGACGTGTCGACCATCTGCGTCGGGCAAGCCGCAAGTATGGGCGCTGTTTTGCTGGCCGCCGGGGCGGACGGAAAGCGTTTCGCCCTTCCGAACGCCCGGATCATGATCCACCAACCGCTCGGGGGCGTTCAGGGCCAGGCGACGGAGATTGAAATTCATGCCAGGGAGATCCTGAAAATGCGGGAACATCTCAATGCAATTCTGGCGAAACACACGAAACAGCCGGTGGAGAAAGTTTCCCAGGATACGGACAGGGATTACTTTCTGTCGGCGGATGACGCCAAGACTTACGGTCTGGTTGATTCGGTCATTTCAAGCCACCGGGGGCCAGTCGGAAATGTCATTCCGGAAGCCTGATATTCTTTTTTTGGAAGGGGTGAGGTAGATGGCGGGTCGAGAACGGAAAGACAAGGGTGAGGTGACAGTCCGGTGCTCTTTTTGTGGAAAAACCCGTGAGGATGTCCGCCGGATGGTTTCCGGCCCTGGCGTTTTTATCTGCGACGAATGCGTGGAGCAGTGTTCCTCGATTATTTCAGAGACTTGGGAAGAGGAACGCGAGGCAACGGTCGGCCCGCTCCTTAAGCCGGCGGAAATCAACCGGATACTGGATCAGTACGTGGTGGGCCAGGAAAAGGCCAAACGGGTCCTGTCTGTCGCTGTCTACAACCATTATAAGCGTATCAATGCCAACCAGATAGCGGATGACGTCGAACTCCAGAAGGGCAATATCCTGATGATCGGTCCGACGGGTACCGGAAAGACGCTTCTGGCCCAGACCCTGGCCCGGATTCTCGATGTGCCGTTCGCGATTGCGGACGCCACGACGCTCACGGAAGCCGGATACGTTGGCGAAGATGTTGAAAACATCATCCTCAAGCTTCTTCAGGCGGCGGATTATGACGTGGAAAAGGCGGAAAGAGGGATTGTCTATATCGACGAAATCGACAAGATCAGCCGGAAATCGGAAAACCCTTCCATTACCAGGGACGTTTCGGGGGAAGGGGTCCAGCAGGCGCTGCTGAAGCTGGTTGAAGGAACGGTAGCCAACGTTCCCCCCCAGGGAGGCCGCAAACACCCCCACCAGGAATTTATCCAGGTGGACACTTCCAACATCCTGTTCATTTGCGGGGGGGCATTTATCGGTCTCGACAACATCATTTCTCAACGTCTTTCCAGCAAAAACCTGGGATTCGGTGCGGAAATCAGGACGCCAGAAGACCGGAAAAGGACGGGAGAGCTTCTCGCCAGCGTCCGGCCGGATGATCTGCTCAAATACGGGCTCATCCCTGAGTTTGTCGGCAGGTTCCCCGTCATGGCGGTTCTGGACGACCTCGACGAGGCGGCTTTCTACCAGATTCTGACGGAGCCGAAAAACGCGCTGGTCAAACAGTTTGAGAAGTTGTTCGCCCTGGAGAAGGTTCGTCTCAGAATGACAGAAGGGGCTCTCAAGGCCATCGCTCACAAGGCGTTTGTCCAGAAGACAGGAGCGAGGGGTTTGCGGGCCATTCTTGAAGAGGTGATGCTGGACCTCATGTATGAGATCCCCTCCGTGCAGAATGTGCTGGAAGTTCTGGTCACCGAGGAAACAATCAATAACCATGAGCCGCCCCATGTTGTCCGGACGGAAACTGTTCGAAAGGATGCGGACTCCACCCTGTCGGCCTAGGTTTTTCCTTTGGGTGGGGTTGGAATCATTCTTGCCGTGAAAAGAATCGGGGGGACGGGTTTCCCGTTGACGGACAACTGGGTCAGCCGGATCCCGAAAGTGGGGGGATAGCCCTGAATGTGGGGGAATGTGAGGATCCCGTTCCTCTCGTACCCTGGAAAAAGTCGGGCTCCGGGCAGATAAGTCATCCGTACCTGTTTTCTGGTCTCGTTGATCCGGTTCATGGATGCGGGAGCCATGACGGTTCCCAGAAGGCCTGTGGAGAGGGATTCAAGTAGTTCGGTTTTTTCGAACGGCCGGTATACGTGCTTGTCCGGAAGCTCCATGAAGAAATCCATCGGCTGGTAGTCGAGGTAGTTCTTTCCTTTGTTCGTGATGCGAATGAGGATTGTTGTGTAGTCCGCATCCAGAATCGGATTGAAGTATGGCGATCCCGGCCGGACGAAGCCGATATGGAAAACGATGCCGTCGACGATCCGTGTGTCCTGGTCAAAGCGAAACGTGGCGGATTCGTTCCTGAGCGTTTTGAGGTAGAAAAGCCCCGCCAGCCGGCTGATGGCTGATACTCCCACCAGCGTCAGAATCAAGATGACCAACGTCCATTGCCCCCATTTCCGAGGGAGACGAAGGGTTTTGTTTTCTGGCATGGACCTCCTTATTATTCGTGGTCTCCGGAGGATGGGTTTCCGGCAGGTTTTTAAAGATTGTAACACGGTTTGGAAAGGGTTTGCATATCAGGCTCAAGGGTTTTCTGGCGATCATGATCCTGGCTGTGATCCTCCCCGGTTGCGGCCGAAGTTCCCTGCATCCTTCCCTTTTTTCCGGCATAGGGATTTTCGCCGGTATTTTTGATCCCGAACATGTTCTTCCCGCCCGGAAGCCCTGGTCTCTCTATGTCGGCAACCAGCTCCAGGCCGCTTCGGGTTCGACCCATATCCTCTTCGGTGAACGGCTTCGCCAAAGGGTATCCAGGATTGTGGGGACTTCCAATCTTTCTTCCTGCGAGAATGTCCAATGTGCGCTGGATCGCGGCAAGCTGATCGGCGCCCGTTATCTTCTCACGGCATCCATCCGGAGAGAGACTGAAAAGAAGACAACTGTGACGTTCGGATACTGGACTGTTATCCCCCCGCACCTTGTCCAGTCGATGACCCGGGAATTGCCCCGAACCGAATTGCAAGACAAAATCCTGGAGTCCTTTTTTTTGAAAGCATCCAGGGACTTTCTCAGACCCGCCCTGGTTATGAACGGGAAAAACCACGTCGGCCCGGATACGGATCCCGGAAGAGCGGTCACGAAGCTTCTTGACCGCGGACAACTGGATCAGGCGCTCCGGCTGGCTGAAAAAATGAACAGGACACTTCCTGCCGCCCGAAAGACGGCGGGGTTCAACCTGGCTTTCCTCCAGGCTCTCCGGGCGTCAGGGCAGGTATCTGAAGCCCGGACTCTCGTTCGGTCGGTGATGAAAGACGGGGCGATCAATTCGGATTTTGTCCTGGAAGCGGTGGGGATGGCCCGAGCCCAGGGGGACCCCCCTGAGGAAATCCGGAATCTCTACTATGAAGGGCTGATGCGCCTGCCGGATGCCCGTATCCTGTGGGGAAAGGTCATGGAAGACCGGATATGGAGAGGACACCCGCGTCAGGCACTCGCCATGCTCGCCCAATACCGGCAAAAGCATCCCGGAGAAATGGACGATCGGATGGCAGGAGTTTACTATGCAGGAAACGTCCTGTCAGGAGAGTCTGCAAAAGCCGATGCCTGGTGGCATGCCGAATATGAGACAAGACATCGTCACCGTTCTCTCCTGGCAAGACACGCATGGCTGTATCGCCAGGCGGAAAAGGGGAACCTTCGTCTGGTCAGGAAAAAGGCCCTTGCATGGATTCGGTCAGGATATGAAAGCGAAGCCCTTTATCGTGATCTGATGGTTGCGCTGGGAGGCTTGGGGGAGCCGATCGAAGAGGTTCATATCGGGCGGGAAGCCCTGAGGAAAGGGATATCGTCATCCTGGATAAAAAATCGCGTCCTTCGGCTTGAATCCAAGGGTTATTAGTGTTTTTCTCTTCCATCAACCTTCCGAATATCCTGACACTTTTCAGGATTTTTCTGACGCCTTTTCTGGTCGCTGTCCTTTTGTACGGGAAAGACCGCGTCGCTTTCTGGACCTTCGTCGCCGGAGGAGTCTCCGATGCGATGGACGGTGCGATTGCCCGTCTTTTAAACCAGAAAACAGTCATGGGTGCGATTCTGGATCCCGTCGCGGACAAGATTTTTCTTTCCGCGACGGCGACGGTCATGGCAGTCGTCAGCTTTATTCCTGTATGGGTCGCTATCGCTCTCGTCAGTCGGGACCTGATCGTTATTTCGGGGGTTTTCCTGCTAAAATGGGTGGAGACCCCGATCCCGATACGTCCTCACCTCTGGGGAAAGGTGACGACACTGACGGAAATCCTCTACCTTTTTCTGGTATTGATGGGAAACGCAGGATACGGTCATCCGGCGCACTTGGAAGAAATTTCCTACATGACCGTCACATTGGCCGTCCTGTCCGGAATTTTTTATGTCCATCAAGGGATCCGATGGTTTCAGAATCATTCGAAGTGAAAGGGAAAGCGTCATGTCGCAGGGTCTGTTGATCAAGGAGGTTCTGCCGGATTCGCTGGCCGCAGCTTCCGGAATTGAAGCGGGATTCAGAATCGTATCGGTGAACGGAAATTCACTCCGGGATCTGATCGACCTCGAATTTTATCAGGCGGAGGGGGAGGTCAGCCTTTGCCTGGAGAATCCATCCGGAGAGTCGGTCGAAGTATTCCTGGAAAAAGATCCGGACGAACGCCTGGGAATTGTGCTGGATCCTCCTCCGATTCGCCGTTGCCCTAACGATTGCGATTTCTGTTTTGTGGACCAGATGCCGCCTGGCCAACGTCAGTCCCTCTATATTCGGGACGAAGATTACCGCTACAGTTTTTTGTATGGAAACTTTATCACCCTGACCAATCTGTCGGAAAAAGATTATCTCCGCATTCTGGAGCAGCGGCTTTCTCCTCTCTATATTTCTGTCCACGCAACGGATCCGGACGTGCGGAAAAGGCTTTTGAGAAATGAGCGGGCTCCCGACATTCTTGGCAGGATTGACCACCTTGTACAAGGAGGTATCCGGCTCCATACCCAGATCGTGATCACTCCCGGCATCAATGACGGGTCTGTTCTCGAACGTTCGGTAGAAGAGCTCTCCGCAAGGTTTCCCGGGGTATCGTCCCTGGCGATTGTGCCTGTGGGGCTGACCGGCCACAGGGACAACCTGCCTCCGATCTCCCCGATCGATGCGGCGTATGCCAGGAAGATGCTTTCAACGATAGAGAATTACCAGAAGCCATTCATGAAAAAGTGGGATGATCCCTTTCTATTTCCGGCCGACGAATGGTATGTGATCGCCAAAAAGAGCTTTCCTTCGATCAGGAGATATGGAAGTCTTCCCCAACTGGGTAACGGGGTGGGAATTGTTCCGCTATTTCAGTCCGAATGGAAAAAACGCCTTTCATCGATTCGGAAAGGCCGGCCCGTCCCGGGCCAGATGGAAACCCGGCAGATCGCCATGGTCACAGGGGCGGCATTTTTCCCCTATCTTCAAAAAATGCTGGCCGACCTTGACCAAACTCTGATAACTGGAAAAGGAAAAATCAGAGCCTTTCCGGTCGAAAATGCCCTTTTTGGTCGTTCGGTCACCGTCGCGGGACTGTTGGGGGGTGAAGACATTATTCGGGCCCTGAACGGATCATCCCTTCCGCATGGGACGCGGGTCCTTGTTCCGGATGTTGCCCTTCGGGCAGACTCCGAATTACTGATCGACGATGTGTCTTTAAGTGAAATTGCCCGCCGCACAAAGTTCATTGTGGACGCCGTTCCTTCCGATGCCAGGGGATTCTGGGACTGGATGGAACAACAGGATTGCCTGTCAGTCTCGCCCACTTCATCAAACGGCCGGATGGTCATGGCGTGAACACCCTTTCCGTTTTTTCTCCGGCCAAGGTCAACCTTTCCCTGAAAATTTTGGGAAAGCGTCACGATGGTTATCATGAACTTCTGACCGAAATGGTGATGATCTCCCTCTGTGACCGAATGCTCTTCAGTGAGGCGAATGATAAAAAGGATCTCCTGATCTTGTCCGGCAGAAAGGTAGACGGGGAGATCGAGGACAACCTGGTTCTTCGCGCCCTTCGACTTTTCAGAAATTTTGTCGGAGAGGGGGGGAGTCAAAAGTATTTTCGGGTGGAGCTGGAGAAAAAAATACCGGTTGGCGCGGGCCTCGGAGGGGGCTCATCGAATGCGGCGGCCGCATTATGGGCTGCGAACAGGCTGTCCGGAAACCCGGTCGCACTGAAAGATTTGATGGTCCTTGGAAGCCGGTTGGGAAGTGACGTGCCCTTTTTTTTGGGAGAAGCTCATGCCGTGGCTTACGGAAGAGGGGAGAAAATTCATCCTTGCCCCCCGATTCCTCCCCGAACGATCGTTCTCTGGAACCCTCTTGTCCCTCTTTCGACGGCAATGATTTACGGAGGACTGTCCGCCCCGTCGACGGATTCGTTGACAGATTCAGAAACTCTACCTAAAATAAGTAGTCTTTTGTCCGATGGTCGGGGGTTCAATGATCTTGAACCGGTAGCCCTGTCAATCCTCCCGGTGATTCGGGAGGTGAAGTCGTTGATGGCTGCTAGCGGAGCTGTTTTATCCCTCATGAGCGGATCGGGCCCCACTGTTTTCGGCCTGTTCGATGGTTCTGGTGAGGCTGAGGCTGTTCGCCAGCAACTGGAGCGACATTTCAAGGGCTGGTCGGGTGTTTTCGAAACGCTTTCATCCCCGGCGTTTTCTGGCTAGTCATTCATATTGGGGCGTCGACAAGCGGCAAGTCACGAGATTTTGGATCTCGCATTCCCAGGTTCGAATCCTGGCGCCCCAGCCAAAAACTGAATACTGGAATTCGTATAAGGATTCAGTTCGGACAAGTTCGGGCTTTTGGGAGATGCGCTTGCGTCCTGTCAAGATTTTTTCTGGAAATGCCAATATTCCGGTCGCGCTTGAGATTGCCCGTTATCTGGGTATCAATCTGGGAGAGGCAACTGTTTCATCGTTTTCGGATGGGGAAATTCGTGTACGGATAGACGAAAACGTTCGGGGAAGCGATGTCTTCGTCATCCAGTCCCTTTCTGATCCGGTCAATAACAACCTGATGGAACTTCTCGTGATGCTGGATGCGCTCAAGCGGGCGTCTGCAAAAAGGATTACGGCGGTACTTCCCTATTATGCCTATGCAAGGCAGGACCGGAAGGATCAACCAAGGGTTCCCATTACGGCCAAACTTGTCGCAGACCTGATTACGACAGCCGGAGCGACGAGAGTCCTGACGCTTGATCTGCACACCGGCCAGCTCCAGGGCTTTTTTAATATCCCAGTGGACCATCTGCACGGGACACCCATCCTGATCGAGCCTCTCAGAAAACTCGCGCAGGGTGATGAAAGGCTGGTTCTTGTCTCTCCGGATGCAGGCGGTGTTGAGCGGACCAGAGCCTTTGCCAAGCGACTCCAGGTTCCCCTGGCGATTATTGACAAGCGCCGGGAGGGTCCTAATCAGTCCCAGGTTATGAACATTATCGGGGATGTCGTTGGCCGGACAGCCGTTATTCTTGATGATATGATTGACACCGCAGGAACGATTACCCAGGGGGCATCGGCCGCGTTAGACGCAGGAGCAAGACGGGTAGTGGCAGTGGCGACACATCCGGTGCTGTCGGGCCCCGCCCTTGAAAGGCTCAACAAATCGGTTCTCGATGAAATTATTGTGACAAATTCGATTCCTTTGCGCGGGAAAGAGGAAGTTTGCAAGAAAATAAGAATTTTTTCAGTGGCTCCGCTTCTGGGAGAGGCTATCAAGCGGATTCATGAAGAGGAGTCAGTCAGCTCGCTTTTTATCTAGTTGGGCCGGGTGGCGGACGTGTGCCCGGAAGGCATGTTCTGAAAGAGGGAAAGGGATGTGTGATGCAGAATGTTGAAATAAGCGCCGAATTTCGAGCGGCTAATGGAAAAGGAATTGCCCGTCAGTTGAGAATGTCGGGGCAGATTCCCGCAGTTCTCTATAGCCGGGGAAAAGCCACTTCTCTGTCCCTGAGCCTCTCGCATGTACAAAAAGTGTTCCACTCCCATGCCGGAAGCCATGCCATTTTCCGCCTGAAGGTCAGTGGACTGCCTGAATCCAGGGATAATGTCATGGCATTGGTGCGTGATGTGCAGAGGGACCCCTTGACGGGACGGATCATGCACCTGGATTTTTTTGAGCTCTCCGAAAAAGACATGGTCCGGAACAGGGTTCCGGTCGAGATTGTCGGAGAAGTTCCGGTGGGGGTGAAGCTGGGAGGCGTTCTTGAGCATCACGTGCGTGAGGTGATGGTAGAGTGTTTGCCCGCAGCCATGCCAGACCATATCAAGCTGGACGCCTCCGGTCTCGGGATCAATGACTCGGTTCATGTCCGGGATTTGCCACCCGCGCCCGGATTGCGGATCATTGACAGCCCGGACACGGTGCTCGTCCATATCCTTCCTCCGAGAACGGAATCTCCGGAAGAAACGGTGGCAGCGGCGCCAGAGCCGGAAGCCCCGAAAAAGTAGCTGTTTCCTGCTCATTCAGATGGGAATCAGGGCGATTGTTGGGTTGGGTAATCCAGGCAGGGAGTATGAGCGAACCCGCCACAATGCCGGAAAAATCTTTCTGGATTCACTTTCCGAGAGGATCGGGATACCGCTGGTTCATCAGAAAGCCTTGGTCCAGTGGGGGGAGGGGGAGTGGAAAAAGGAGCGTTTTCTCCTCGTCTTTCCTCTGACTTATATGAACCTGTCCGGGCGGGTCATTCCCTGGCTCAGGCTCAAGGGGGTCAGTCTTCCCTCCGATTTGCTGGTTCTGTCGGACGATATGGATTTGCCGCTGGGAACCCTCCGTTTCCGGGAAAAAGGCAGTTCGGGTGGCCAAAAAGGCTTGGCCTCCATTATCGAGACATTGGGTTCGGACCGTGTATCCCGCATCCGGATCGGAATCGGAAGACCTGTAGAAGGTCAGGACCCCTCAGACTATGTTCTCGGGAAGCTTCATCCGGAAGAAAGAAAGATCCTGGAAGGTTCTCTGGAAACATTTTTCGGGTTGGTTGATCGCTGGATATTCCGGGCCGATGACAAGTCGGCTTAGGGCATGGGTATGTCAGCTCGTTTGACTGCCTCTTCACGAATGATATTCTAGAGGCCGGAGACAGATCCGGGCGGGGAACTTTGATTGGGATTCCAGTGTGGTATCGTTGGTTTGCCGAATGTGGGCAAGTCGACGCTTTTCAACGCTTTGACATCCGGGAATGCTCAGGTAGCGAATTTTCCTTTTTGCACGATTGATCCGCATGTCGGCGTGGTACCGGTTCCGGACGAGCGGCTCGCACGGCTTGAGGACATGTATCATCCACGGAAGACGACGCCGACTTTTGTCGAGGTGGTCGATATCGCCGGTCTTGTGCGGGGCGCAAGTGCCGGAGAGGGTCTAGGAAACCAGTTTCTCGGACACATCCGGAGTGTGGACGCGATCATCCAGGTTGTCCGCGTTTTCGACGATACGGAAATTATTCATGTCCATGGGGTGGTTGACCCGGTATCGGATCTGGAAGTTATCGAGACCGAACTGGTTTTGGCAGACCTCGCCTCGATAGAGGCTCGAATTTCGAAGCTTGAGAAAAATGCGAAGAGCGGCTCGAAAGATCTGGTCTGGCAAAAGGAACTGCTCCAGGCGATTCGCGGTCAACTGGAAAAAGGCTTGCCCGCCCGTCTTCTGGATGTAGAGGAAGAAAGAAAGGCATTCCGGGATTCCCTGGGATTGTTGACCCAGAAACCGGTCCTTTACGTGGCGAATGTTTCTGACGATTTTTCAGACCTCTCTTCGGACAAATACGCGCGGCTGCAACAGGCCGTTGCGTCGAGAAACGCGGTCCTTCTCCCGGTGTCTGCGAGAATCGAGGCAGAAATTGCTGCTCTCGACAAGGAGGAGCGCAAGGCGTTTCTTGTCGACCTGGGGATGAAGGAGTCGGGTCTCGAACGCATCGTCCGAATGGGGTACGGGATCCTCGGCCTGATCACGTTTCTCACCGCCGGGGAGGATGAAGTCAGGGCCTGGACGGTTCCCCAGGGCACCCCGGCTCCGAAGGCTGCCGGAAAAATCCATTCGGATATCGAGCGGGGCTTTATCCGGGCAGAGGTCATGAAGTTCGAGGATCTTGATCGTTTGGGATCTGAAAAGGCGGTCAAGGAAAAAGGCCTTCTCCGTCTGGAAGGGAAAGAGTATACCATTCAGGATGGTGACGTGGTGTATTTCCGTTTTCACGTGTAATGGGCTTATGTCCAGGAAAGGGTTCTCATGGCTTTTTATGAGTGTGTTCTTCTGATCAAATCCAATCTTTCGGATGAGGATGTCGCGGCCGTCATCGGAAAGTTCCAGAATCTGGTTGTTTCCCGGGAGGGAACAGTTCATCATGTCCAGAAAATGGGCAAACGTCGTCTGTCCTATGAGTTGAAAAAAGAACGCAGGGCGGACTATGCCGTTTTGTTCGTCGAGTTCCATAAATCGGAAGACATCGCCGAATTCGACCGCCAGGCTCGCCTTGACGAACGTATCATCAAGAGCATGGTTGTCCGTCGCCCCAAACTGGTTCTTCCGGCTGCGGAGGGCGCTGCTGAGGAAAAGGCGGAGACGTCCAGGGTGACAAAAGAGGGAGAAGCTGTTTGAGTAATTACAACAAAGTCATCCTTATGGGAAACCTGACCCGTGATCCTGAAGTGCGCTTCACCCGGGATGGTGCTCCTGTGGCGTCTTTTACCCTGGCGATCAATAATCGTTACCGCCAGGAAAACGAGACCAAAGAGGACGTTTCCTTTATCGATGTGGTAACCTTCGGGAAACAGGCGGATCTGGTCAAGAACTATCTTGAAAAGGGTTCCCCTGTCCTGATTGAGGGACGTCTTCAGCAGCGACGCTGGGAGCAGGAAGGACAGAAACGGAGCAAGATCGAAGTTGTCACGCAGTCGGTCACGTTTGTTGGTCCGGGGCGTAGCTCTAAGTCTTCTTCCGGGGGACCTGGCAACGAAGAAGATTCCGGGTTCCAGGGGTTTCCTGCCGAAAGCGGGCCGGAGGGAGATATCCCGTTTTGAGATTTCGTCCGACAGTTTTGACGGAATTACAACTTAACAAGCTTGCGTGATTGAACGATTGAACCAGGGGAGTGTGGTTATGAGTGCACCGGCAAGGTCTTTCCAGCGGAAAAAAGTTTGCAGGTTCTGTATCGAAAAACTGGAAATTGACTACAAGGATACCAATACGATGAAAAGCTTTCTGACAGAAAGAGGGAAGATCATTCCCCGCAGGCTGTCCGGGACGTGTTCAAGACATCAGCGCAGTCTGGCCGCAGCGATCAAGCAAGGGCGGAATGTCGCCTTCTTTGCCTTTTCTGAGGAAAAATAGATCTGAAAACAAACTTCCCCTTCGGGCCGTTACTGCTTTCGACTTCGACCTCTGCGGCTCTTTTCGTGGGGATCTTTTTTTTCCCGAGAGCCGGTTTCTTTGTGGCCATGTTTTCAGGTGTTCCCCTGGCACTCGCGCAGATCGCCTACCACCGCTATCAGCTGGGTGTCGGAGCGATGGTACTGTCCGGTCTTGTCGTCGAGCTTTTGACCCGCCAACCCCTCGCGCTCCTGTTCTACATCGCATGGGCGGGAATGTCTGGTGTGCTGGCCGGAGAACTTGTCCGTCGACGCAAGGATTTTTCCACATCCCTCTTTGCCATCTCCTTGCAGATGTTGGCCTTCTCTGCTTTTTCAATGGGATTTTTTTATCTCCGGACCGGCGGAAAGATATTGCAAGAGTTGAGAAAAGAGTTGTTTCAGACCTTTGACCAGGTTGTCCATCTTTATCTTCAGAACTCTCCGGCGGCCATCCCTTCCGTAGACCAACAGCTCATACTGAAAATGGAACCGGATCTTTTCTCTTCATTCCTATCCCTGCTTCCAGGGGTTTTTGTTTCATGTGTTTTGCTCACATCCCTGGTGCTCATGGGAATGGTGAAAGGGATCCTTTCCCGTAAAAGCGAAGATATGCCCGGATATGGTATCGACCATTGGGTTTTATGGGATCCGATGATCTTCCTTCTGATATTGTCTCTGGCCATGATCGCTGTGCCTTCCCACCTATCAAGGGTGACGGGGATTAATCTTTTTTTCAGTATTGGGATTCTGTATGTGGGACAAGGGGCCGGCGTTATTGTATCCTATGCGAAAAGCCGGAAACTTGGACGACTGTTCTGGATTATTTCGGCAACCTTTATTCTACTTCAACCCTTGATTCTCCTCTTGCTGGGGATTGTGGGAGTCCTGGATGTCTGGGTCGATTTCCGAAAAATCCGTCCCTCCAAGGATGATCAGTCAACAGAAGCCTGAACCGCACGGGAAGTTTCGGCAGGTGTCTCGTTTTTTTCTGGTATCTGGGATTGTGCTCCTCGCGGGTTGTTCAACATACTCCGGCTCTCCGTGGGGACGTCCATCGGTGTCGACCGGATCTTCCAGTCCATGGGGGCGGTCTTCGTATTCTTCCGGTTCTTCCGGGGATATTTTTACCAATGGACATGAGACAGGTATTGCCTCCTGGTATGGGCCAACCTTTTATGGAAAAAAAACGGCGAGCGGGGCGATTTTCAGAAAAGATGCCCTCACGGCTGCCCACAGGACGTTACCGCTCGGAACACGTGTTCGGGTGGAAAACCTGGATAACGGACGCTCTGTAGACGTAGTCGTCAATGATCGCGGGCCGTTTGTAAACGGACGCATCATCGACTTGTCGTGGAAGGCCGCGAATGCGATCGGTATGCTGGGAAAAGGAACAGCCCCCGTCCGTCTGACGGTTCTGAGCGGGGTCAACTACCCGTCACAACCGGAAATTCTGGCCGAAGGAACTTTTGAAGTCCAGGTCGGGTCTTTTTCTTCATACGAGGAGGCGAGAGCTTACCTGATCAAGATGAAGCGTTACCCGGACGCCCATATCGTCAAGGCGGTTTATCCTGGCGGCACGGTGTACCGCGTTCGTGTCGGAAAGTTTTCCTCCATATCCCATGCCCGGGAATATGCGCAAACCCTCAGGAATGACCTGGGGGAGGCTTTTGTCGTACGGCAATAAGCCTGAAGGTCTTGGCCTTCGGTATCACTTCAACCATTTTTCATATGTGAGGGGAGCATTATGCAAGAATCTGTAGTCAAGGAAAAGATTGAAAAACTCGAAGTCCGGCGGGCGTCATTAAAAAAGAAGCGGCAAGAAATCCGGGAAACGGTCGACAAAACCATGGCAGCCAAGGACAAGAATCTTAAAAGGCTGAAAAAGCGTCTCAGACGTGTCCATCAGAAAAAGTCTCGACTTTCCGGAATGCTGGATGGAGGCAAGAAAGCTGTCAAGGGAGAGGATTGATCCATGGCAGCCTGGGAATACCGGGTTTTCGGGGTCAGCCGGGAGCAGGTGGAAAACCAGCTGAATTTTATTGGAGAGGACGGTTGGGAACTGGTTCAGGTCATTGTCATGAATAACCCCGATGTTCCCTATCAGTGTATTTTCAAGCGTCACCAGGATGAAATGCCTGGCTGAATTTCTAGCGGCCGGATCCGGCTATTTCCTTCCGGATCGCCCGGTCAGCCTCATTCAGGCTGGAGAGGGTCTTGGGATCCAGATTTTTGGCCTGTTCCAGGGCTTGCTTCAATAGCTGTCCTGCCGTTTCCAGATTGGGTGAGGCTTTTTTTTCAGGATGGGCTTTCCGGATATTTTCCAGCGCTGACCGAACGGCTGAATCTGCCTGACCATAATTCTGGTCCAGGATATCCTTGACAGCATCTTCAATGGATGACTCCGCCATATGGAGATGGAGGGACCTTTTGACGTCCCGAAGGGATTGGAGGGCTTCCGCCTTTTCCTTGTTCAGCTGGATCTGGAGTGATGAAACCTGGTTTTGAATCTGCCCCAGCTTTCGGGAGTTCTGGCCTGACTGTTCCACAAGATAACCGACACCCAGAACGCTGAAGATCAGGATTACGAGAAGCCATTTCATGCGTTGTTCCTTTCTACAAGGCCACCCTTTCGGGAGGTTTCTTGCGCATTGAATGACTTGCTGAAGATTTTTTTAACAGGTGACATCATATCCAAAGGGTCGGAGGTTTTCCATATGTCCAGGGAACTGGCGGATCAGAAAGTAATCGGAGAGGATTCGGAGAAAACCATGCGTATTCCGGAAAACCGGAACAGTTCCCTCGGGGATTTGAAGGAAAAGACAGTCGGTATTGTGAGCCTGGGCTGCCCGAAGAACCTGGTGGATACGGAAACAATGATTCATGCTCTTTCCGAAAAAGGGTTCCGGGTCATCCCCGATCTCGAAGACGCCGAAGTGATTGTCGTCAATACCTGCAGTTTTGTGACAGAGGCTCGGAAGGAGTCGATTGACACCCTTCTCGAACTGTCGCGATATAAAGAGGAAGGAAAGGCAAAAATTCTCGTGGGTGCCGGGTGTCTCGTTTCCCGCTACCGGGAAGAATTGCCCGGCCTCCTTCCCGAAGTGGACCTTTTCCTGACCCCGTCTGAAGAGAGCATGATTGGCGATCGGCTGTCTTATGCGGGTTCTGCCGGAACGGCTGCCCCGACAACACTGATCTCTCCCCAGTCGATCCCTTTCAGGCGCAAGCGTCTGACGCCGCAACATCGCGCTTATCTCAAGGTATCGGAAGGGTGCGACCATACGTGCTCTTTCTGCGCCATTCCGCTTTCAAGGGGGCTTCAGCTCAGCCGGACGCGGGAAAGCCTGCTGGAGGAGGTACGGATGCTGGCGGACGAAGGCGTCAGGGAAGTTACGCTTATTGCCCAGGATTTGACACGGTACGGGAGCGATCTGGGAGATACCGAAGGTCTACCCCGGCTTCTTGAGGAAATAGACCGGATCGGTCGTATCCCTTGGGTCAGACTGCTATATGCCTATCCGACCCTGGTTTCCGACCGTCTTCTGAAAGTGATGCGTGATTCTCCCACTGTCCTGAAATATCTGGATATTCCTTTCCAGCATGTGAGCGGGTCCGTTCTCAAAAGAATGAATCGCCCCGGGAATCGGGAATCGACCATGCGCCTGATTGACAGGGTCAGGGAGACAATTCCGGATATCACCCTCAGGACGACTTTCATCGTCGGGTTTCCAGGAGAAACAGAGGAAGAATTTCAGGAAATCGAGTCATTCATGCAATGGGCCCAGCTTGATCATGTCGGTGTTTTTCCGTTTTCGAGGGAGGAAGGAACGCCTTCATTCGGGATGGAAGGACAGGTTCCCTCGAGGGTCAAGACAAGGCGTCGGAGAAAGCTCATGGGGATTCAGAAAGGCATTTCCCTTGAGAAAAAAAAAGGCTGGGTCGGAAAAGTTATGCCCGTATTGGTTGAAGGGCCTTCCGAGCAATCCCCTCTGGTCCTCTCCGGACGTCTGGAAGGGATGGCTCCAGATGGCATCGATGGGGAAGTCCTGATTCTGAGTGGAGAAGCCGCTCCCGGAAGCATTGTTTCCTGTCGGGTGAAAAAAGTGCACCCTTACGATATCGAGGCCTGGGAAACCTCTGTACCGGAAGAAATCGATCCTGCCTGAGTGAAACAATCTCCATGCAATGTAGTGGATTTATCCTCTGCGATGCGCATCTTTCGCCCCGCATGTTCTGGCACCCAGAACGGAGACGTAGGTTCCGAGATGGGTGATCATGCCGATATAAATAAACATCAGACTCGCCTGCCATAACCCGGAGAGGATCAAAATAGAACCGGCGCTTCCCGAAAGAATCGCGATCTTCCCCGGACCAAAGGCCTGTCCCGTCAACAAATACATCCATGTCAGAAGAAAGAAGACCATGGATGGTCCGGGCGTGGTTTGCCAGAAAGAACCCGACAAGGCGAAAATGCCCCCCGCCAGCAAGGCAAACGGTAAGGCAGCCCTCTCTCCTCTTAAGAATATCCGAAATGTCATCCCGGACAACAGCAAAGCAAGGGAGAGGACGATCCAGCGTTTGAGATCGCTTCCGAGAGGAAGAATGCAAATGACGGTCATGCCCGACAGGTAGAAAAAAGCGGTCAGGGTTCTTCCCGTGGTCTTCGGGTTGTCCCCACTCCGTTTCAGGGGAAAGGCAGATAAGGCTGTCAGGGTAAAGGCGATTCCCAGGAAAGCGTGCAGCAGGATTCCCCGGAAAGGTATGGGGTCAATCCAGGGCCTTGCCAGTGTGAGTCCCAGAATGATCCCTGTGAGGACGGTCAACATTAAACCCCAAAAAATAAACCGTTCGGAACAGAATAGTTCTGAAAAAGCCTTGGCCAGAGGGGTCTTCATCAGAAACCAGCATCCGGCCAGAATCATCAGGCCGGCCTCGGTGGGAACCAGTGACCGGGGGACGAAAGAAAATCCGAGAACCAGAACGATCCCTCCTACAATAACCATTGCAGCGCCCATTCTTCCGATCACGGTTTCTGTGAGTCCGATGAGTAGCGCAGCGGGAAAAATCACGAGAATGGCCAGCGTGTGCACCAGTGCAAGAAAAGGAAAGTTCAGGAGGGGTGTTTCTGTCCGTACACCATGAACGGCGACGAAGATATCCGACAGAAGCAGAAAAAAGACCGACAAGGAAGGTCCCGTGAATGCACTGCGCTTTTGAATGATTTTATTCATTGTTTCCGCTAGAATTTCTCCTTAAATATAGCGAGAGTGGCGAAACGGCAGACGCACCAGACTTAGGATCTGGCGGGGGAAACTCCGTGCGGGTTCAACTCCCGCCTCTCGCACCAGACAGGATCCGGGAATCGTTAATCCCGTGATCAATGCAAGAAACAGTATATTTTTTGTATCATTTCGAACGGTTATATTTTTATGGACTCATTGGACGTTATCGGATTTTCCGGGAAAATGCCAGCCGGTTTTCTCAGCATGTGGATTGCAGCTTTTCTCTGATGGAGGAACAAGATGGGTAAAAAAATTGTCATACTGGGAAGCGGAATTGCCGGGACGATCGTGGCGAACCAGATCGCGCGAAAACTTTCTGCCGAACTGAAGTCCGGATCCGTGTCACTGACCCTCCTGGGAAACACCGAAACGCATTCATACCAACCGGGTTGGCTTTACCTGCCCTTCGACCTGGTGCGTCCGGAGGAAATCAAGCGTCCTCAAAAGGATATTCTGGATCCGATGGTTCATTTTATAGTGGATCCGGTTGAAAAAATTGATATTCCGGGACAGAAACTGGTCTCGGCTGCAAAGCGGGAATACCCATTTGATGTCCTTGTCATTGCAACAGGTTCAGTCCCCAGACCGGATCTGATTCCGGGTCTGGAAAAGGGTGGGCACTGGTTCTACACAGAAGAGGGTGCTCTGAAGCTGCGCGAAGCGTTAAGGCAATTTCAGGGAGGAAAGATCGTTGTTGCCATGGGTGTTCCTCACAAATGCCCTGTGGCCCCTCTCGAAGTCACCCTGATGCTCGACAATTATCTTCGTACCAAGGGCATCCGGGATAAAACGGAGGTTTTTTATACCTACCCCGTCGGGGCATTGCATACAATTCCCGCGGTTGCTCAATGGGCTGGGCCTGTTTTTATGGAGCGGGGCATCCGGTCGGAAGTTTTTTTCAACATGAAAGAGGTGGATCCTGAAGCCAAAACCTTGACCAGCCTGGAAGGATCGACGGTTCCATTTGACCTCCTGATCACCATTCCTCCTCATCGGGGAGCCAAGGTGATTCTGGACAACAACCTGGGAGAGGGTGGTTGGATTCCGACAAACAAACAAACCTTGCAGATGGAAGGGCAGGAAAACGTTTTTGTGGTGGGGGACACGACAAATCTACCGGTTTCCAAGGCGGGATCAACCGCTCATTTCTCGGCGGACATACTTGTTGAAAACGTCATCAGCGTGGTCCACGGAGAAAAAGCGACCCGTCTTTATGACGGAAAGGTGTTCTGTTTTATTGAAACAGGAAAGAACGAGGCAACTTATATCTCCTTCAACTATACCAACCCTCCATCCCCTCCCCCTCCCACCTCCGCTATCCATTGGATGAAACTGACATACAACAGGCTTTATTGGCTGACGGCCCGCGGAATTCTTTAAAAGGGGGAGTTTCAGATGGAACAGACCGAGCAGGGTGGGTCTTTTGGAAAAAAATTGGCCGACCCGGAAACCGACAAGCGTCTGACCAGCCTCCTGGAACGGATACAGGTTCTGGAGGAGGTCCAGATTGCGGGGAAAGCCTTGTCAGATATCCAGACAAATTCAATGGTGGAACGCCTGGCGGAATCTCTGGAAAAAGCCACAATATTGCTTGATCGTCTGACCCGTCCGGATACGCTCCTTTTGATGGAAAGACTCGAAAAAATCTCCCCGGCCTTGCTTCGCTTGATGGATGTCGTTGAGGTTGCGGAAAAAACGGGAGCTTTTCAGTCTTTTGCGGAGATTGGGGGCGCGATTCGGGCCGTCCAGTTCATGGGTGTCGACACCCTTGTCGAAAGGGTGGCAATGCAGGCGGAAAAGGCGACGGAAGTTCTTGGAAAAATTGAACGGTTACCGGTCGATGACATGGTTGTGGCAGTCAACCGTCTGAAAGAGCTGGGAGCTCTCGACACCATTCCAGAACTCGCCTCGGTGCTGGTCGCTATACGGAGGTTATTGACGGATTCCCTGGTTGAAAGGGTCATGCTTTTGATGGAAACAGCCATTTCTTGGCAGGGCAATGTTTACAATGTGCTCAAAAATATTCCTGCTCCGCCGGAGGATGCCCCTGGAGGGATTATGGGGACGATTCGCCTTTTATCCAACCCCGAAACCCAGAAGACGCTTTCGTTTTTTCTGTCAGGTCTTAAACAGGTCGAGATGGCGATGAAGCCCTGAGGGCACTATGGGAGCGGGATACAAAGATTGCCGATTTGACAAAGGGTAATCCCGAGAATATAATTCCCTTTTGTTTTTGGGCTTGGTATAGGGTTCAAGAGTCTGGGGTTCCCTTATCCCCAAGATGATTCCTTGGGCTTGAGTCTGGAACATCGCCCGAGTATGGGGAGGTTCCCGAGTGGACAAAGGGAACAGACTGTAAATCTGTCGCCAGACGGCTTCGGAGGTTCGAATCCTCCCCTCCCCACCATAATGTATGTTTGAGGTTTCCAAAAAAGTCTCTTTTACTGCGGGAATAGCTCAGCGGTAGAGCGCCAGCCTTCCAAGCTGGATGTCGCGGGTTCGAATCCCGTTTCCCGCTCCAGTTCTGGTCCGATGACCGGGGCATGCCCTTGTAGCTCAGTTGGCAGAGCACATCCTTGGTAAGGATGAGGTCACCGGTTCAATCCCGGTCAAGGGCTCCATGATCTGTTGCATGGATTGAAAACCGTTTGTTGCTTTTTGTTTTTCGAAGAGAATTCATGCGTAACTTTTTTGTCACTGTTTCATGCTGCAATGGAGGCATGCATGTCCAAAGCGAAATTTGAAAGAACGAAGCCGCATCTGAACATCGGAACGATCGGGCACGTGGATCACGGGAAGACGACGTTGACGGCGGCGATCACGCGGGTACTGGCGGCCAACAAGATGGCGGAGTTTCTGGCGTAT
>DAHWKF010000015.1 GCA_027343785.1 Leptospirillum sp. | reverse complement strand
CACCGGCAGGAATGTCCACCAGCGATCACTGGAAGAGGCCGTCCGGCTGTGCAAGGCGATCCATGCCGTGGCCATCGACAACGAATCCCCTCGGGAGGCCATGCGGTTTTTCCGGCATCCCTGAGGGAACAAGGGATGTCTTTTGAAAAGGAAAACCGGATCCCGAAGGGAGGGTGGGGCGGCGGGATCTTGGCAATCTGATCGGAGAAATCGGTCTGGCTGTTTCCGCCAGACTGACGGCAAAGGATCGGGATGATTTTGCCGACCAGCATCCGATGGCGGCCGAAGGGGTAGGAAAGGCCGCCTGACCGATGGACTGACGCATCCCCACATCATGGATGGGGTTCAGACACGGCCTTCCAGGAACGGACAAGGGCCGAAGATTCGGAGACGATCGACCGGTGTCGGGGATGCCAGCCCAGCAGACGTTCAGCAAAATCACCCGACACGCATTGATCGAGAAGCAGACCGTCCGCGAGCCCTCCCCACTTTTTTCTTCCTTCCTCCGGAGGAGTCCGGGTGACTTTCCCACCGAACCCCAGGGCGAAACTCAGCGACTGGGCGGTAAGGCCCACTGTTGGGCAGGACCCGTCCGTTCCGTTGAAGATGGTTCCCGCCGGCCCCTGTTCGGCCGCACGGAGGTACAGATCGGCCAGGTCATCCCGATGAACCGGCGACCAATGATTGTCTCCTTCGCCTACGATGACCACCCCCGTTTCAGCCGACGCCATCCCCATCAGGAAGCCCGTGATCCCACCGGCTCCGCCATACACGATTCCCGGACGGATGACCATCGCCGTGACACCGCGGCCGGCCGAGTCGAGAACCGTCCTTTCGACCGGAGGTCGCCAGGCGACGTGCGGCGGTGACACTGCAGGGATGGTATTGTCTTGCGGAGGATTCACCCTTGTGTTTCCCAGGACCCAGACGCCGCTCGTATAGATAAAGCGCCTGAGCCCGGCCGAACGGGACAATTCGTCCAGAAAGAACATCACGCAGGCCTGGTCCAGCTTTCCTCCGTCCGCCCCCATCTCCATGGCGGCATGTACCAGAACATCGGTTTCCCGAATCTCCGGAGACAGCGAACGGTGATCACGAATGTCCCAATGAACCGCCCTGGCACCGAACCGTTCGATCTTCAAGGCTTTTTTGGCATCCTGAAAGGTAGCCACCACCTGATGTCCCGCCCGGCAAAAGGCCTCAACCAGAGCATTTCCGATATAACCGCTTCCCCCTGTCACCAGAATGCGCATGCGTCCTCCTTCTCGCTTGTCTTGTTTCCCTTGCCCCTGATGCTGGCGCGACGGAGGTTGTCCAGCCCCGCGCAAAATCCCTCAGCGTTCCCAGGAAATCCAGGAGGCTTCAAGGGGGACGGACAACCCTTCATGGAATGGCACGACCCGGGGAGTATAATCTTCGAACGGACGAAAATGGGGGATGCGTACCCGGTACTCCCGGAAGGTCCCCGCCGTTTTTCCGGTTGGCTCCATCATGTGTTTTTCACACGCCCTTTCCCCGTCCGGATTGGCAAAAAGCTCCACACGAAAGCTGTCCGGATCGATATTCCCCGGATCCAGATATACGGAAAACAGGTACAGACCATCCGCAGGGGAGACGTCCACATCGCCAAACCGGATGGTATTCCAGTTTGTTTTCCAGAGTTCGAGATGCCGGAGGATTTCCCCGGCGACCGCCGAACCGTTTCGGGAACGCCTCTCGAATTCCCGGGCGGCCGGAATATAATGATTGACTGTATATTCTCTCACACACCTGTTGGCGGAGAAAAGGGTTGTCAGCCGGGCCATGCTTTCCCTCATCCGCGCGACCCATCCCGGAGAGATTCCCTTGTCATTTCGCATATAAAAGAGCGGAACGATTTCCCGCTCCAGCTTTTCATAGAGCTCCATCGCCTCACCGTGATCCCACGCCGGGTCGTCCCCGTGTTCCCGTCCGTCTCCCAGAAACCACCCCACTTCCGGTGAACAGGCTTCGGCCCACCAACCGTCCAGCTCGGAAAGGTTCAGGCCGCCGTTGACCAGGACCTTCATTCCGCTTGTGCCGCAAGCCTCCCATGGTCTCCGGGGGGTGTTGATCCACAGATCGACGCCCTGAACCAGGCGTTCCGCCATTTGCATGTCGTAATCCGTCAGAAAAACAGCGTTCTTCCTGATATCCTCCCTTTTGAAAAACTCCATCCAGTCGTGGATCATCTCCTGTCCCGCCGTATCCCGGGGATGGGCCTTCCCGGCGATGACGAGCTGGACCGGCCTGTCCGGATGGGTCAGGATCCTGGCCAGCCGTTCGGGATCGGACAACAGGAGGTTGGGTCGCTTGTAGGTGGCGAATCGACGGGCGAATCCGATGGTGAGAACCTCCGGGTGAAACATCCCACGGGCATCCTCCAGCTCCCTGGATGCTGCCCCTTCGCGGATCCGTTCTCGCAGCAGGACACGACGGATGTACTCCACGAAACTGGCGCGCGCGGCGTTTCGGAAGGACCAGAGCGCCTGGTCGGGGACGTTCCTCATCTCTTTTTCGATGTGGTCGAGGGTTCCCAGCCACAGGTTCTTCCCGCAGGCTTGTGTCCAGAGTTCGTCGGCTTCGGCACAATCCCAGCTTGCAACATGGACACCATTGGTCACATGCGTGACCGGAACCTCATGGGCCGGCCAGCGTGGAAAGAGCGGAAGAAAGATCTCCCGACTGACCCGACCATGCAGCGCGCTCACCCCGTTGACCCTCCCGGAACCCTGAAGGGCCAGGTAGGCCATGTTGAACGGTTCGGAGAAATCGTGCGGGTTTTTCCGCCCCATTCCCAATAACAGGTCCAGGGGAATTCCCAGCTCCCGTACCGCATACGTGCCCAGATATCGGGAAATCAGTTCGGCGTCAAAAAGATCGAACCCTGCCGGAACGGCCGTGTGTGTCGTAAAAAGGTTACCCGCCCGGGTGGCGGCCAGGGAGACTTCAAAGGTCACCCGGGTCTCTTTCATGAATTCCCGCGCTCTCTCCAGAATGGCAAAGGCCGCATGTCCTTCGTTCAGGTGGCAGACCTGCGGGTGGATCCCCAGGATTCCCATCAAACGCCACCCGCCGATACCCAGAATGATTTCCTGGCGGAGACGAAGAGATGCATTGCCTCCGTATAGCTCGCTCGTGATCCCCCGCTGTTCCGGAGAATTGGCAATGTCGTTGGTATCCAGCAGATAAAGGGAGATGCGTCCGACCTTGACTTTCCAGACCCTGATCCAGACACTCTCGGCGCCCAGGTCGACAGAAAAACGCACCCATTCCCCGCGGGTATCCCTTAAGGGGGTGATCGGCAACTGCCCTGGATCGTTGTAGGGGAAGAGGGCTTGCTGTCTTCCCGACGAATCGATGGTCTGACGAAAATACCCTTGCTGGTAAAGAAGCCCCACCCCCAGAACAGGCACCCCGAGGTCACTGGCGGCCTTGAGCTGGTCTCCCGCCACGTTTCCCAATCCTCCGGAATAGATGGGGAGGGCTTCACTCAACATGAACTCCATGCTGAAGTAGGCGACCTGTTTCAGGGGGGTGTCCGGCCAGGCGGTTTCAAACCAGGCCGGACGGGTATCGGAAAGTTGCCGGAGTTCCAGAAGCCGGTTCAGGTCTTCACTAAACATCCTCTCCGACATCAACCGCTCGATTTTATCGCGGGCGAGCGTCTGGAGAAGCGCCCAGGGGTTGTGGGTCAATCCCCAGAGGACCGGATCCAGCTGTTCCCAGAGGCGGTCTGCGGCATGGTTCCAAGACCAGCGCATATCCAGTGCGAGGGAGAAAAGTTGCCCGAAACGATCCGGGGCCGTGGTGGCCCTGTCCGATAAATCCGGCTGTGCTTTTTCTGGCGGCCTGCTGTCCGGGTCAGTCATCTTGACTCCTCCCCTGCGAGGTCTTTTGGGAAACCCAACGCCCTGTCGTCAGTCTATTGATCGTTTCCGGGACCGGACAGGGCCTTTTCCACCAAACTCCGGGCATCTCCCAGAATCTGCTCCAGGTGCGTCGGACCCTTGAAACTTTCGGCATAAATCTTGTAGATGCTTTCCGTACCGGAAGGACGGGCAGCAAACCACCCGCTGTCGGTCATGACCTTGATCCCTCCGACCGGTGCGTCGTTGCCGGGGGCGCGGGTCAGAATTTTCCTGATCGGCTCACCCGCCAGTTCCTTGACCGTGACATCTTCCGGAGACAGTTTTTTAAGGCGCTCTTTTTCGGATGGCGTGGCGGGAGCTTCAATCCGGTCGTAGACCGGATCCCCGAAACGGGAAACCAGATCCCGATAGAGATCTCCGGGATCCTTGGCTTGCCGGGCCATGATCTCGGCGGACAGGAGGGAGGGGATGATCGCATCCTTGTCGGTGGTCCAGACCGATCCGTCCTGGCGAAGAAAGGAGGCTCCGGCGCTTTCTTCCCCGGCAAATCCCAGCGTTCCTTCCAGAAGACCCTCCACAAACCATTTAAACCCCACCGGCACTTCATAAACGGTGCGACCCAGCGATAGTGCCACCCGGTCGATCATGGCGCTTGAAACCAGCGTTTTTCCGACCCGGACGGCGACAGGCCACCGCGAGCGGGTCCGGAACAGGGAATCGATCATGACAGACAGATAATGATTCGGTGGCAGAAGACCGGCGGATCGGGTCACAATTCCATGCCTGTCATGATCGGTGTCACAGGCAAAGGCGATATCAAAACTCCCGGCGGTGTCGATAAACCCCTTCATCGCATAGGGAGAGGAGGGGTCCATGCGGATCTGTCCGTCCCAGTCCAGTGTCATGAAACGAAAGGTCGGATCAACTTCGTCGTTCACGACCGTCAGGTCAAGACGGTAGCGTTCGGCAATCCTTCCCCAGTAATGGACGCCGGCCCCCCCCAGCGGATTGACGCCCATCCGGATTTTCGAACGGGAGAGGATCTCCATGTCGATCACCGTACTCAGGTCCTCCACGTAAGGGGTCATAAAATCATGTCTGCGGACAAAGGGCGTTTTTAACGCCCGCGCAAAGGGGATCCTTCGCACTCCGTCAAGATTTTTTTCCAGCAGGAGATTCGCCTGTCTTTCGATGACACCGGTGATCTCCTGACCGGCAGGTCCTCCATGGGGAGGATCGTATTTGAACCCTCCGTCTTTCGGAGGATTATGGGAGGGGGTGATGACGATACCATCGGCCAGACCCGTTTTTCTCCCCCGGTTATATACAAGAATCGCATGGGATATCACCGGAGTAGGGGTGTACTCGTCTTTCTCGGAGATCAGGACTTCCACATCGTTTGCCGCCAGGACTTCCAGTGCCGAAACAAAAGCGGGCCAGGAAAGGGCATGGGTATCGAACCCCAACAAAAGCGGGCCATTGATTCCCTGGGTCTTCCGATACTGGCAAATCGCCTGTGTGACCGCCAGAATATGCCTTTCGTTGAAACTTCCCTCAAACGAAGATCCCCGATGACCGGATGTTCCGAAAGAAACCCGTTCTCCAGGGATTCCCGGGTCCGGAACCCGGGCGAAGTAATCGCTGACCAGCCGGGGGATGTCTGTGAGCATGAAGGGAAGGGGGCGGGTTCCTGCAAGGGGACTGTCTGACATGAAGAACTTCCTCTCTGGATTAGGATGTTATCGGGAAGAACCTCAAACGGTGCGGACATGCTCCGGATGCACTCTCCTCCCGGAGAAGGACTTCCAAGTTCAGGGTATCACAGCTTTCACTGCCGAAACTTCTAAAATGTTTCCTTTCCGGACATGATGGAAATCCCGGCTGGAATCGTTGCGATGCCAGCCGGGTAAGGTTACGGGTTGATTCCCGTTATTTTTTTCATACGGAACTGCACGTTGACGGTTTTTCCAGGCGCCAGAAGGACACTGAGATTTTCCGGATAGTATCCGTCCTCGGTAATTTCCAGCATCGCATTGTTGCCGGCATAGAGCAGTGTGTTCAAAGGCGTCATTCCCAGAAAAAAGCCTCCGAGGAACACCTTGGCTCCCGGGGGATTTGTCAGCACGATCAACCGTGATTTCGTCGTCAATGGCATCGTTCCCGTCATCCCTTGAAAACCTGGAAGCGCCGGAGGAGAGACAGAAGGTGCCGGAAGACTGGCAGGGGGAGAAGGCTGGGGCGGTGGTGGAGGGGGCGCCACGGTGGACGGCGTCAGGGGGGCGGGGATGACCGACATCCCTCCCTGCCCGAATTCCGCAGAAGACGCCGGAAGCGGCTCGGCGAATATCAGGATTGCGATCATCCAGAAGACATATCTTGTCATCCGCTACCGGCTCCAGAAAGCCATCAAGCCACCCACACCCAGGACCACAAACCGTGACAGACTGTCCTGGCCATCCTCCCGTCCAACTCGGGCCCTTCAGGGGGAAATTTCAATATAACAGCTTTCAATCATAGGGCGCCACGGACATCGTGACCGGACACGGCCACGTCAAAGTCCCCAGGGGTCTGAGTGACAGCGGGCGGGGTTCCCCTCTGGCTTTTTCTCCGACATTCTGATATCGTGACCCCATGGTGACCAGCGACCCGATTTCCCTGACAGCGATGACCGTCCGTCCCGTGGACTCGAAGGAGGAGGAAGCCCGGTGGGACCAGGAAATGGCCGCCCATCACTACCTCGGATTCCGGCGGCTGACGGGAGAAACCCTCCAGCATGTGGCCCTTCACGGAGAGACCTGGGTCGCCCTGGTGGGATGGGGATCCGCCGCCTTCCGGTCGGGACACCGGGATCGGTATCTCGAATGGCCGCCCGAGGTCCGGATCCCGCGTCTCCGCTACATCGCCAACAACCAGCGCTTCCTGATCCTTCCCGAGTTCCGCATCAAGAATCTCGCCTCCCGGGTCCTCGCCCTCTCCTGCCGGCGTCTTCCGGAGGATTACCTGCGTGTCTTCGGCCACCGGGTCGTTCTGGCCGAGACCTTCGTCGACCCCTCCCGATTCGCCGGGACCTGCTATTGGGCGGCCGGCTGGCATCCCCTGGGGGCGACCCGGGGGTTCGGCTACCACTCGGGGGTCTATCGGCATCATGGGGCGCCCAAGATCCTCTGGGTCCGCCCCCTGATCCGGGACGGGGAGAAAATGCTCTCCGCTCCCGTTCTTTCTCCCCGCCTGCATGGAAAGGAGTTCCGAGTGCCCTGCAACCTGAACGCCCTTCCCCTGGCCGAAGGGTCCCACAGTCTCAGGGACGCCTTGTCCCGTCTCGCCGACCCCCGGAAGCGACGGGGGATCCGCCATTCCCAGGTCTCGGTCCTTCTCGTGGCGATCGCCGCCATGATCTCGGGATCTCTCTCCTTCCGGGCCATGGGCGAATGGGTCAAGACCCTTCCCCAGGATCTTCTGGAACGCCTGGGATGCCGCCGACATCCCGACTCCCTCTTGTTCATCCCCCCCAGCGAACCCACCCTCCGGCGCACCGTCGGATCGGTGGATCCCGAGGAGTTCTCCCAGGCAGTGGGGCAGTGGTTCCTCGACCAGACGCTTCTTCCCGAGGACGCGATCTCGGTCGACGGAAAGACCCTCCGGGGCTCCCGAACCCCCACCCGGAAGGCGATCCATCTGCTCTCCGCCTTCCTGCCCTCCGTCCGGGCCACCCTGGCCCAGATCCCGGTCCCCGACAAGACCAACGAAATCCCGAAACTCAAAGAGTATAATGGATGGCATAATTTAGACAAAAAAACAGGGGGGTTTTGCCGGGTAACCACAGAGCCTTACGACGCCGCAGTCCCCTCGGAACCGGACATGAGACTTTCGAACTCATCCGGCTCGAACCCTCATAAGCCCCCTGTGACGGGAGCCGGTTACGCTTTCCAACCTTGGTGGCTCTGTCGATGACAGCAGAATGAAGATCTCAGAAGTTGTTTATTCCCAACATCATTACTCTTCACAAATTGGACATGCCCCAGCTTTTCGTTCCGGTCGGTTCCAGTTTCCGCTTGCGGCGGTCTTTGAAGTACTCCTCCCATCTTGGATCATAGGGGTTGGCCTCTTTCCTGACCTTGACGTGTCGCCTGATTTTTGTATCACTGGCTTTTACCAGCACCAGTCGTTCTTTTCTTTCGTCAAAGTCCGCAAACATCCAGTTCCGGATTCCGATCGTCTGGAAGTACCGATTGCTGATCCATTGCGAACACTTCTCCGGATGTCGGCGTTTGGCCCATTGCCATAACAGCTCGAAAATCTTGGAATCCACATGGGCAAAGGTTTCCTTGGCGACGGCCCCGCGGTGGTAGTTGGCCCACCCACGGATCAGCGGATTCAAGAATCGGATCACGTCGATTTGCCGCGCCTGTTTGTGTTCATTGACCCAATCCCGGACTTTCGTCAGAAGCATTTTCACATTCTTTTCCGACGGTTTGATCAGCAACTTCCCCTTGTATTTTCGGAAGTTCCATCCGAGAAAATCAAACCCCTCGTCGATGTGGGCGATATAGGTTTTCGTCGGAGACAGGGTCATTCCCCGTTCCGTCAGAAACTCCTGTATACGCTCCTTGGCCCTTTCCAGGACTTCTTGCGAAGGCCCGGTCAGAATCCAATCATCGGCATAACGCACGAGATGGAGGCCTTTTCCTTCCGACCATGTTTTAAGCCAGACATCGAGACCATCCAAAGCCCAGTTAGCGAGCACCGGCGAGATAATTCCACCCTGCGGGGTCCCGGACTTCGTGGGTTGGAGTTCTCCTTTGTGAATCACTCCTGCCTTCAGCCACTGTCGAAGGATGGTCTTGTCCATAGGAACGTGGTCAAGCAACCAGTCGTGGCTGATCCGGTCGAAACAGGCTTCGATGTCCCCCTCAAGGACCCAGGGAGAGCGGGCTCGACTGGCCAACAGAATAAAGAGATGTTCCCTCGCATCTGCGGTCGACCGCCCCGGTCGGAAGCCATAGGAGCTTCCATCCGCCCGCGTTTCCTCCACCGGATCCAGAGACAGCAGATGAAGCGCCTGCATGGCTCGGTCCTTCATGGTGGGGATGCCAAGCGGCCGCATCTTGCCGTTGCTTTTCGGAATGAAGACTCTTCGGAGCGGTTGGGATTGGTACCCCTCCCGTTTCAGAGTCGGCAGGGCTCGGATCTTCGATTCCGGGGTGGACCAGATCACTCCATCCACACCCGGCGTTGCCTTTCCTTGGTTTTCTGTCACTCGCTTTACGGCCAGAAGTCGACCGAAGAACGAGCGTGTCAGAAGACGCTGGAGGTCTTTGACTCTTCCCCAGTCTTCCTCTTGCGTGGCCTTCACAATGCGCGTCTGAAGTCCTTTTACCACCCTCTCGACTCGGGACCAGTCGATAAA
>DAHWKF010000005.1 GCA_027343785.1 Leptospirillum sp. | reverse complement strand
GGATTGCGATCATCCAGAAGACATATCTTGTCATCCTCTACCGGCTCCAGAAAGCCATCAAACCACCCACACCCAGGACCACAATCCGTGACAGACTGTCCTGGCATCCTCCCGTCCAACTCGGCCCTTCAGGGGGGAAATTTCAATATAACAGCTTTCAATCACAGGGCGCCACGGACATCGTGACCGGAAGGGAGTGAAAACGTGCAAAACAAATCTTCAAGAAGAGGTGTCCGTCCTGTACATCCCCTTTCACCTCGGAAAGCCACAGGGATCTTTCCGATCAACAACAAGAAAAAATGGAACCGTTTGGGTTGGCCTCTCTCCCTTTCGTCGTCCCCCACGTCAAACAGGGGCGTAATCCCGAGAAAGTCCCCGGAAAGGGATCACACCGGTGATCGGAGAGTGGGTTGTCACCGGTGGACGGGTTTGTAGCGGATCCGCTTTGGCGCCATGGCCTGGGCGCCAAGACGATTCTTCTTGTCTTCCTCATACTCCTGGTAGTTTCCGGAAAAAAACGTGACCTGGGAATCTCCCTCAAACGCCAGAATATGCGTTGCAATCCGATCCAGAAACCACCGGTCATGGGAGATTACCAGAACCGTGCCGGCGAAACCGAGAAGAGCGATTTCCAGCGCCCGCAGGGTTTCAACGTCGAGATCGTTGGACGGTTCATCGAGCAAAAGCGTGTTTCCACCCTTCATCAATGTCTTTGCCAGATGCAACCGGCCCCTCTCTCCTCCCGAGAGGTTCCCCACGAGCTTTTGCTGGTCCGGTCCCTTGAAGTTGAATCGGCCGATATAAGCCCGGGCGGATGTTTCATACCGACCGACGGTCAGGACGTCCGAATCGCCCGCGACCTCCTGCAGGACTGTTTTTTGGGCATCAAGCGCGTCCCGGGACTGATCGACCATGGCAAGGCGGACGGAAGGACCGACCCTTATCGTACCGCTGTCAGGATCCTCAAGACCCGCGATCAGACGGAACAGGGTCGATTTTCCGGCGCCGTTGGGACCGATTATGCCAACGATGGCGCCCGGGGGGATCGAAAAAGAGAGGTTTTCATAGAGAAGGCGGTCGCCAAAGCTCTTCGAAACCCTGTCAAATTCGATGACCTGATCACCGAGGCGTTCTCCCGCCGGAATAAAGATCTCCTGGGTTTCATTTCTTTCCTGCCAGCTCTGGCTTTCCAGTTCAGAAAACCTTGCCAGACGGGCCTTTGATTTCGCCTGCCGACCTTTGGGGCTTTGTCGGACCCATTCGAGTTCCTGTTTGATCGCCCGTATCCGGGCTGACTCCTGCCTGCCTTCCATGGCCAGACGGGCTTCTTTCTGTTCAAGCCAGGAGCTGTAGTTGCCTTTCCAGGGAAGCCCTTGACCGCGATCGAGTTCCAGGATCCACTCGGCGACGTTGTCGAGAAAATACCGGTCGTGGGTGACGGCGACCACTGTGCCCGGGAATTCCTGGAGAAAATGCTCCAGCCATTCCACGGATTCGGCGTCAAGATGGTTGGTCGGTTCGTCGAGAAGAAGCATGTCCGGAGCGGAGAGGAGGAGACGACACAGGGCGACGCGGCGTTTTTCGCCTCCGGAAAGATGGGCGATCCGGGCTTCCCACGGGGGAATCCGAAGAGCATCCGCGGCGATTTCCATCTTCTGTTCCAGATGATGACCATCCGAAGTCGCCAGAATCTTCTCGAGTTTCTCCTGCTCTTTGGCCAGCAGGTCGAAGTCGGCATCCGGTTCGGCATATGCCGCATATATCTCTTCCAGCCTTTGATGGGCGGAAAAAGAATCACCCAGCCCTTCCTCCACGACGGAACGGACATCGGCGTCTGGATCGAGGAAAGGTTCCTGGGGGAGATACCCGATCTTGATCCCCGGCTGGGGAATCGCCTCCCCCAAAAAATCCTTGTCCTCTCCGGCCATGATTCGCAGAAGTGTCGATTTTCCGGACCCGTTCAGCCCCAGAACGCCGATCTTGGCACCCGGAAAAAAACTGAGCGAAATATCTTTCAGGATATGTCTCTTCGGCGGAACGACTTTTCCGACGCGATTCATGGTGAAGATGTACTGGGCCATAGGTCTCCTTCTGTGGAACGCGTTAATGATTTAAGTCCGCATGGGTTCAAGCGGGGCGCAAGGTAGAGGGAAGCGCCAGGGGACTCTTCCCTGTTCAGAAAATGTGCGGTCAAAAAACATGATAGGGGGACCGGGGGTTCAGAGGCAAACATTCCGGCGGTGAAAGATTTTGCCTGAAATCTTTCGAAAAATTTCGGAAAACCGGAACAATTTTTCAAGGAAACCCCAAACTTTTTGAGCCAAAACACCCATTTTCAAAGGGGTGGAAAAGTCCTCTGTCACTTCCGTCTTGCGATCAAAAATGTCACTACTCTTCAAACCCGGAAAAGAATATTGAATGGATGACGGGGACTGTCCGTCTCGGGAAAGTCACGGAATAGGAGGGGAGTCCCCGCCAAAGTTATCGAATAGACGATTTCATCTTTCATTTCTGTCAATGGACTCCACACGAAAATTTGTCACCCGATCAGGTTCTCCGGTGTAAATTACAAACGCGACGGTTTCACGGGACATGATCGCACTATGGGGAAGCCCTTTCGGGTGAAGCATATAATCACCCGGAAACCTGATCGGGTTTCCCCGACCATCCTCGTACCCACCTTCAAGCACATAGACATGTTCGTCCGATTCGGCGACGGCGTTCAACCTGATCCGTTTGCCGGGAGGAGGAATAAAACGGGAGATCTCTGCGACACCGCCTCCATACTTTCGCCGGTCACTCAAAATTTTCAGAAAAATAACATCTTTCCCATCAACCAGGAGCTTTTCACCAAAAAGGGAGCTGGCGGGGACCCAGGGCATGTTCTCGGTTTTGTGCAAAATGGCTTGAATCATCATGGGTGTTTTCCTTTTCTGTTTGGGTAAGGCATGTTTGAATTCGGGACAACGGGACAGTACCATGATTCCCGCACACAATAGTTCGGAGGAAGACGAAATATGGATGAAAGCCTGAAACTCTCAGAAGTAGCCAAACTGATTGCCTCTCCCGTCCGGGCCGCCATGCTACTGGCCATGGCGGATGGCCGGGCTCTTCCAGCCAGTGAACTGGCGTTCCGCTCGGGAGTCACCAATCAGACAGCCAGTGAACACCTGTCTTTGATGATGAAAATGGGCATCGTCTCCATCGAACCTTGCGGACGCCATCGATATTATCGGGTTGTCAACCGGAAACTGATGGACACGCTGGAAGACCTGCTGCTATCGTCCTCTTTCATCCAACCGGGTGAACGACCCGACATGAACCGGATAGCGCCTCTTCGGGAAGCGAGAATGTGTTATGACCATATTGCCGGTCGGTTGGGCGTCTCCCTGGCAGAATCATTTCAGGAGAAAGGCTGGATCATCCTTGTCGATCGTGATTTTACCGTCACCGGAGAAGGGCGCCTTCAGCTGAGCCGGACGCTGGAGATCGACTGGGATTCCCTCGAATCCGCCCGGCGTCTGTTTGCCAGACGGTGCATTGACTGGAGTGAGAGGAAACCTCATATCGGTGGTGCGTTGGGCGCAACCCTTGCCCAACGCATGCTGGAAAAAGACTGGATTCGGCGGAACAAAGAGAGCCGGACAGTTTTTACCACGCGGGAAGGTCGGAAAATCCTTCTTGATCTTTTCGATGTGGCTTTTTGAAGTCGACTGCTGAAATTGTGGGACGGTTTCTCTTTCAAGAAGGATCGCTTCCGCTCGCGAAAGGAAAAAAGGATGATGGACGAAGAACTTCGACCCCCGCTCCCCCCATTCACCCGTGAGTCCGCCCGCCTTAAAGTCCGGTTGGCGGAAGATGCCTGGAATTCGCGCCATCCGGAAAAAGTGGCGATGGCCTACACGATTGACAGCCGGTGGCGTAACCGTTCAGAGTTTCTGTCTGGCCGAAGGGAAATTATCGGGTTCTTGACCAGGAAATGGCAAAAAGAACTCGAATATCGTCTGATCAAGGAGCTCTGGGCATTTGACGAGTCCCGAATTGCCGTCCGTTTTGCCTATGAGTGGCACGACGACTCCGGAAACTGGTTTCGCTCCTACGGAAACGAGAACTGGGAGTTTGCGTCCAACGGGCTCTTGCGGCTTAGACTGGCAAGCATCAATGATTTGCCGATACGAAGAGAAGACCGTCAATTCCACTGGGTCCAGGGCCGGCGTCCGGATGACCATCCGGGACTGACCGATCTGGGAGTTTAGGGAACCTCCCAAGAGAGGACGGGGAGGACCAGTATCCGCTCATGATGCAACAAGGCGTCATGATCATGATAGTGATCCCTGAAAAACCCCTGAACTTGCGACAGGAAACGATAGAAGAAAATCTCAGAAGACCGTGGTGCTTCACCTTCCTGTCTACATCAGTTCAAGCGCGCTTGCCTGACGCAAATTCTTGATATCCCTCAATGGTGAATTTCCAAACAACCGACCATATTCACGGCTGAATTGTGATGGGCTTTCATACCCCACCCGGATCGCCGCGGAAGTCGCATCGAGACGCTCGGAAAGCATCAGCCGGCGTGCTTCATGCAGTCGCAGCCGTTTTTGATACTGTAACGGACTCATTGCCGTCATCGCCCGAAAATGGTGATAACAGGTTGATGGGCTCATATTGGCGACAGATGCCAGTTCTTCCATCCGGAGTGGATGCGCAAAGTGGATTTTCAACCATTCGATCGCCCTGGCGATCTGCCGTCCCCGACTTTCGGCTGCCGCCATCTGTCGAAGACGCATCCCCTGATCACTGACCAGAAGCAGGTAAAAGATCTCTCTTCTGATGAGCGGCAACAACGCGGGAATATTATGGGGTTCCACGAGCAGATCGATCAACCGGTAAAAGGCTGTGACAAGAGGTAGGGTGACTTTGCCGATCGCCATTCCACGTTTCGGTGCCTGGGAAAGAGGAGGAGGAAGCACCCCGTCCACCATCCATCGGGAAATCTCGCTCCAGTCCAGTTTCAGGACAAGACCAAGGCAAGGGGTTTCCGGACTTGCCTGAATGACCTGGACAAAGGTGGGGAGATCCACAGAGGTGATCAGGAAATGGCGGGAATCATAGACAAGAGAATCCTCTCCAACCAGGATGCGCTTCGCTCCCTGGGCCATGACACAGATGCCGGGCTCATATATGCCAACGGTCTGTGTGGTTATTTTTTCCCGGCGAAAAACCGAGAGCCCCGGTATATCGGT
>DAHWKF010000001.1 GCA_027343785.1 Leptospirillum sp. | reverse complement strand
CCTCGTCGAGACGGGTCTTGCGGAGGAACGCCCCGACGCGGGTGATGCGGGGGTCGTTCTGCGACGCCCACTGGGGAGACAGTCCTTTTTCCGCGTCCGCCACCATCGAGCGAAACTTCAGGATCTTGAACGGCCGCCCGTTCAGCCCCACCCGCTCCTGGCTGTAGAAGACGGGGCCGGGGGATTCGAGACGGATCAGAAGGGCGATCACGAGACCGATTGGCAGAAACAGAAGAAGTCCCACAAGGGAGAGCACACGGTCCATCACCCCCTTGATCACGACCGTCAGGCGGTTCCGGTGGAACCCGTCCCCCAGGATCAGGTGGCTGGGGTTGATGTTCATGATGTCGATCTTGTTGGTGTTCTTTTCATAGAAGGTCGCCCACTCCATGACGTCGATCCCGTGCATCTTGCAGGCCAGGATATTATGGATGGGAAGCGTCCCCCGCCGGTCCTTCAGCGAGATCACGATGGAGTGGATCCGGTGTTCGATGGCGTAGTCGACCAGGTCGAACTCCTTGAGCTTTCGCGCATCCACCACGCCGTGGATCCGGATATTGTGCCGGAACTTGTTCAGCTCCTCTAAGATCCGGGAGATCTGGAAGGTCCCCAGGATCAGCGTCCGCCGTTTCCACCCGACGAACGGGAGGCGCAGGACCACGAACCGCCGCCAGGCGACGATTCCCATGAAGGTGAGCCCGGTCAGGAGGAGCGCTTCCTTCCAGCCCATCCGGAAGACCGGAAAGGCGACCATCACCAGAAATCCGATCCCCCCCAGGATGACGAAGGCGGAAAGGATCCGGATGAGGCTGTTCCGGTCGTCTTCGAAATTCAGGGTGTCGTAGAGTCCGGCCTGGAAAAACAGGAAGGCCGACAACACGACCCAGACAGTCCCCACCGCCAACCCCTGTTCCATGGCCGTCCCCCCTTGCGGCCCCAGCCGCATGAAGCTGAACAGGGCCACCACGGCGAGGCTCGCAAAAAGGGCGTCCCCCAGCAGGACAAACAGGACGGTGAGCGACACGTAATGGTTGAAAATCCGGATCATGGACAGGCTCCCCGGCCCAGGGCCGGCATTCTTCTAGAACATCCGCTGGGGCACATAGATCAGGTCTCCGGGATGCAGATACTCTTTCGCTTCGGTCTTTTTCTCGTCTTCGATGTGGTTGATGTCGATGTGGATGATCTTCTTGGAGCCGTCCTTTTTTTTCCGGATGATCCGGACCGACCCCAGGGAGGCGAACTGGGTAAATCCGTGGGCCTGGATCAAAGCCTGCATCACCGTCATGCCCTTGTTGAAATAGTAGGCGCCCGGGCCGGCGACCTCGCCCATGAGATAGATCTGCTCGGTCTTGATCGGAACGATGATGATGTCCTGGGGGTGGATCCGGATATTGTTCGACAGGTCCTTTCCCTGATCGAGCTTTTCGATGGAAAGCGTCCGGGGACGGTTGTCCCGGATCAGGACCACGCCGTCTTCCTTCGCCGCCATCGTGGCGCCACCGGCCAGGATGATCGCCTGCAGAAGGCGGATATTGTGGGTGAAGGGGACGACTCCGGGTTTGCCCACCGCGCCGGTGATATAGAAAAAGTTGTTTCCCATCCCCTTCACCGTCACGGTCACCGAAGGTTCCTTCCGGAAGATCGTGCTCATCCGCCGGGCGATATGATGGGCCAGCACATCGCTGGTGTAACCCGCCGCCCGAAAGGTGCCCAGAAGCGGCATCGTGATCATCCCGTCCGGAAGCACGGTCAGGATCCCGTTCAGCTTCGGTTCTTCCCAGATGGTGACGGACAAGGTGTCCCCCACCCCGATATGATAAAGCTCGACGGCTCCGGCGCTTTCGCCCCGAACGGCCGTTCCCCACATGTAAATGGCCAGGAAGACCATTCCGATCATTCCCGCCGTTTTCCCGATCACCCGATGGCGTATCCGCATGTCCCCCCCGACTGGTTGTCCTTCAGCCCTTCGAAGGCCTTTTTTTAGGAAGATTCCGGAGAAAGTCAAAGCAAATCACTTGCCAGAAATTTGTCCTCCCGAACCATTCCCGAAAAAAGGGAAAAAGGTTCAGGGGACGGACAAACGAACAGGCGTACCCCGGTCTGAGCATGGGAAAAACCCTTCAGGAAGGAACGTCTTTCATCCGGGAATCCGACGGAAAAACATATGCAGACGGTCGGACGGGTCAGACACTCTCGGACAGGAAGGAAGATGGGGGGTTGTCAGGCGGAAATACCGCCGTTTCACGGTCGAGCATCCGCCGGATTCCCGGAGCGATACGGGCCATCGACAGGGGGGAGGGAAAGGAAAACCCCGGCAGCGTTCCCGAAAGGCAAAGGAATCCTGGCCGGACAGGAGAACCCGTCCGGCCCCGGGGATCACAAAACACCTCCCCCTCCGGTTCCGGCATCCGCCAGTCTCCCATTTTGTAAGACGGGTCCCATTCGGAGACGATCAGATGGGGCAGTTCCCCCGTGCGGGGACCATCGTAAAGATGTTCCCGCCACCGGACATCCCGGATGACCGGCTGACAGGTTTCCGGATCAAGAAGCCCCTTGAGCGACCGGATGATGTCCTCCCCCAGGGCCCGGGCTTCGGTTCCCGGACGGAGGGTTCCCCGGGGATTCGTCCCCCGCATGTTCAGATAGATTCCGGTGCGCGTCAGGGCGAATGCCCGGGTCCGGGCCCAGTCGATATGGCCGATCTCGGAGCTGAGCGGCTCCCCCGCCCGTTCGGCAACCCTTCCAAGACCGATACGGTCCAGGATTTTCCGGATGGGTTCCCGCCGAACCCCCATCCCCCGCAGGAGGGGAGAAACCACGCGGTGCAGGAGAGCGTTTCGGGGTCCGCTTTGTCTGAAGGCCAGAAATTGGCGGGAGGCCAAAAAGGCGTTCAGATTCAGGGATTTTTTCAGAGGACCGTACCCGTGACCGCTCACAAGAAGAAAAAGCGTATCTTTCCGGCACCCGGACAGGACCCGTCCGACCGCGTCGTCCAGTACCCGGAAAAAAAGGCGCAACGGCTCCTTCAACCCGGGCCGCTCGAACCCCTGGCTCAAAAGACGGATCTCCCGGTAAAACCGGGAAAGGATCCGGTCCAGCCCTCCAAACGCGGCGACAACCAGATCGGGGGAGGATTTTCCGGAAAAACGCGAAAGGGCCAGCCCCTGGAGAATGGTTTTGTGGGTCATCGCTTCGATAAAGACATGGGAGTCTTCCAGGGAGTCCCGGCCGGAAGATTTCTCCGGCGGAACCTCCGACCGTTCCAGGGGGACTGAAAACAGCTCTTCCGACCAGAGGCCCTTGCCGTTCTTGATGACGACCCGCACCGCGTCGTCCCGGTCGTTCGCCTCCCCCAGTACCCCGCCCAGGGGAACGTCGAGGAACAACGCTTCCTCTTCCGGCCGGCTCATGAGGAGGGAGCCGGACAACTGTTCGAACGCCGCCACGCTGACCTTTTCGCTGAAATAGGACCCGTCCTTTTTCCGCGAGCCCTCCAGAAAGCCGGTCGTCCCCGGGTCGGCTCCGGCCAGAAGCGCCGTCCATTCGGCATCGACGAAGGGGGGGACTAAATCGTCCAGGGGGAACAGTTTGCCCCGGCCCAGCAGGTCTTCCAGGTTCGGAAGCCATCCGGCCCTTCCCAGGGAATGGAGGAGATCCTCGGAAAGCCCCGACAAGCCCAGGACCACGATACGGGGTTTCACGGGCGCACCCGCTCGGGAAGCCCGATCCCCAGCGCCATCCCCCGGATCCCCTGCTTCGCCGTCCGGATCCACCGATCCTTCTGGAAGGCCCAGGAGGAGGGATCGAGGAGACGGATAAAATCGTCGGGTGAATGCTCCTTCAGGACCGGAAGGCGGGGGATCGCCAAAAGGCCGTCTTCAGGCGTCAGAACGCCCGGCTTCGACGTCAGGATCGCCCTGAAGCCGTTCTCCTCCGCCAGGGCGGCGACCTGCCGGCTGATCCGGCCTCCGGGGGCGGAGAGATCCATATTGTCCTGCCCGGTGATGGCCCGAATCCGGCCCATCGAACGGACCAGCTCGAGACGGCAGGCGTCGGGAGGAAGTGTCGTCAGAAACCGGTGGGTCTCCCCGTGGGAGCCCACCGAAAAGAGCGGATCCCGGGACAGGCGGGAAAGCTGGTCTTCCGTCATCATGCCGGCCGATCCGATAAACCCCGTCGACACAAAAAACGTCGCCGGAATGGCAAACGTCGACAGAACCGGGGCGGCAAGCCGCCAGTCGCTCTCATAACCGTCATCGAACGTCACGATCACCGCTGGGCGGTGATGTTTTTCCGCCGGAACTTTCCGCGCGATCCACTCGTCGAGCGAGAGAACGGAAAACCCGTGTTCCCGGAGAACGGACATCTGGCGGGTAAACGCCGAAAGACCGACTCCGTAGCGGGGATCCGCGAGCGGAGACGGGATCCACCCTTCCGGCGACCCATCGGGGGTGATCTGGTGATACATCAGGACCAGGGCGGAGGGCGCCATCACGACTTCTCCCACTGCGGACGGAGGGCTCCCCGTCCCGGGAGGATTTCCCGGAGAAATCCGTACAGGATGGCCGCGTTTCCCGTCAGGAAATACAGGGGCAAAGAGAGAAGGCGGCCGGGGTGGGAAAAAAGGAATCCCGAGGCCCCCAGAAGATAGAACACCGCCTCACATCCCAAAACGGCCCGGAAAAACGTTCCCCCCATCCACACGGGAAGAATCAGCAGCAGCAGCAGGTAGAAGGGCTGAAAGGCCCGCACCACCTTGTGGGAAAAAAAGACAAATAGAGCCCGGAAATCATGGAGGCCCAATGCCGGAAGCAGAATCCGGATCTGCTGGAAGTTTCCCTGTGAAATGCGGATCCTCCGTCGGAACTCTCCGCGGGCGGAGGCGATGTGGGCTTCCGCCACCACCGCGCGGTCTTCGTAGACGGTGCGGTAACCACCCGCCAGAATCAGCATGGGAATGACGAAATCGTCGTTGATCACACCAGAGGGCAGAACGGGGAACAGATTTCTCCGCAGGGCGTAGCAGGCCCCGTGGGCCCCCAGCGTCGAATGGAAACGGCTTTCCTGGCGACGCTGAAAAACTTCGAACTCGAAGTATCCCCGCTCGCTTTCCCCCCGGCCGTCGAGATCGGGGGTGACGTCGCGGGCGATCACATAGCGGCCGGAAACGCAACCGACGCCGGGGTCCGAAAAGTTCTCCACCAGCATCATCAGGGCGTCCGGGCGAAGAAGGGCCGACGCGTCCGTCAACACCACGATCTCCCCCCTGGCGCGGGAGACGGCGTCCACCAGAACGGAAAGCTTTCCCCGCCTGACCGGAAAGTCGAGGAGAAAGAGGGAGGGGTGGACGAAATCCTTTGTCCGCTCCACCGTCCGGTCGGTAGAGCCGTCGGAGGCCACCAGAATCTCCACCTTCTCCATCGGATAGTCGCACGCCAGGGTGTTTTTGATCTTCATGGCGATCACCGCCTCTTCGTTATGGGCCGGAATGACGATCGTCAGCGTTGGGAGGACGGCCGGACGGCTTTTCTTGACCGGCCGGGGAAAGAGGCGGGCCAGGACCCAAACCAGCGGGGGGTAGATGACGAGCGGGTAGAGAAGGAGAAAGACGGCCAGGACAAAGAGGGTCAGGAGCATGGAAGTATCGCCGACTCGAGAAGTTTCGGCCCGATGTCCACGGGCCGAAACCGTCCCGCCAGCGCCCCCGCCTGCCGGTAGACCGCTTCGTTTTCGGAAAGCCACAGGGCCTGGGAAAAACGATCCTCGATCATTTGCCGGCTGAAGGCTCCCATCCGGACCCGGAGGGACGGGTCGAACAGCAGGTGGATCATCGCCCGCGCGAGAGCGTCAACGTGGCCGGGAGCCACCAGGAATCCGTTGTGGCCATCGGAGACGGCCTCCCGCGTCGCCCCCACCCGGGTCGCGATCACCGGCAATCCGCAGGCCATGGCCTCCCGCGCCGCGCGCGGCAGGGATTCCCGGGTGGACGCCAGCACGAAGACGTCGAAGAGGTTCAGCCACTCGCGTACGTTGTTTTGCTGTCCGGCGAAATGGACGAACGGGGAGATTCCGAGCGACCGGGCCTGGTTTTCGATTTCCGCCCGCAAGGGGCCGTCCCCGACCAGGACCAGGCGGGTCGACGGGTAGTTCTTCCGGACGACCGCATAGGCCGCCAGGAGATCCCGATGGGCCTTCTCTTCCGAAAGACGGGCCACGCAACCGAAGACCACCTCTTCCGGCTTCATCCCCGGAACGCCGGCTCGCATTCTTTCCCTGGCCTCCCTGTCCGGATAAAAGGACCGGGTATCGATCCCGCTCGGAATCACTCTTGTCTTGCGCCGTGACAGTCCAAGCCTGGTAATGCGCCTGTGTTCGTGGTCCGACTCGAAAATGACGAGGTGGGAGGCGCGGTTCAGGATCACCCCGGCCCACAGGGCGTTGATGTTGCTGTGGATGTTGTGGATGGTGGTCACCCGCGCCAGGGGAAGCTTCCTGGCCGCGGCCTGGCAGATCCAGGAGGCCCGGATGGACTGGGGAGCCAGAACCGTCGGGTTGACCCGGCCGATCAGGTCCCGGAGGCGGGACGCCTGTTCGGCGAACTGGCCGGGCGTCCGGAAATGGACCGTAAACGGCAGATGGGTCACGCCTCCCCGCGTCAGGACATCCACCTGGTCGCCTTCGGGACAGGCGACGACCACCTCGTGTCCCCGGGAGACGAAAAAGGGGCCCAGGGCTTTCAGGTCGCTCTGGACGCCGCCCATGCCGAACGGGTCGGTCATGAGGTAAAGAATTTTGAACGGACGGTCATTCATCTGTAAAATCCTTTGACACTTTGATAGAGACCGTGCCAGACATCCAGTCCTCCCCGCATCTTGACCATAAAATCTCTCAGACTGTCCCGGCCGCTGACCTCCGTCCGGCGCAGTTCCCAACGTGGGGTCCCGGAGACGTTCGTTCCGGGGCGAACCGAAAAGGCCGCGTCGAACGACAGGTTGTCCAGAATCGAAAAGTGCGCCGGGCGGTAAACGCCATTCGGATACGCAAAAACGCGAACAGGACCCTTTGTCCAGTCTTCAAGCAATTTTTTTGCCTGACCGATCTCGAACGAAACCCTGTTCTCCGGAAGCCCCGATAACAGCGGATGCGTATGGGTGTGACAGCCGAATTCGATGCCGGCCGCGTGCATCTCCCCGATTTGCTCAACCGAAAGATAGGGGACCGGAACGGCGCTGTGGCGGTAACGGGGGTGTTCCCCCTCCCCCAGCACGAATCCTGTCACCGGAAAGATCATGGCGGAATAGCCGTGGCGGGACAAAACCGGAAAAGCTTCCGTAAAATTGTCCCGGTATCCGTCGTCGAAGGTGAGGCAGACCGAACCGGCGGGCAAGGTCCCCGCCTCCAGCCGCCAGATGGCCTCCGTCACTGGCAACACCGTATAGCCCTCTTCCTTCAGCCACCGCATCTGCTCGAAGAACGCAAACGGCGTGACAGACAGGATGTCGGTTCCGGGGTCGTCCGCGATCCGGTGGTACATCAGGACCCTGAGGGTTCCGGTAGGATGGAGGGCCGGACGGGAAAACATCCGGCCCACGCCCCTTCGGGCGACGTCCCTCGCCCCCCTCGAAAAACGCCTCTGGCGCGCCAGCGTCCGGTAGAACCCCGTATACCGCCGGGCCGTGTTCCTGATGTCGTATCTGTCCCGGATGAGGACGGACGATGCCCGCGCCATCGCCTCCATCTCGCGGGGATGGGAAAGCGCCCAGACCATGGCTTGCGACAGGCTGGCGGGGGTGGGCTCGCACATCAACCCCGTCTTCTGGTGGGTCAACACGTCCGGAACGCCCCCCACGGAGGTCGCCACCACCGGAATCCCCGCCGCCATCGCCTCCAGCATCACGTTGGGCAACCCTTCCCACAACGACGGGACAACCAGAAGATCCAGAGCTTCCAGAATCTCCGGAATATCCCGCCTTTGCCCCAGAAACCGGACGTGGCCGGACAGATTTCGCATCGCGACCTCCTCGCGGACCGAAGGCTCGAGTTCCCCCTCCCCCACGAACAGGACGATCGTCTCCGGGTGCTCTTTGACGACCTCCTCCAGCGCCTGGAGGAATCCGGCGTGGTTTTTCTGGGTCGAAAACCGGCCGATGACCGCCATCACCTTCGCCTGGCCGGGGAGATCGAGCCTCGTTCTGGCGGACGCCCTTCCTCGACCCGGGTGATCCGGAAAAGGGAGTCCGTTTTCGATCGTGACCAGCTTGTGGCGGGGCAGGCCGGCATCGGCCTTCATCGACTGCATGACCTGGCCGGTGACGCAGAAAATGGCGTCCGTCGCGCGGGAAAGAAGACGGTCGAGGAAGTTTTCCACCCGTACCAGGGCCGGACGTTCTTTGGGCACGACGTTGTGGGCGGAGCTCACGACGATGGGCGAAAGCCCGAGAGCGGCCAGCCGCCCCCAGAAGTTGGCGGTAAAGAGGTGGGTGTGGACGATATCGAACGCCCCGCTCCGGAGAAACCGGCGAACGCGGGGAACCACAGTCAGGTCGTACCGGCTCTTCTTCCGGATCAGGGTCACGGGAATTCCGAGGGCCTCGAAGTCGGGTGCCAGTTCTCCCCGTTCGACGAGCACCAGAATCGATGTCCGGATCACAGCCGGGTCCAGGTTCCGGGAAAGTTTCAGGAAGTGGTTTTCCGCCCCGTGAAGCGGCAGCGAGGGAAACAGGTGGCAGACATGGACCGGTCGCTCCGGAATCCTCTCCCCCTCCCCTCCCTGTGCGTCCTGGCGTTCACCGGCCATCGAGCACCTCCCTGTAGAACGCTTCGAAGCGCCGGACGACAACCTCCCGGGAGTTGGTTTCTTCAACCCATTTGCGCGCTTCCTTGCCCATGGCTCGGCTTAACGCCGGATCGGAGGCCAGCCGGTTCATCCGGTCCGAGAGGATCTCCGTCTCTCCCGGAGGCACAAGGTAACCCCGCACCCCGTCCTCGACCATCTCGACGTTGCCCCCCACCGCCGACGCCACGACCGGAAGTCCCGTTCCCATCGCCTCCAGGATCGCGTTGGAAAACCCTTCGCTGTGGGAGGTCAGGACAAAAGCGTCGAACGCCGGGTAGACGGATTCCATCTCCGGGCGGACCCCCAGAAAAACGACCCTCCCATCGACTTCCAGGTTCCGTACGAGTTCTTCGAGCCTTTCCCGTTCGGGGCCGTCCCCCGCGATCGCCAGGATCGCCCTGGAACCTGTGGACAGGGTCCGGGCGAAGGCCCGGATAACCAGGTCCACCCCCTTCACCGGCCGAAACCCCGACGCCACCCCGAACACGAATCCTTTTTCGGGAAGCCCCAGCGATTGCCGGAAACATCCCCGCTCGCGAACGGGCCGAAACCGTTCGGTATCGAGGCCGTTATAGATCAGCTCCACCTTCTCCCGGGAGAACCCCTCCCCTCCGATCGCCGCCTCCCGGACGGCCCGGGAGTTGGCCAGCACCCGGTCGCACAACCGGTTCGTGACATGGCGCTGGAACCAGGCGAGGCGGGAAGAACCCAGTCCCCCGAAATCCCCGAGATTCCGGCGGGAGATGACGACCTTCACGCCGGCCATTTTTCCCGCAAGGGTTCCCAGAACGTTGGCGTTGGGCTGGAAGCTGTGGACAATCCGGATGTTGTTCCGGCGGATATACCGGACGATCGAACGGGCCGTCCGGGAGGCGGTGGGATGGTAGAGGCTTTTGAGCGGAAAGGTCTCCAGAGGAACGCCGGATTTCCGGACGTCGTCATAGAAAATCCCGCCTGGAGCAAAACAGCCGACATGGGGTTCCACCCCCATGCCGGGGGCGATGCGTACGAGCTCCGCGACATACCGCTCGCTTCCCCCCTGCCGAAGATGCTCGATCAGGTACAAAACGGGAATCATGCGGCCTTGGCCTCCGCCGGATCCCCCTCTTTCGCCCATTTCGGCACCTTCAGGAGAATGGCCAACAACGCCCAGAGATACCCGGCCAGGACCAGGCTGATGACACGAGACCCGAACACGTTGGTCAACACCAGCGAGGACACCGCGCACAAACCGCAGACGGAAACCGTCTTCCAGAAGGGATCGGGCGCCGCCCGGTAAGCCCGCCACATGATCCGGAACATGAACAGGAGAAGGATCAAAAAGAGGAACAGGGCGGGAGCCCCCATCTCCGCTCCGATCATGAGGTAGGCGTTGTGGCCGTCCCGATGCCTGAGAGGGAGACGGGCCGTTTCCTCGTTATGGGGGACGTACTGGTAGATATACTCGGGAAACATCTTGTACCCCACCCCGAGGATAGGATGGCTCATGATCATGTTGGCCGCCCCTTGCCAGAGGGCGAGACGCGTCCGGGCGCTGGCGTCCAGCTGTCCGGAAGAACGCGAAAATCCGTACGGGTCCCGGTGAACCACGGTGTGCTGGATACGGGCGCGGAGGCCGGATGGAAGAAACTGGACATTGACGGCCAGAAATGCGATACCGGCAATAACACCAAAAAAGAGAAGACGGTTTTTGAGGAAAAAAAACAGCAGCATCCCCGCAACCAGCGCCAGGGCGTCTCCCCGGGACTCGGTCGCAAAAAGTCCCAGGAGACAGCCCCAGAACCCCAGAGCGAAAACGGATTTTTTGACAGTCGGCAACCCTCTCATCCACAAGAACCCCAGGATCAGGAACATGTAGTTGGCGTAGAACGCCCCCATCTGGTTGGCCTGGCCGGCGATCCCCTTCAGGCGGATCCGGTGGCTTCGTTCCGCCAGGGCATGGTGTTCGTACAGGCTTCCGATCCCCACCACCACCATACTGACCGCCATGAGGTAAATCAGGGTTTTCCCTTCCTCCCGCGTCCGGACAAGGTAGGAAAAGAGGAAGAAGACAAGAAAAGGGTCAACCCACCGCTTGTAGTCGACGATCGCCGTAAAAACCGACCACCCCGCAAAAACGACGTCCGTATGGATCACCGACACCGCTCCCACAAAACAGAACAACAGGACCAGACGACGAAAGGTGGCTTCGAGAGGAAGGGCGGTTTCCACCTGGGTTCCCTGCACCCGGGAGTACATCCCCAGAATGACGATCAACATGAGCGCCGTGGTGTAATTGAGCCCCGGAAGAAACCCTCCCATATTCCCCGACACAGCTTTGGCATAGGGGATATAGACAATCAGGGCCATCATGGCGGGAAGCGGAGAGCCGACGGATTTGATGGCCAGGGAAATAAAAAGGACGGCGGATAAGGGGAGAAGGATCAGCCGGGGGATCCCGAAACTGAAAAAAGCATCGAACCCCAGGATGATGGCCAGGGCATAGTAGGGCCAGGGGATGAACGGGATCGTAAAATCCGGAGACAAAGCTCTGTTCCTTTCAATATCTGGAAATTTTCTTCGAACTTCTGAATAGGAACCGCTCAAATGAATCGACCTCCAGGACTATGTCATTGAACACGAATGGGGGCACGTATGGTCTGGAACAAATATCCGTTTTATCCGTTTATTTAAATGACCAGACAAACGTCACCATCGCAAGAAACATGCTGTCGGTAATCGTTTCATTAGGAACATTGGTCGAAAAATCAATGAGGTTGTACATTAAACTCGTATTCACCCAGGAAGCCGGCGTATAGTTGATCCCGTCAGACTGGAAAAGATATGCTCCCGAATAAGAAAGGTTCGGTTGGAGTGACTGAAAAAATTTGTTGGAGTAACTGTAAGGGGATAAAAAATTATAGACGCTGTATCCCACTGAAGAGAAAAACGTTGTCTTCGGACCAATAACATAATTAAGATAACCGATTGCGTTTTTTGTCTTTTCTGGGCCCATCTCCACGCCATAAGACGTCATGTTTTCCATATATTCCCCGATATTGATACCTAGGCCCAACCGCGGCCCCGTATAAGCAACATTCAAATCCAGCAAAGGGGCCTGAAAGGTTTGCCCGCTATAAAATTGGATGGCATTCCATCCCCCTTGAAATGCGGCAGAAAGAGAACGGGTAAACTGGTGGGTCAGTATTCCGTAATACGAATACATGTAAAAATTAAGAGAATATAGGGAGGGAGCAAAAAAATTGGTCGCACCGGCAGATTGATCGTATAAGAAATAAGAAGCGTTACCTCCCAACCCAAAAGAGGTCGTCTGGGAAACTTGCCGCATGGCTGTTCCACTCAGGCCATTGGAAATAAACCCGGGAAAAAGCGATATGATCCCTTGTTGATACGTGTAGGACAACGACAGGTAGTTGAGTTTGTCCATATAATTCAGGGTATCGTTTAAGGACTGGATATTCATGAGCCCGGCGCCATAACCGGAATCATCGAAATACATGTCCGAAGCCCCCTGAATAAAAGTGACCTTGGGTGTTAGCGCAATTCCGATCTCTGCATCCGAAATATTTCCATAGTAAGGATTGATCCCGTTTAGAAAAGCCAATGGCGATCCGCTCATGCCCGGGGTGAAACCTACGAATCCCAGGTCCTGGGCACCGACAAAGACCCGATCCCCCAGGTATGTTCCCGCTGAAATTCCTGCTGTTTCATCCAGAAAGGGAGGTATATTGCCAGTGTTGTACTGATAATACGACGCACTGGCGAGGAGAGAAATATACCCGTAATCGTCAAAATTGGAATAGTAGACAGCTGGGGTAATAGAAAAAAAGGAACCCCACTCTGGCTGATTGGGGGAAAAGTTGACATTACTCTCTTCTCCAAACATCCCTGAAAGCGTAACGGCACCTTGCGGTGTTACTTGAAAGGGGTTTGGCTGAAAAAAAGTCAGTCCAAATGGACGATACACTGCGGACATCATGGGAGCGGCAAGCTGAGGAACACCATCCTGCAGGTAGGCGTTCTGCAGAGCGCCCGAAAACTGTCCGGGTGAAATATTATTGGGGAGAAAAGGATTGGTGGAGTTGGGCATCGCATTATTCATGAAAGTCGGAGCGTTTGATTGAGGTTGTCCTTGGTTATTTGGCCCGTTGTTCGGACCATTCTGATTCATGGGGTTGGTGATGTTATTGGGTTGGGATGAAGGCGAAGCGGGATTTCCTGGAGAAGCGGGAGACTGAGTCCCCGAAGGCGAACCGTTAAAGCCCGGACTGCCCAATGAAGGGACGAGTCCAGAAGGGACATCCGGCGGGTTGACATCTCCTCCCGGAATCTGGCCACCAGACACACTTCCGTTGGGAGAGGGTCCATATAATGGACCACCATATACATCCACTTCACCCACCGATAGAAAGACCACCCCTCCAAAAATCATAAGAAAAGCAATCCCCAACGTCCTCATCATTTCCATATGTCCGGCATTCAGACCTCAATTATGTTCATCTTGGTTTGACGAACTCCTCTATATTTTTTGGGTCGGTCCAATAATATTGCTCCCTGGTTCAGCAATAACTGTGCCTTTATCAAAACCTTCCTCAACCCGCTTTTACCCCTTGAGATCCTCCAGGCAGGAAACACAGCCTATGATTCAAATAAATCGAGCATATAAATTGCATGTCCTAAACTGTCATTTTTTCCGACCAGGCTCAGGGGCTGCGAACACAAAATCAGTACCTGCACAATAATTTCAAGATCTTTCTTCGAAGACTTGCAGTTTATAAAACCGAGAGAGGATCTTTACCATTTAATAAGAAGGGAAGACATGACCGCCACACACAACTCTTCCATCAAGACTTTGTTGGAACAGAAAACACAAGATACCACCCTGAAACCCATCAAAGAAGGCAGGTATCTCTTTACCGTCTTCACCTCAGCCTATAACCGTGAGAAAAAAATCCCGAGGGTATATGAGAGCATGAAGTCCCAGACCTTCCGGGATTTCGAATGGCTGATCGTGGATGACGGCTCCGTCGACAATACGCGGGAGCTTGTGGAGAAATGGCAACAGGAGGCGGACTTTCCGATTCGCTATTTCTGGAAGGAAAATGGAGGGCATCATTCCGCATTCAACCTCGGGGTCCAGAAGGCACAAGGAACCCTTTTCCTTCAACTGGACTCGGACGATGCCTGTTTTCCCAACGCACTCGAAGTTTTTGCCAATGTCTGGAATTCCCTCCCGGAACCAAGGGAACAATTCGCTGGAATCACTGGTCTTTGCGTCAATCCGGATGGTTCCCTGATCGGAGATTTGTATCCAAAAGACGTAATGGATTCCAATTCACTGGAAATGCACTACAAGTTTCAGGTCAAGGGAGAAAAGTGGGGTTTTACCAGAACGGATCTTCTACGGTCACACCCCTTTCCCATTGTGGACGGCGTCAAGTGGTTTCCTCCCAACGTTGTCTGGTATGCGATCGGCAGGAAATACAAGACCCGTTATATCAACCAGAAACTACGGACTTACTACAACGAGCCCGCACAGAAATCAGATCAGGCCGCCCACTTTCCGGTCAAAAAAGTGGCTCCCGGTATCACCTACCTTCACCAGTCCGTCCTGAATGAGGACATCGACAAATTTTCTTATTCACCCAAGGATTTTCTTCGTTTTGCCGTACATTACGGGAGATTTTCCATGCACTCCGGAAAATCGATGGGAACACAGTACGGGAACCTCAAGAACGCCTTGGCGAAATTCCTTTGGGCATTGGGCCTTCCTTTGGGATTTGGACTGTATCTGAAAGACCAGGCGAAGGTTCGAAGACAAAACAGGCAGGTTCATTCTTAACGAAAGGCAAACTTCAACGATCTTGCCTCAGACGAAGAAGGCGGACATTTTCGGACCTGATGGATCCGGAACAAAGCCGATTTGTCTTGACGCGAGTATCTTGATGGTTTCCATGAACCGATTCATTTCTTCTACTACAAACCTTTTCCAAAGCTTCCTGAAATCCCGTCCTTGAAAGCCCGGAACAAGATACGATATCCGCGAACCTTTCCTTTCCTGTTCTGCAGGATATTCAGGGCATAATCCATAAATTTGACAAGAAGAAAAAAAGATCTGACAAGCCTGTACCGCGGAATGCGCTGATTCATGTATTTCTGGACCAGAAAGGTATTTCGCATCCCGTAATAGATGCTTCTGTCGGATATGGGATTATCTTCAACACGATAAATCTTTTTCTTGTTGATCCGGGGGGTCTTCACATAAAGGACGGGTGTGTGGAAGTGGGCCAGAAACCCGTACACGGAATCGTCCGACCCCAGAAAAAATCTTTTGTCCGGCAATCCGATCTTCTCCACAATGGAACGGTGGATCAACATCCCCTCAAAGCATCCCGTATTGATGGTGCAAAAGGAAAACCCTTTCTGGAACGAAATATCGGGCTGAAACACCCTGCGCCCCGTCACCGGACTGATATACCCCTCCCATTCATGAGGTTTTCCGTCCTGGAAATACTTTCTGGGGTGAATGCATTTCGAAACTTCCGCGAAATCAAGTTGCCCTCTGAGACAATCCTCATCGGGCTCCACATCGTCATCCATCATCCACAACCAGTCGCATTTAAACTCGAGCGCCTTCTTGACCCCTTCATGGAATCCCCCGGCCCCACCCTCATTGTTCGGAAGACGGAGATAAACGAGAGGGTTCCCCGACAACTGTCCCGGGTAATGGCAAACTTCCCAAACATCTTCCAGATTTTCAGGTGGACGGACCGGGATGATCTTTTGTTCAGAAAGCATCAGGGAGGTTTTATCTGTCGACGCATTATCGATCAGAATCAAGCCGTCAACAGGTCTTGTTTGCCGGAAAACTCCATTGAGGCATTCAAGCAGCAACTCTATCCTGTTGAAGGTGACGATCACGGCAAAGACCTTTTCAGACGAATTTTTCAAGCATTTTCCTCCAGTTCCCGGCACGTCATTGCATCCATGACAACCATTCAAACATTCTGCCAACGCGGGAGGGACGCCATCAGAATCGGCATTCCTTGAGATAAGAATTTTTGACCACCATATCGAGAGCGTTCAGTCAGGGGGACCAGAACCTTGCCTGGAGGCAAAACCTAGCCATTTCAGGGGGTAATCAAGCAATACAAATGCCAATAGATGGATCACATGAAAAAATCTCGCAGGGGTCGTTCCAGTGAATTTTTATTCTGGCGTCCCTTTTGCTTGATCCCATGCAAATCTTTTTACTTTTCACTTGACGGTTGGGAATTCTCCATCGATATGAAAATACACGATCTTTTGCCTATCCTTGCAGTTTCCTTGACCCTCCTGACCACGGGCCTCACAGCGTTCGTGCGCCGCTGGTCGGCATCCACTTTTGCAGCCCTGTTGGTTTTATCAAGCGCGCTTGTACTGGCCGCTTCGGACCTCCTGGTGCTCCGGATCCATAATATGCGGCACCTCGATATCGGGATCAGGGGCGTTTTTGCCGCCGAGCTTTTGGCATCTTTCGCCGTTTTCCTTTTTTCAATCCTGTATTCCCGTGAAAGACCCGCATCCCAGTTCTTGCGTATGGGCCTCCCTCTGACCGTCATGGGGCTGGGGATTTTTTACTTTGTCACAAGCTTCTTTCTTGACAACCACCTTTTCCGTCTGCTGGCTCTGCCCCAAACCCATTCGATCCTCCTGATCAGCACCCCGAATCTTTCCGGAGCCGGTTTTTTCCTGATCGGGATTCTCCTTTTATCCCTCTACCAGATGTCCAGAACCTATATTTCGGCCGACTCCCTCGCCCGCTGGAACATCAAATACCCTTTGATCGGGGCCTCCCTCTGGTCTTGTTCCCTGATACTGGTCCATGCAAACCAGATCATCAATAGCGGGTTCGACCGTTCCTTCCTCTTGCTGGAACCTGTCGGGCTTGTCCTTCTCGATGGATTCTTTCTCTACGCCTTCCTGCTCCAGAAGTCACAGGATGTCGCACTGGCCATCAGCCGGAACACGATCAACAGGTCGGTTTTGCTTCTTTTGGGAGGGGCGGGGCTTGTCATCCTGGGAGGCGTCGGAACCACGCTTGAATCGCTGGGTCCCGTCTGGGGAAAGCTCTCTGCCAGCCTCACGATCATTCTGGGGTTGGGCGCCTTTGTGGTCGTCTTCTCTTCCAACCGGCTCCGGCGGGAGCTCGAAGGTTTCCTGGGGGTTCATTTTTATTCCAACCGCTATGACTACCGGGGGGCCTGGATGACCCTGACCCAGGCGATCGCCGAATCCGGTAAACCCGAAAACATTATCCCGACCCTCATGGAGCAGACACGCGAAATGACGCTGGCCCAATCGTTATCTTTCGGGACGGTGGCAGAAATACCCTCTCCCACCCTTCATGTTCAGGAAACGTTGGGCTGGAAGCCCAGCAGGGAGGAACGAAAGCAGATCTTTGCCCCGGGG